>NZ_FPJP01000017.1:0-142995 GCF_900119325.1 Burkholderia sp. NFPP32 | reverse complement strand
CATCGTCAATCGTGCGCGGCTTGCCGGGGCGTACTTCGTCATAGAGTCCGTTGATGCGCTGCTCCAGAAATCGCAGGCGCCATTTGCCCACTGTGGCGCGCCTGATTTGCAGGCGCTGCGCGATCGCACTGTTGGGTTCGCCGTCAGCGGCCGCCAGCACGATGCGCGCCCGCGTGACCAACGCAGCCGAAATCGAGCGAGAACGCGCGATCGACATCAGTTGCGAGCGCTCGTCTTCGCTCAGCACCAGTTCCGCCTTCGGTCGTCCCATCGCCATGTTGACGTCTCCCGTTCCGTTGACGTCTACATGCTACGCGAACATAGTTCGGTTAACAACGGAACGGGACACTAGCCGCCGCGCGTCAGCCGGATCAGCGTGATCTCGGACGGCACGCCGAAGCGGTTCGGCGGCCCCCAGTATCCGGTGCCGCGGCTCGTATAGAGCCACAGATCGCCGAAGCGGCTCAGCCCGCCGATCACCGGCTGCTGCATCCGCACGAACGGCGGCCACGGCAGGAACTGGCCGCCGTGCGTGTGCCCCGACAGTTGCACGGTAAAACCCGCGCGGTTCGCCGCTTCCGCGCTGCGCGGCTGGTGCGCGAGCAGGATCTTCGTGCCGACGTCGCGCGGCGCGCCCGCCAGCGCCTGCTCGGGGTCGCTCCGATGCGCGGGATCGAACCCGCCCGCCGTGAAGTCGGTCACGCCGGCGAGCACCGCACGCGCGCCGTCGTGCTCGATCAGCACGTGCTCGTTCAGCAGCACCGTCAGCCCGATGCGCCGGAATTCGTCGATCCACTCATGCGCGCCCGCGTAATACTCGTGATTGCCCGTCACGAGAAAGCTGCCGTGCCGCGACTGCATGCGGCCGAGCGGCGCGGTGTGTTCGCGCAGGCGCTTGACCGAACCGTCGACCACGTCGCCCGTCACGACGACGAGGTCCGCATCGAGCGCATTGACCGCGCGCACGATCCGTTCGATATAGGGCCGCTTGATCGTAGGCCCGACGTGGATGTCGGACAGTTGCACGATCGTCAGCCCGTCGAGCGCGGCCGGCAGCCCGGCGACCGGAATCGACACGCGCTTGACCGCCGCCGTGCGGCGCGCGCCCGCAAACCCGATCGCGGTGACGAGCACCGCGGCCGCCAGCACGCCGAGCGCCGTGTCGGCCGCGGCGCCGCTCCACGCGCCGTCGTGCCCGAGCTGCCGCCACGCGAACACGCCGAGCAGCACGAACTCGCGCAGGAACGTCAACACCAGCAGCGACGAAAAGAAACCCATCACGAGCGCACCGGTCCAGCCTGCCAGCGTCGCGGCCCAGCCTTCGTCGAAGCGGCGCGAGAACATGCCGACCGGGATCAGCACGACGAAGCTCGCCAGCACGAGCGCCGCGATCGTGCGCGCGACCGGCGACGCGAACGCGGCGGGAATGATCCGCATCCCGACATACAGATGGAACAGCACGCCGATTGCAATGAACCGGACAAAGAAACTTCGCATGGAGCGCTCACCTTCGTTGCGATACGGCTTCCGCGACGCGCGTCGCACGGGGCCGTGACGCCCCGTGCCGCGCTTCGCGCCATACGCACGATGGTACACAGATCCCGGCCGCGACGACCGGTCGCGGCCGCCGGTGGTGGCTCGCGCGGCTTCGTGCGGTGATCGGCCGTTTCCACGCCGATTCCGCCGCATCAGCGCGGTAAATTTCGCCAACCCTCTTTCATCTGACCATCCTTTACAGTCCGTTAGCAACCCTACACGAGCTTGCGCTGGCAGAATCACGGCGATCCGGCCGCCCCGCCGAAACGCGATGCCGGACTGGCCGGCACCGCCGCCAGCGCGACCGGCCGTGGCCCGTGCCGCCCCCCTCGAGACGGACGGCTGGCGGTCCGCATCGCGCTGCTTTATTATCGGCCCCGTATCTCGGAATCGTCGTCGCGGCGACGAACCGCATTGCGCCGCGCCCGGCATCCCCCCCATCGTCGAGCTCGTCACACCATGAGAAAAACAACGCCGCGCGCGCCCCTGCGCGTCGCCGCCGTCCTGACGCCAGCCCTGCCGCTCGCGGGCTGCGCATCGCGCGGCGCACCGTCGTACGTGCTGTTCGGCGCGTATTTCCCGCTCTGGCTCGTCAGCGCGATCGTCGGCATCGTCGGCGCGATCGTTGCGCACCGCGTGTTCGTCGCGACCGGCTGGGCCGCCACGGTCCCTTACCAGCTTGCCGTCTGCACCGCGATCGGGCTCGTGATCGCCGTGCTCGTCTGGCTCACCGGCACGGGGCCGTTCGCATGAAGGCCGCCGGAACCGCCCGCCCCTCCATGAAAGGCCGCGTGATCGCGCTCGCGATCGTCGCGCTCGGCATCGCGGCGCTCGCGTACGCATACCACCGCACGACGGCCTACCCGTCCACCGACGACGCGTCGATCGACGCGGACGTCGTGCATGTCGCGTCGCCTGTCGGCGGGCGCATCGTGCGGCTCGCGGTGCATGAAAACCAGCGCGTCGCGAAAGGCGACCTGCTGTACGAAATCGATCCCGTACCGTACCGGCTGACGGTTGCACAGGCGCAAGCCGACCTCGAGCTCGCGCGCGCATCGCTCGACACGCGCCGCCGTTCGCTGATCGGCGAACGCTCGAACGCGGCGGTCGCCGCCGAGCAGGTCAAGCGCGCGACGCAGAACGCCGACCTCGCGACGCGCGACGTGAACCGGCTCGCGCCGCTCGCCGCGCAGGGCTACGTCAGCGCACAGCAGTTCGACCAGGCGAAGGTCCGCCAGCGCGACGCGGCCGTGTCGCTCGCGCAGGCGCAGGAACAGCAGCGCGCGTCCACGCAGACGATCGGCGACGAAGCCGACGCGATCGCGACGCTGCATGCGCGCGAGGCCGCGCTGGCCCGCGCGCAGCACGCGCTCGACGATACGGTCGTGCGCGCGCCGCACAACGGGCTCGTGACAGGCTTGACCGTGCTCGCCGGCGAGACCCTCGCGCCGAACCAGTCGATCTTCACGCTGATCGACGCAAGCGAATGGTTCGCCGTCGGCAATTTCCGCGAAACGTCGCTGAATCGCATCGAGGTCGGAGACTGCGCGACCGTCTATTCGATGATCGACCGCAGCCGCCCGATGACGGGCAAGGTCGTCGGCATCGGCGCGGGCATCGCGGACAGTGCTCGCATCAACCTGCCGCGCTCGCTGCCGATCGTGCAGAATTCGGTGAACTGGGTACACGTCGCGCAGCGCTTCCCCGTGCGCGTGAAGCTCGACGAACCCGACGGCAAGCTCGTGCGCGTCGGCGCCAGCGCGATCGTCGAGGTCCGGCATGGCACTGCCTGCCGCTGACGTCCGCTCGCCGGGCCCGCGCGAAGTCCTGCGGCTGCTGGCACCGTTTCCGGGGCGCACGGCGATGGCCGTGCGCGTCGCGCTGATCTGCGCGCTGGTCGTGCTCGTGACGAGCGGCTACGGCACGCCGGAAGCCGCGATCTCCGCGTACGTCGTGTTCTTCCTGAACCGTGCCGACCGCGTGACGAGCGTCGTGCTCGCGGTCGCGATGCTGCTGCTCGTCACGGTCGTGATCGCGCTCGTGATGGGCGTCGCGATCTTCAGCATCGACTATTCGATCCTGCGGGTCGCCTGCATGATCGTTATGTCGATCGGCCTGCTCTACCTGACATCCGCCAGCAAGCTGCGCCCGGTCGGCGCGATCCTCGCGATGATCGTCGGCTTCGGGCTCGACCAGCTCGGACTGGCGCCGTTCGGCGAAGCCGCGACACGCGCGCTGCTCTATGCATGGCTGATGGTCGCGATCCCGGTCGGTGTCGCGATCGTCGTCAACCTGCTGATCGCACCGTCGCCGCGCAAGCTCGTGCACGCCCAGCTCGCGAAACGGCTGCGGCTCGCCGCGCGACGGCTGCGCGGCGATGACAGCGGCGATGCTCGCGCCGCGTTCGACGCGAGCCTGCGCGAAGGCGACAAGCAGTTGCTCACGTGGCTCAAGCTGTCGAAGCTCGAAGGCTCGTCGGCGGCCGCCGACGTCGTCGCACTGCGGCAGGCCATCGCATCGAGCACCGCGCTGCTCGTCGCGGTCGCGCTCGCCGACCGCGAACCCGATGCGCGGCTGCCCGACGCGTTTGTCGAGCCTATCGCGACGACGCTCGACGAGATGGCCGCCATCCTCGAACGCGGCGGTTATCCGGTCGACGTGACGCTCGCGCTACCGGCAGCCGAAGCGCTGCCACCGCTCGCGCGCGTCGTCGCGACGGATCTGCACACGGCGATCACGCACTTCGCGGAACCGGCCGAGGCCGATGCTTCGGCCGACACGGCCCACGCGCACGCCGCCGACACGCCTGCCGAACCCGCCGCACCGCCCGCCCCGAGCGGCGGCTTCTTCCTGCCCGACGCGCGCACCAATCCCGACCACGTCCGCTATGCGCTGAAAACGACGGCGGCGGCGATGTTCTGCTACCTGCTGTACTCGCAGCTCGACTGGTCGGGCATCCATACCTGCTTCATCACCTGCTACATGGTGTCGCTCGGCTCGACGGCCGAGACGGTCGAGAAGCTCACGCTGCGCATCGCCGGCTGCATCGTCGGCGCGCTGCTCGGCACCGCCGCGCTCGTGTTCGTCGTGCCGTCGCTGTCGTCGATCGGCGAGCTGACGGCGCTCGTGTTCGCCGGCGCATGGCTCGCCGCGTGGGTCGCGTTCGGGTCGCCGCGCATCGCCTACGCGGGCTTCCAGGTCGCATTCGCGTTCTTCCTGTGCGTGATCCAGGGCGCGGGCCCCGGCTTCGACCTGACGCTCGCGCGCGATCGCACGATCGGCATCCTGCTCGGCAACGTGGTCGTGTATCTCGTGTTTACGCGCATCTGGCCCGTCAGCATCGGCAAGCAGATCGACGCGGCGCTCGCGGCGCTGCTCGACCAGTGGCGGCGCGTCGCGCAGATCGCGCAGCCGGCCGAGCGGCGCGCGCTGGCCGCCGAAGCGTTCGCACGCCACGGCGCGATCTCGCAGGAGCTCGGCCTGATCCATTACGAACCGTCGTGGGTGCGGCCGGCCGCCACGTGGCTCGCCGCACGGCGGCGCGCACTCGCGGAACTCGGCGCGCTCGAAGGCCCGCTGTTCCTGCTCGCCGAGCGCGCACCGGGCGACGCGGCGATCGGCGCGCGGCTCGCACGCGTGGTCGACCTGCACGACGATGAAGCCGCGCCTCGCGCGGATTCCCCCGCGCCGCCGGCCCCACCGCCGAATGTCGCCCCCACCGACCCCGCACGCGATGCGCTGCTGAACCTGATCGACACGCGGCTCGCGCACATCGCCGACGCCGCCCGTCAAGCCACACCGAAGGAGCCTGCCCCCCATGCGCCTACCTGAACCGCCGGCCGCCTCGATCGCCGCCGCCGCCCTCGCGACCGCCGTCGCGCTGGCCGGCTGCGCGACGTCGTCGATCGATCTGGCGCCGGAGGCGTCCGACCGCCCGTGGCAGCCGCAGACCTCGGCCGCGGGCGACATCGTGCCCGCACCGCCGCGCGCGACCGCGCAAGGCGCGCACGACTACACGCTGCCGGCCACGCCCGCGCTCGCGTCGGTAGCGCCGCCTGCCGCGCTCGATTCCGCGCATGCGTACACGCTGCCCGAGCTGATCGACCTCGCCGAATCGGCGAACCCGCTGACGCGCATCGCATGGAACGACGCGCGCAATGCGGCGCTCGCGGTCGGCATCGCGAAAGCCGCCTACCTGCCGAAGCTGTCCGCGACGGCCATGGGCGCGTACCAGGCGAGCCACGGCTCGACGTCGACGATACTCGGCGACTCGTCGAGCGACACGACCGTGCACGGCACGATCTCGGCGCTGTCGCTGCAATGGCTGCTGTTCGATTTCGGCGGCCGCGCGGCGCGCGTGGAAGCGGCCGAACAGGCGTCGATCGCATCGAACGTCGCGTTCACGGCCGTGCACCAGCAAGTGATCCACGACGTGACCGTCGCGTACTACCGGTACGAAGCCGCGCGCTCGCGCGCACTCAGCGCGCAGCAGGGCCTCGCGAACGCAGACGCGATCCTCGCGGCGTCCCGCGCGCGGCTCAAGCATGGCGTCGGCACGGTCGTCGAGCTCGCGCAGGCGACGCAGAACCGTGCGCAGGCGAACCTCGCGCTCGTACAGGCGAGCGGCACGGAGAGCGACAGCTACCTCGCCCTCGTGTCCGCGCTCGGCATCTCGCCGCTGTCGAAACCGACGATCGCCGCGCTGCCGAAACGGCCGCTGCCGCCCGCGCTCGGTTCGTCGGTCGACGCGATCGTGTCGGACGCGATCGCGCGCCGCCCCGACCTGCAGGGCGCGTTTGCGCTCGAAAAAGCCAATCGCGCGAAGATCAAGGCCGCCGAAGCCGCGTTCATGCCGAAGATATTCCTGTCCGCTTCGACGTCGTATGCGAGCGGCGGCACGGCCATCTCAGCGCTGCCCGCGATCGGCGACCAGGCGCCGACCGTCAACCTGAACGGCAGCCGCTACGGCGGCGGCGTGTTCCTCGGCGTGACGATCCCGCTGTACGACGGCGGCCTGCGTTCGGCCGTGCTGATGCAGGCGCGCAACGACGCGCAAAGCGCATCCGCGCGCCTCACGCGGACCAAGGAGGAAGCCGTCCGCCAGGTCGTCGCCGCGCAGAACGCGGTGCAGACGAGCCTCGCGTCGCACGACGCCGCGACCGCGCTCGTCGATGCCGCGCAGACGAGCTACGATGCGGCGCTGACCGCGTACCGGAACGGCGTCGGCTCGGTCACCGATGCGACGATCGCGCAAAGCCAGCTGCTCGCGGCGCGGAATGCGGAGGTCGACAGCTACGCCGGCGCGCTGTCGGCGGCTGCCGCGCTCGCGCTCGCGACAGGGACGATCGGCTCCGCGCAGTAGCGCGACCGCCGCCAGGCGGTTGACGCATGCGCACGCCGCCCACTAGAATGCCGCCCATTCTTCCTTCAGGAACCATCGTGGACAGTTGCAGCACTCCGTTGCGTGCGCCGCTTGCCGCCTGAACGCCTGTCCGACGCAGTTCTCCTGCCCCGGCTCGCGTTCCGCGAGCCCGCACGCCTACCGTTTCACACTGAATGACGCATACGCACGGTACAGTACCGCGCGATGACGGCTATCCTCGCGTCGCCTTCGGCATTGCGCCACGGCGATGCGAGCCGCTATGCGCGCCTTGCACGGCAGGACAACCATGACTTTCGATTTCGCACTCCGTCTTTTCACCGCGTTCGCCTGCGGCGTCGCCATCGGCCTCGAGCGCCAGATGCGCCAGCGCACGGCCGGCCTGCGCACGATCACGCTCGTCGCGAGCGGCGCGTGCCTGTTCGTCACGCTCGGCGTGCTGACCGGCAACGGCGTCGCAGGCGTCACGCAGATCGCCGCGTACGTCGTGTCGGGCGTCGGCTTTCTCGGCGGCGGTGTGATCATGCGCGACAAGGGCTCGATCCAGGGCATCAACACGGCCGCGACGCTGTGGTGTTCAGCCGCCGTCGGCGTGCTGTCCGGCTCCGGCCATTACGTGCCCGCGCTCGCCGGCACGGGCGTCGTGCTGCTCACCAA
Source organism: Burkholderia sp. NFPP32 (assembly GCF_900119325.1). Lineage (NCBI taxonomy): Bacteria > Pseudomonadati > Pseudomonadota > Betaproteobacteria > Burkholderiales > Burkholderiaceae > Burkholderia > Burkholderia sp. NFPP32. The sequence continues at coordinate 135,422 of NZ_FPJP01000017.1, read as the reverse complement.
CACCGTGCTGCGCGGCGTCAGCCAGGCGATCAACGCAACGCCCGTGTCGAACGCCGATCTCGTGCGCGAATACCAGATCACCGTGATCTGCCTCGCCGCCGACGAAGTGCATATCCGCACGCTGCTGTCGAACTCGATGTACGCGAAGCCGCTGTCGTTCCAGAGCCTGACGAGCGAGGACGTGCCCGACCAGCCTGACCGGCTGAAAGTGACCGCGACGCTGAAGCTGCATCCGAAGGATCAGCAGAAGCTCGAGCAGATCGCGAGCCGGATGAGCATGGAGAAGAGCATTTCCAGCGTGAGCTGGACCGCGAAGGAAGCGGAGCCGTTGATGGAGTGAGCGGCATGGCGGCTGCCGGATTCGGCGTCGCCGCCCTCGCTCGCGTCAGGGTGCCTCGATGAGCCCGGCCGAGATCGCCTTGACGACCGCCTGGACCTTGTTCGTCGCGCCGAGCTTCTCGAGGATGTTGTTGACGTGGAAGTTGACCGTCCGCTCCGAGATGCTGAGGATCTGGCCGATTTCGCATGCGGTCTTGCCTTCGGCGGTCCAGCACAGCACCTCGCGCTCGCGCGCGGTCAGCGTGACGCCCGCCGCGGGTGACAGCTTCGGCACCATGAAGCGGCTCATCAGCGAATGCGACAGGTTCGCGAGCCAGTTCGTCTGCAGCGTCAGCATATTGATCTCGGCCGGCGTGAGCCGGTCGGCGTGGCGCGCGATGCTCAGCAGCCCGAACGCACCGCGGGCCGCCCAGCTCGACTGCGCGACACCCACCGACAGCCCGAATTCGCGCGCGTCCTGCCACAGCGGGTTCGAATCGATCCGGTCGACATCCGGCCAGACGATCATGTTGGTGCTGTGCGCGCCGTCGCGCACCGTCGAATCGATCTCGATGTAGTTCCGCGCCTGGTAGTGCGCCATCCAGCCATCCGGATAGGTATCGAAGATCGCGACCGACGGTTTCGACACCGGCAGCGGCACGCGAATGCCGTAACAGCAGTATTCGAATCCCAGCCGTCTGGAATAGGCGGCGATCCGCTGGAAGAGCTGCTGCTCGTCTTCCGCGGCGCTGAATTGTTGATAGGCATCCTGCCAGCGCAGTTCCATTCGTTCTCCGACAACGTCACGCTGTCATACTTGTCAGGTGCCAGCTCCAGTTCGAGGCTGATACATTCCGCGCATGACTTCACCTTTGCTGCACCCGGTCCCCGGCCCGTCCCCGGACGGCTACGTGCGCCTGTCAGAAGGCGCACTGGCCGCGCTTGCACTCGATCATGTCACAAGCGGCCTCGATACATCGCTGCTCGCGGAACTGCGCGACAACGCGATCGACGCACGCCTCGCCGGCTATACCGAATGGCAGCGCACGGCCCGTGCCGGCGTCCCTTACGTGACGGTCGGCTGGGACTGGTACCTCGAACGCGCAACGGGCACGTTCGTCATCACCGGCGGCGACGTCCGCAGCAACGTAATGGCCGTCGACGCCACGGGTGCCGACATCGGCATGTTCCGCACGGCCACCGCTCTCGTCGCGCGGCTCGCCTGCATCGACTGGCACGCCGCGGTCGCGTCGGCCCTGCTCGGTCGCAACGACGCCTATCATGCCGGTCCGACGCTCCAGTGACAACCGGCTGCGCATTCATCTGACAATTTCCAAGATGCTGGCGCTCTTTATAAGCAAAAGCGCCCGGTTTTTCAATCCCGTCGATCAAGAAACCGTTACCACGTCCTAAATGGCGTCTTTGCGCCGCCCAACCTGTAAGAGTTACCAGTTACCGCCTCCTCGTGCCGCGCGATGTAATGCATGCATACAAAAGCACAAATCCGAGGACACCATGCGGACCTTCGTTCACGAAGAAGGGCGGTTGCCACACGAACTTGCAGCGGATCTCGGGCGCTACCGGCGCCGCGTGTTCGTCGAACAACTCGGTTGGGAGCTCCCGTCGGCGAACGAAAGCTTCGAGCGCGACCAGTTCGATCGCGACGATACCGTGTACGTGTTCGCGCGAAATGCCGGCGGCGACGTGTGCGGATGTGCGCGCCTGCTGCCCACGACGCGCCCGTATCTGCTGCAGTCGCTGTTCGCCGACCTGATCGCCGCAGACATGCCGCTGCCGCAGTCGGCGGCCGTCTGGGAGCTGTCCAGGTTCGCGGCAACCGACGACGAAGGCGGGCCGCGCAATGCCGAATGGGCCGTGCGACCGATGCTCGCGGCCGTGGTCGAATGCGCGGCGCAGCTTGGCGCACGGCAGTTGATCGGCGTGACGTTCGCGAGCATGGAGCGGCTGTTCCGCCGGATCGGCATACACGCGCACCGCGCAGGCCCGCCGAAGCAGGTGGACGGACGTCTGGTGGTCGCGTGCTGGATCGATATTGATCCGCAAACGTTTGCGGCACTAGGAATCGAGCCGGGGCAGGCAGCCCGGCAAGCCATCGCCGCCTGAGCCGGAACGCGCGTTTCCGTCCGGGCGGCATCGTAACGAAGGAGAACCAACGTGGACCAGTCTCAGGTCTTTCGCGCGATGATGCCCGGGTTGACGAGCGCCAACGGCGCCCGCATCGCGGTCGCCTATCCGTCGTTTCCCAGGCCGCTGCCGCTCGTGCGGCTCGACCGCCGCGGGCTCGTGTTTCGTGCCGCCGGCGCCGCGCCGCTCGTCTGCGGGCTGCCGCGCGCGGCGACGCTGCTGGTCGCGGACGAGCCGCTGTGCTCGCTGCGCCTCGTGATCCGCGACATCGCCCATGCCGGCGACGGCCGCCATGACCTGACGATGCAGCCGTCCGGCGCCGCTGGCGACGAATTGCTGTGGCATGCGCTGCGCGACCACGCACCGTACCGGCGGATTCAGCATCCGCTCGCGCCCGTCGACGCGTCCCTCGCCGCGAACAGCGAACCGCGCGCGGCGGCCGGCGAAGCCGGGCCGCGCCCATCGCGCAGCGCGGCTTTCCGCCTGCCGTGCCACAGCGACGCGCTGTTCTTCGCGGACTGGCTCGAATATCACTTCGACGAACTGCGCGCGCTGTCGCAACAGCACGGGCCGCAACTGCAACTCAACCAGCTCGAACGGAAAGTTGCCGACGACGAGGTTGGCGTGCGCTTCGTCTACGACATCGACGGACACGCGACGCGGCACGCGCTGACCGACTGCGCGCGCGAGGCCTGTGCGTGGATCGAGACGGAGATGCGCGACAAGTACGCGCTGCCTGTCGCGCAGGAGCGGTTTGGCGCGTTTGCGGCGCACGCGCGGGCCGGCGGCATGTAAGTGCGGTATCGGTTGCGTCGACGCGAGGCGGCCGGTACGGCAGCAAGTTGCATCGATACAACGGGGGCTTGCCAATCTTCGGGTTTTCCCTTAAATTTACGTCTGTCTCCTCCATGTCTCCAAACATGGATTCAGCCCGCTCAAGCAGCGGGCTTTTTTATTGCCTGTGCGAATTGCGGGGGCCATACCGCCCGACGCCCTCTGCCAGAGCATTCCGGCGCGCCACAATCCGAATCGGTCGGATTATCATCGGCGGGACTGCCACGCTCCCCCCGAGTCCAACTTGCACGCCCATCTGCGCATTGCCCGCCCGGTTGGCAACCTTGCCAGAACCGAGCGCATGTATCGCGACGCCCTTGAATTGTCGGTGCTCGCGCGCTTCGAAGATCACGACGGCTTTTCCGGCGTGATGCTCGGACGCGAAGGACTCGACTACCACTTCGAATTCACGCACTGCCCGGACCATCCGATCGCGCCGTCTCCAACACCCGAAGACCTTATCGTCTTCTACCTGCCCGATCGTCCGGCATGGGAAGCTGCCTGCGAGCGCGCGACCGCGCACGGCTTCATGCCTGTGATGTCGTTCAATCCGTACTGGGAGATATCGGGCCAGACATTCGAGGATGCCGACGGCTACAGGATCGTGCTGCAGAACGCCGCATGGCGCTGACGGCCCGATGCACGTATGCCGTTCAGGTAACGTCACGAACCCGGATGCAGAACGGATGAAGGGGAAATCGCGATCGTCGCGTCGGCCGACGACGATCGGAAGAACAAGCAGCGAGAAACGGGCGCCAGTGCGCCCGCTGTAATTACTCGTTTTCCTCGAAGTAATGCCCGAACTTCGTCTGCTTCGTACGGATATAACGCTCGTTTTCCTCGCGCACGGGCACCGCGAGCGCCACGCGTTCACAGACGGGAATGCCGTGCTTCGCGAGCGTGTCGAACTTCTTCGGGTTGTTGCTCATCAAGCGCACCGACGTCACGCCGAGGATCCGGAGGATCGCGGCGGCCGAGTCGTATTCGCGAGCGTCGTCGGGCAGGCCGAGGTCGAGGTTCGCCTCGACAGTATCGCGCCCCTGCTCCTGCAGCGCGTATGCGCGAATCTTGTTGCTCAGGCCGATCCCGCGCCCCTCATGGCCGCGCAGATACAGCAGCACGCCGCGGTCTTCGGCCGCGATGTAGCGCAACGCGAGATCGAGTTGCTCGCCGCAATCGCAGCGGTACGAGCCGAACACGTCGCCGGTCAGGCATTCGGAATGTAGTCGCGTCAGCACGGACTGCTCGCCGGTCACGTCGCCCATCACGAGCGCGAGATGTTCGGCATCGCTGCCCGATACGCGGAATGCGTATGACGTGAACGTACCGTAGCGCGTAGGCAGCGACGCAGTGGCGACGAGCGTCACGCACTCGTCGGCCTGGCCATTGCCCGGCGTGGGCGATTGGGGACGCAAAGACATCATGAATTCAATCGAAACGTTCAGGAATGTAGGAGTTGTGTGGATAGTGCGTGACGGGAGTTTACCGCTAATCTGGAAACGTCACGCGACTGCCGCCGCCTGCCCGGCTATACTGGGCCCATCGGGTGACGCGCATCACGCCTGCCTTCCCTGCATCGACCTGCACACGGAGAAAGCGAATGAGCACGACTGTCGCGCAGATTCTCAAGGCCAAGCCGGATTCGGGCCGCACCATCTACACCGTCAAGAAGAACGACCTCGTCTACGACGCCATCAAGCTGATGGCGGAAAAGGGCATCGGCGCCTTGCTGGTCGTGGACGGCGACGACATCGCAGGCATCGTCACCGAGCGCGACTACGCGCGCAAGATCGTCCTGCAGGACCGTTCATCGAAAGCCACCCGCGTCGAGGAAATCATGACGGCGAAGGTGCGCTACGTCGAACCGTCGCAGTCCACCGACGAGTGCATGGCGCTGATGACCGAGCACCGGATGCGCCACCTGCCCGTCCTCGACGGCGGCAAGCTGATCGGCCTCATCTCGATCGGCGACCTCGTGAAGAGCGTGATTGCCGATCAGCAGTTCACGATCAGCCAGCTCGAACACTACATCCACGGCACGCCAGCGGTTACGTCCGTCTGACCCGCTCCAGCAAAAAAGGCCCAAACGCGTAAGCGTCTGGGCGGAAAGCCGCCGGCATGCGGCGACGGAGGTTCTGCTCCTGCGGGCGAACGACGCGCGCGAACGGCGCGCGTCTCGTCGATTAAGCGGTGCGCTCGGGCAGACCGGAGACGTTAGCTTAGTTGCCGAAGTAGACCGAGTTCACGGGATTCGGTGCTTCCCGCGTCATGCGGCGGCCAGCTTGTCCGCCCCCCGTCGCCACCGCACCGTAGCCGCTCGTATCGGCCTGCGCGAGCATCGGCTGGTTCGGCTGGATCCGTTGTTCGGCCGCCTGGATATCGCTCGGATATTGCGAATCGCTCGCCAGCGGCTTGTAGCCGTTCTGTTCGAGTTGCACGAGTTCGGCCTTGACCTGGTCGCGGGTCAGCCCTTGGTCGGACTGTGCAAACGATGCGATCGGGGCGGCAAGGACGGATGCGGCGATGGCTGCGTAGATGATCGACTTCATGATTTACCTCCGGAATATGTTCTGTTTTGACGTCGCCTCGGCAGGACTGTCTGAAGCGATTGAGATCAGTGTAGTTCTCGTCATCCCAAGGGGAAACCCTTAGTTTCAACATACAGCGTTGCGATTTTGGAAAATATCGCCCACTGTTTATGGACCGGGGCATTGCCACTTGCCTCATCCGCACAACAATCGCTGACGAAACGCCAACAGCCGGATCGCATATCCCGAAGGTTGTGTTGTAAAATCGTAAGGTTTTATTCACCAGTCGATTCGATATTCCATCCACCATGTACGCGCTCACGCCCCTCTCGGTTTCGCTGTCCGGCCCGGCCGGCGCGCGCGCACGCGCCGGCCATCCGGCGCATCCACTCGCTCGACGCACGGCCCAGGCGCCGCTCGCCCCTGCCCGGCGCCTGATCTGACGGCTCGGTCTCCTCCCGGAGCCAGGTCAGACAGGCTCCGGGCGATCCTCATAGGCACGCCACGCCTGCCCCTGCCGATCATTTGGAGAACTGCCATGAAACAACGTCTTTACCAGTTGACTGAACTCGACGTCGCTCGCCTCGAGAAGCACGCCGAACACAACCCGCGATTCCAGACAATGCTCGACACGCTGCTCGAACGCGCCGACATCGTCCAGCCCGACGCCATCAAGGCGAACGTCGTCACGATGAACTCGCAGATCACGCTGCTCGATGAAGCGACCCAGGAACAGGCCACCTGGACGATTGTTTATCCGGACGCCGCCAATCTCGAACTCGGCCGCCTGAACGTCTTCTCGCCCGTCGGCATGGCGCTGCTGGGTACGCAGCGCGGCCAGATGGTCAAGGTGATGCAGCCGAGCGGCGCCGAAAAGCTGATGAAGGTCGCCGCGATCGTGTTCCAGCCGGAAGCCAACGGCGAATACACGCGCTGACGCCGCCGGTCGGCAAGCGCCGCAACGGGCGCAGAACGAAAAAAGCGAGGCACAGGCCTCGCTTTTTTACGTCTGGACGATCCGGATTATCGTCTTCGCAATTTGCAGACGAAAAAAAGGCGCCCGAAGGCGCCTTTTTCGATGCTGCGAAGCGAGTTACCCCGCCGTCACGCTTAGAAGCGGTGACGCAGACCAACCGTTGCTGCGGTTTGGTTGATCGACGAGCTCGGAGCCGTCGTGACGTCGCCGTTGTAGATCGAAGCGCCGCCGGCGTTCTTCGATGCACGTTGGTACACAGCTTGTGCGTACACGTCCGTGCGCTTCGACAGAGCGTAGTCAGCTTGCAGGCCGAACTGGTTCCAGTGCGCGCTGCTGCCGTCAACCTTCGCGTTCGTGTACGTGTAAGCAGCACCCAGGCCGAGAGCCGGCGTCAGGTTGTACTTTGCGTTGACTTCGTAGTTGTCAGCGCGCAGCGAGCCGCCGCCGTTCGCTTGGTTGTCCAGACGCGATTGCGTCCATGCTGCGCCGACTTGCGCCGGGCCGAATGCGTATGCTGCAGCTGCACCGAACGTGCGGTTACGGCCTTGAGCGGCGAACGCGTTGACTGCGCCCGACGGGTTAGCCACCGAACCGATGTTCGCTTGCGAGTATGCTGCACCCAGCTTCAGGCCTTGGAACTGGTACGACGCACCGCCGCTGTACGCACGGTTGTTGCCGAAGTTCGTGTTGTTCGAGAACGAGTACGTGCCGCCGAATTGCAGGCCAGCGTAGTTCGCGCTCGTGTACTTGACCGTGTTGTTCAGCGCGACGTCGCCGTTCGTGCTCAGACGGTCGTTGTTCAGCGGGTGCGCGAAGTACGTGCCGCCCCACGAGCCCGTTGCCGTCAGCGGCGCCAGGTAGTCTTGCGTTGCGTCGTACTGCTTACCCAGCGTGACCGTGCCGTACTGGCTCGACAGACCAACGAACGACTGACGGTTGAACATGCCGCCGTTGCCGTTCGCGAACTTGCCGTTACCGATGTTGAAGCCGCTTTCCAACGTGAAGATTGCCTTCAGGCCACCACCCAGGTCTTCCGAGCCACGCAGGCCGAAACGGCTCTGGTCAATGCCCGAACCCATCGCCCACTGCGACTTGCCGTTGACCGGCTGGCCAGCTGCGTTGACGCCCGTTGCGATGTTGCTTTGGTAGGTGATGCCTGCGTCCAGCACGCCGTACAGCGTGACGCTGCTTTGCGCGTGAGCGACGGTAGCGAACGATGCTGCAGCTGCTGCAACGATCAGAGTCTTGTTCATTCGTGGAGCTCCCTTCTAAAAAGAGGCAGGTCTCGCGACCTTGTTTCATAAACGGTCTCAACCGCCCGGGAACGCCATCGGTCCTGCTGGCCGCGCCCGGATAGTTGCCCGTTTGGGAACCGTGAGTTTAGGGGTGTACCCTAGGGGCGCGATCCGCAAATAAAGAAATAAGCTTTTCCAGAACTAGAAATAATGAAAGTGGGGCTGAGTTATAAGTATTTGTTTTGACGTCTGTTTTTGACTTCTTGACGGGGGCTTTTTGGAGGCTTTCATCGCACCATTCTTTCATGTCGCCGTCTTGACGGTTGCATAGAAACAACAAACAGGTTCAACCGAAACCCCAAAATCGGCAATTTTTACCCATTTCAGCCTCAAATGCCGAGCTTCGATCGTCTAAAACGTGTCGGTCGACCAGTAAACAGGGAGCGACGCCCGTGCAGCGGGCGATGTCCGCCTGTCAGTCCGCAGAAACGGAAGGCCGATCTCCACCGGCTGGCCGCCCAGCCGTGTGCCGTGACACGCGGTAACAGCCTTAACCGCCGGCGTAACCCGGCAGGTGTACCGGCACGCTAATGTAAGGCAGCCTCCAATACAGAACAGGACACGCCATGAATCGACGCTCGTTGCTGCGCGCCATCGGATTGACCGCCGCCTTCGTCGGCACCGGCTGGCTCCGCGCCGCCTCGGCCCAGCCCGCGCCGCCGGTGTACCGGCCGTCCGGCCCGAACCGCGTGCCCGGCGGGCCGCCTTATGCCGACCGCCCGGGCTTCGGGCCGCCGGCGGCCCGGCACGACCGCCGCCCGCCGCCACCACGGCCGCACGGCTATATATGGACGGACGGTTACTGGCGCTGGCAGCGCGGCCGCTATATATGGGTGCCCGGCCGCTGGGTCGCACGACGCCCCGGGCGTCGCTGGGTGCCCGGCTACTGGCGTCGCCAGGGACAAGTGTGGGTCTACGTCGACGGTTCGTGGCGATAGGCGGTTGCCCGGGTCCGGCCCATGGCGGCCCCGGGCCCAAAGCCGGACGGCGTGCGAACCCGCGTCGTTCGGCTCCGGAATCATGGTGCCCGACAGGCGCACTCGCGGCGGCTGCGCCGCTCGCCCCTTCCCCGGAACGATCCCGACCGCCAAAGCCGACGCCTGGGCGTCCAATCAGGCAACGTCGACACGCAATATGTCCGCCGATCTCCGGCGCGTCATCGTGCATCGACCGAATTCCCGCCACTCTCTTATCGCGCGCATCGCATGCCGCGCAACAGACGGCTGAATGTTTCGCCCCCCCGGTGCCAGGCCCATTATCCGGGCGCCATATCGCAAGCGCATCGCCGCATTCGCGACGAATACGGCAAAGCATCGTCGATGCCGTCCATTCCGGCACAATCATTCGGATAACGAAATCATGAGATGCCGATGCGAATGCATCGAACATGCGTCACCGCATCGCGCTTCGTCCGCAACAGCCCGACAAGCGACAGAACGGCGCGTGCATCCCCTCAGCGCGCGCCGCCCTCCTGCCCCCGTGCCCGAAGGCGCGCGGCACAGATCGCACGATGATGTTCGTCGGCCCACCGGATCATCGCCTGCATCGGCGTCAGGAACGAACGCCCGAGGTCGGTCAGCGCATATTCGACGCGCGGCGGCACTTCGGCGAACAGCGTGCGGCTGACGAAGCCGTCCTGCTCGAGCAGCTTGAGCGTGCGCGACAGCATCTGGTTCGACACATCGCCGATCACGCGGCCGAGTTCGTTGAAGCGCATCGCCCCGCCGGACAGCGCTTCGAGCACGAGCAGGCTCCATTGGTCGCCGATGCGGTCGAGCACATCGCGGATCGGGCACGGCTGATCGAGTTCGACGGTTTCGTCGGCGAGCGGGAACGGCATGACTGGATTCTCTTTCACGGGCAGTCACCGCGGTGTGACCTGTTCACACCGCGCTGACTTCTTGTGACGGGGTCGCGGCAACTGTACCATTCGATCGACCCGAAAGCCGCACGTACGAATTGGCCAGTTCAACGAAGCATGACGATGCAGCCCGTCGTCGCAACGTCGCCGGTCGCGACGCCCCCTGCGTGTCGCTACGGCATGCGTGCTCGCGGCCAAGCCCCCATCGCCCGCCGATCGTCACGATCGTAACGATCGGCGCAATCCGCAGGCGCGCATCGCACGCCAACCGACGAATCGCCAGACAAGGAAAACGCTACATGTCATCGCTCCACTCCCCCGTTCGCGCCGTTGCCGCATGCGTCCTGCTGGCCGCATCGGCGGCCGCATTTGCCGCCGGCCCGGCCACGCGCGACCTGACCGCCGAGGAAGCCAACCGCCAGCTCGTGCTGACGTTCTACGACCGCTTCTTCAACAAGCACGAAGCGGTCGAGGCAGCCGCCGTCGTCGCGGACGACTACAAGCAGCACAACCCGCACGTACCGGACGGCAAGAAGCCGTTCGTGTCGTACTTCGTCGGTACATTCCAGAAGAACCCGGCATCGCGTGCGCGCATCGTCCGCAGCGCGACCGACGGCGATCTCGTTTACCTGCACGTACATGCGACCGAGCGTCCGGGCGATCGCGGCGAAGCGGTCGTCGACATCTTCCGCGTGAAGGACGGCAAGATCGTCGAGCACTGGGACGTGATCCAGTCGGTGCCCGAAACAGCCGCGAACCGGAACACGATGTTCTGACGCGCGGGCCGGCGCGCCGCGTGCAACGATGCGCGCCGGCCGTCGCCAAACGACCGGCCACCCGCAACGCAAGCGCGGCTGCCCCGCGCCGGCGAAGTCCCCTACAATCGAGCAGCGCCGCCGCGCCGGCCGCGGGCTCGCATGACCGCACCGCAGGCCGCCGCCCCGCAGGCACGCCGCCGCACACGAAGCGCGACCGGCGCGCGCAGCTCGCGCACCTGCAGCTCGTCGATCCGGCCGACATGAGCCGTTTCGACCGGCTCGGCGCGATCGCAAGCGCGCAGACGCCGTGGACGGCCGCACGCGAGGAGCAGCAACAGCGCTACCGCGACCTGCTCGGCGACAAGCGCGCCGCGCGGAATTGCCCGTTCCGCAGCATGCGCGACGCGGGCGTGATGCTCGCGGCCGGTTCAGACTGGTCGGTCAGCACGATGGACCCGATGCAGATCATCCAGACGGGTGTCACGTACCTGCCGACCGACCAGCCCGACAGCCCGCCGTGGAATCCGCACGAGCGCCTCGACCTGCTCACGATGCTCGAAGCCTATACGGTGAACACCGCGTACGCGCCGCGTTTCGACGACTGCACGGGCTCGCTCGAAGCGGGCAAGGACGCGAGCTTCGCGATCCTCGACCGCAATCCGTTCGCGCCCCCGGTCGAGACCTTCGCGCAAACCCGCGCGATCGAGGCGAGCTTGCGCGACGAAATCGTATACGCCGCGCCGGCTGTGCCGACTGAAGTACGAACCGGGCGGCCGTCAGGCGACGTCGAGCGCCAGCACCTGCCCGGTCGTCAGCACGTCGCCGAACGTATCCGACAGCGCGGCCAGCGTCGCGCGATGGAGATCGCGGTGCGGCACCGTGCCGCCGTCCGCGACGTCGAGGTCGCGCGTCGCGCATGCATCGTCGACGACGATCACCGCATAGCCGAGCGGCACTGCATCGCGGGCCGCGCCGGCGACACACGCATGCGTCATCAGGCCCGTGACGATCAGCGTGTCGATGCCGGCCGCCTTCAGGCGCGCATCGATGTCCGTGGTCGGGAACACGCTCACCGACGTCTTCTTCACGACCGTGTGGTGCGGCGCCGGCTGCAGGTCCGCGTGAAAGCGGAAGCCGTCGCTACCGTCGGCGAAGATCGGGCTGTCGGCCGTACCGACGTGCTGGACATGAAACACGGGAATGCCCGCACGGTCGGCGAATGCGATCACGCGCCGCGCGTTGCCGAGCGCGCGCGGCCCTTCCGGGATCGGCAGGCGGCCGTTGAAATATTCGTTCTGGAAATCGATCACCAGCAGCGCGGTGCGGGCGGCGACGATCGACGTCGGCGCCGTCGCGCCGGCCAGGGTACGGATGGTCGGATGTTGCATGGGTCACTCTCTCGGTTGGCACATTGAACACAACGGCGCGCGGGGCTTGCCGGCGCCGCCGGACGCGGCCTGGGGCTTCCCCGGCCGCGAGGCGCCAGTGTCGGGCAGAGCGGCTTTGCGCGACAGCGGCCCGCGGGACAACGTCCGACAGGATCGGGCCAACGTGCGCGCGACCGCCCACGACAGCGCGGCCGTGCGAGCGCCCGCGGTTCAGGAAGTGCGGCAGGCGACCAGGCCCCGCTGAACGGCCGGCCGCGCGGTGATGTCGGCGAGCCAGCGCTCGACATGCGGGTAATCGGCAACGTCGAGATCGAGCTCGGCCGCCGAGCGCAGCCACGGAAACGCGGCGATGTCGGCGATCGAGTATCGCGACGATGCGAGATACGCCGATTCCGACAATCGGCCGTTCACGACCCCATAGAGGCGCCGCGCTTCGTTCCGGTAGCGAGCGATCGCTTCCGCATTGACCGTCTTCGATGCATGCAGGAACCACCAGAGCTGGCCGAGCATCGGCCCGATCCCGCCGATCTGGAAGTGCAGCCATTGCTGGACCGCCGTACGCTCGGCCAGCGTTTCGGGGTGCAGACAGCCCGTCTTCGCGGCGAGATAGCCGAGGATCGCGCCGGATTCGAACACGGCCAGCCCGGTGTCGTGATCGACGATGGCCGGAATCTTGCCGTTCGGGTTGATCGCGAGAAACGCCGGGCTGCGCTGCTCGCCTACGGACAAGTTCACGTGCACGAGGTCGTGCGCGAGCCCGGCCTCTTCCAGATAGATCGCGATCTTGTGCCCGTTCGGCGTGTCGGCCGTATAGAACGTGAGGGGGTGCGTCGATGTCATGTCGGTCCTTGTCATTCGGTTATCGTTGCAACCGCAATCGTTGCAATTGCAATCCTACGCCGGGACCTGGGGCTCCGGTACATGCCAGCACTCGAAAGAGGGATATGCAGACTGTGCGATCCGGGCAGGCCGGCGCGCGGCGGGCAAGCATGGTCACGCGAACCCGGCTATTTCGCGCGAGCCGCACAGGCGATGCACCGGTATGCGCGCGGCCGACGCGCGAGCCGGATGCCGTTACTTCGCGTCGGCCGTCGCTTCACGCGCCGCGGTGGTCGCGCGATCGAGCGCGGCGGCCATCGCCACCTGCTCCTTGCCGGTGAACTGCCCGAGAAAGAGCTCCGAGACCGTCGACTGGTACACCTTCCACATCTTCTTGCGCAGTGCCCGCCCCTTGTCGGTGATGCTCGCGTACGCGGCGCGGCCGTCCTCGGCCGAACGGGCGCGCGTGACGAGCCCCTCCTGTTCGAGCCGGTCGACGAGCCGCGTGAGGTTGTAGCGCTCGATCGCGAGCACGTCGGCCAGTTCGTGCATGCGGCGCGTGCCGTCGGGCCCGCTTTCGAGCCCCCACAACGCGTCGTACCACGCATACGCGGGCAGGCCGGCATCCGCGAGGCGGCGCTCGATCTCGCGAATCATCGTCCGGTGCGCGCGGACGAACGAGAACCACAGATCGGGTTCGGGTGCACTCATGTCAGGTCGTTCCATTCGTTTAATTGCAGTTGCAATTAAATCTTACCTCGATACGGTTCCCGTCCACATGTAGTCGCGCACCGCGCGGCAGGCAAGATCGTTCCGGCCTGCCGCGCCGCCCTGCCCGCGCTACTGCCCCGACTGCGCGAGCGGGCCTTGCGCGCGCTGCGCCGTTCCCGACGGCCAGCCGCCAGCGAGCGCCTTGTACAGCGCGACCGTCGATGCCGCGCTGCGCGTGCGCGCGTCGGCCGCCGCATCCTGCGCCTGCAGCAGCGTCCGTTGCGCGTCGAGCACTTCGTAGTAGTCGATCGCGCCGGCCGAGAAGCGCGTCTGCGCGAGCTGCGCGGCACGTGCGCTGTCGTCCGCGGCACGCACGAGGTGCGTTGTCTCGTCACGCGTGCGTGCGACGCGCAGCAGCGCGTTCTCCGTTTCCTCCAGCGCATCGAGCACGGTCTGCCGGTACTGCGCGAGCTGGCCGGCCGCTTCCGCATCGCTCGCGGCGATCCGCGCACGCACGCGGCCGACGTCGAGGAACGACCAGTCGATCCCGAGCGCGATCAGGTTCGTGTCGCTGCCCGCGCGGAAGAACCCGTAGCTGCTCGTCGCGCTGCCGAGCAACCCCGACAGCGTGAAGCGCGGAAACAGGTCGGCCGTCGCGACGCCGACGCGTGCGGTCGCCGCGTGCAGCCGCGCCTCGGCGGCCGCGACATCGGGGCGCCGGCGCAGCAGGTCGCCCGGCGTGCCGGGATCGATGTCGGCGGCAAGCGCCGGCAGCGGCACGGGCGTGCCCGCCGAAGCGATGGCCTTCGGGAGATCGAACCGGCCGATCAGCGCATCCGGCGTCTGCCCGGTCAGCACCGCGAGCCGGTGCTCGTCGACGCCGATCGCGGCTTCGTACACGGCAATCCGCGACGTCGTCGATTCGTACTGCGCCCGCGCACGCGCCGCATCGAGTTCGGAGCCGCGCCCGGCGCCGACGCGCGCATTGATCAGCGCGAGCGTCTGCTTCTGGTTGTCGGCGTTGTCGCGCGCGATCCGCAACCGCTCCTGCGAGCCGCGCAGATCGACGTACGTGCTCGCGACCTCGCCGGCGATCGCGACACGCACCGCGCGCACGTCCGCCGCGCTCGCAACCGTTTCCGCGCGCTGTGATTCGATCGAGCGGCGCACGCGACCGAACAGGTCGAGTTCCCACGCCGCGTTGATCCCGACGCTGGAGATCGGCGTATCGCGCTGGCTGCGCGGCGCGCCGAACGCCTGGTCCTTGCTCATCAGTTGATGACCGATCCGGCCGCTCGCGGTGATCGTCGGATAGCGGTCGAACGTCGCCTGCGACAGCAGCGCGTTCGACGCGTCGTAGCGCGACACGGCAACCTGCAGGTCCTGGTTCGCCGCGAGCGCCGTGTCGATCAGCCGCGTCAGCGCCGGATCGCCGAAGCCGCGCCAGAACGCGGCATCGGCATCGGCCGACGCGTCGGGCGGCATATCGGACGGTGACGCGTCACGCTGCGTCGCCGGCTGTGCGTCGCGCGCGAACCGCGCGGCCGTGGCCGTGTCGGGCCGTTTGAAATCGAGGCCAACCGCGCACGCGGCCAGCATCACCGACATCGCGAGCGCGGAAAGACGGAAAGCGGCGCTCATCGGGTTTCTCCTTCGAGGGTGCCGTGCTGTTCGCTCCAGACGGCCGGCGTGCCGCCCGCGAGCTTGCGGATCGCCACGTAGAACACAGGTGTCAGGAACAGCCCGAACAGCGTGACGCCCAGCATTCCCGCGAACACGGTGACGCCGGTGGCCGCGCGCACTTCGCTGCCCGCGCCGCTGCCGATCAGCAGCGGCACCGAGCCGGCGATGAATGCGACCGACGTCATCACGATCGGGCGCAGCCGCAGCTTGCATGCCTCGAGCGCGGCTTCGATCACGCCCTTGCCCTGGATTTCGAGCTCGCGTGCGAACTCGACGATCAGGATCGCGTTCTTGCACGCGAGCCCCATCAGCACGACGAGACCGACCTGCACGAACACATTGTTGTCGCCGCCCGACAGCCACACGCCGAACAGCGCCGCGCACATGCACACGGGCACGATCAGGATCACCGCGAGCGGCAGCGTCCAGCTCTCGTACAGCGATGCGAGCACGAGGAACACGAGCATCACCGCGAGCGGGAACACGACGATCGCCGCGTTGCTTTGCGTGACCTGCTGGTAGCTGAGGTCGGTCCATTCGAGCGTGATGCCGGGCGGCAGCACCTCCTTCGCGATCTGCTGGAGCTTCGCGATCGCCTGCGACGACGACATCGCCTTCGGATCGGCGTCGCCGATCAGGTCGGCGGCCGGATAGCCGTTGTAGCGGACGACCGGGTCGGGCCCGTACGCGGGCCCCACCGTCACCATCGAGCCGATCGGCACCATCTCGCCCTTCGCGTTGCGCGTGCGCAGGTTCGCGATGTCGGCGGCCGTCTGCCGGTGACCGGCATCGGCCTGCGCCATCACGCGATACACGCGGCCGAACACGTTGAAGTCGTTCACGTACATCGAGCCGAGATAAACCTGCAGCGTGTTGAACAGGTCGGTCAGCGCGACGCCCTGCGCCTTCGCCTTCAGCCGGTCGACCTTCACCTCGAGCTGCGGGATGTTCGCCTGGTAAGAGCTGACGGGGTAGCTCATCCCCGGCGTCTTCGCGACCGCGGCCTGGAACGCGGCAAGCGCGTTCTGCAGCGCCCCGTAGCCGAGCCCGCCGCGATCTTCCAGGTACAGCGAGTAGCCGGAGCCGTTGCCGAGGCCCTGGATCGGCGGCGGCATCAGCGCATAGGTGATGCCGCCGCCGATGGCCGCGAAGCGCGCGTTCAGGTCCGCGTTGATCTGCGCGGCGCTGCGGTGACGCTGGTCGAACGGCTTCAGGATCACGTACGAGTTCGTGATGTTCGGCGTGTTCACGCCCTGCAGCGCATTCAGCCCGGCAAACGCCGGCACCATCTCGACGCCGTCGGTGCCGAGCGCGATCTTCGTCATCTGCTCGGTCACCGCGCTGGTGCGCGCGAGCGACGCGCCTTCCGGCAGCTTCGCACCCGCGAACAGGTACAGCTTGTCCTGCACGGGGATGAAGCCGCCCGGCACCGCGTTGAACAACAGCGCGGTGGCCGCGAGCAGTGCCGCGTAGACCGCGAACACCACGCCGCGCCGTTTCAGCGTACGCGCGACGACGCCGTGATAGCGCTCGGAACTGCGCTCGAAGAAGCGGTTGAACGGATGGAACAGCCAGCCGAATGCGCGGTCGAGCGCACGCGTGAGCGCATCCTTCGGCGCGCCGTGCGGGCGCAGCAGCTTCGCGGCGAGCGCGGGCGACAGCGTCAGCGAGTTGATTGCGGAGATCACCGTCGAGATCGCGATCGTCACCGCGAACTGCCTGTAGAACTGGCCCGTGACGCCCGACATGAACGCCATCGGCACGAACACCGCGCACAGCACGAGCGCGATCGCGACGATCGGCCCCGACACCTCGCGCATCGCCTGGTGTGCGGCATCGCGCGGACTCAGCCCCTGCGCGATGTTGCGCTCGACGTTCTCGACGACGACGATCGCATCGTCGACGACGATCCCGATCGCGAGCACGAGCCCGAACAGCGTCAGCGTGTTGATCGAATAGCCGAGCAGATGGAGAAACGCGAACGTGCCGACCACCGACACGGGCACCGCGACGAGCGGAATGATCGACGCGCGCCAGGTCTGCAGGAACAGGATCACAACGAGCACGACCAGCACGACGGCCTCGATCAGCGTGTGCTGCACCGCGCGGATCGATTCGCGCACGAACACGGTCGGGTCCCACACGGGGCGATATGCGACGCCGGGCGGGAAGCGCTTCGACAGTTCGTCGAGCTTCGCATACACGGCCTTCGCGACGTCGAGCGCGTTCGCGCCCGGCGACAGGAAGATGCCGACCACGGCCGAATGCCTGTCGTTGAAATACGAGCGCAGTGTGTAGTCGCCCGCGCCGAGCTCGATGCGCGCGACGTCGGACAGCTTCACGACCTGGCCGTCGTCGCCGTTGCGCAGCACGATGTCACTGAATTCCTGCACCGTGCGCAGGCGGCCGCGCACGTTGATCGACACGAGGAAGTCGTTCGCCTTCGGCGACGGCTCCGCGCCGAGCTGGCCGGCCGACACCTGCACGTTCTGCTCGCGCACGGCCGCGATCACGTCGCTCGCGGTCAGCCCGCGCGATGCGAGCCGGTTCGGGTCGAGCCAGAGCCGCATCGCGTAGTCGCCCGAGCCGTACACGCCGACGTCGCCGATGCCGGTGAGCCGCGACAGCTCGTCCTTCACGTGCAGCGTCAGGTAGTTGCGCAGGTACAGCGAATCGCGGCTGTTGTCCGGCGAATAGAGGCTCACGTACATCAGCGGCGTCGGCGACTGCTTCTGCGTGGTCACGCCGTACTGGCGCACCTCGTCGGGCAGGCGCGACAGCGCCTGGCTCACGCGGTTCTGCACGCGCACGGCGGCCGTGTCGGGATCGACGCCCTGCAGGAACGTGACGACGACCTGCAGGCTGCCGTCCGACCCGGCGACCGACTTCATGTACATGATGCCTTCGACGCCGTTGATCGCCTCTTCCAGCGGTTCGGCGACCGATTCGGCGATTTCCTTCGGGTTCGCGCCCGGGTACGTCGCACGCACGACGACGCTCGGCGGCACGACTTCCGGGTATTCGCCGGCCGGCAGCATCGGGATCGAGATCAGGCCAATCGCGAAGATGACGATCGACAGCACGACCGCGAAGATCGGCCGGTCGATGAAGAATCGGGAGAAATCCATTACATGCCTCCCTTCATTGCGCGGCCGGCGCGCCGGCGTCGGCACGCACGGGCAGCGCCTTCGGCTTCACCTGCGCGCCCGGATAGTAGATCCGCTGCACGCCGTCGACCACCACGCGGTCGCCCGCCTGCAGCCCCTTCTCGACGATCCGCTCGCCCTCGAGCTCGCGGCCGATCGTCACGTCGCGCCGCAGCGCCTTGTCGCCGGGGCCGATCACGTACACGTACTTGCGGTCCTGGTCGGTGAGCACGGCCTTGTCGTCGACGAGCAGCGCATCCTGGTCGCGGCCGCTGACGAGCTGCACACGCGCATACAGCCCCGGCGTGAACGTGTGGTTCGCGTTGGTCAGCCGCACGCGCGCGCGGATCGTGCCGGTTTGCGGATCGAGCCGGTTGTCGAGGAAGTCGACGGTGCCCGCGTGCGGGAAAGCCGTCTCGTTCGCAAGACCCACGCGCACCGGATCGGCGCCGATCGCGCGATGCTTCGGATCGGCCCGCCGCGCGTTATAGCGCAGGTAGCTCTGCTCGTCGCAGTCGAAATACACGTAAACCGGATCCTGCGATACGACGGTCGTCAGCAGCGTATCGTCCGCGCGCGCGAGGTTGCCGGCAGTCGCGACCGCGCGGCCGACGCGGCCCGCGATCGGCGCGCGCACTTCGGTGAAGCCGAGGTTGAGCTTTGCATCGGCGACGGCCGCGTCGGCCGCCTGCAGGTCCGCGCGCGCCTGCTCGGCGGTGGCGCGCGCGTTGTCGAGTTCCTCCTGGGAAGTTGCATGCGCATCGATCAGCGTCTGCACGCGCTTGAGCTGTACGTTCGCAAGGCTCGCGGCCGCGCGAGCCCGCTGCTGCTGCGCGTTCGCGCGGTCGAGCGCGATCCGGTACGGTCGCGGGTCGATCTCGAACAGCAACGCGCCCTGCGCGACGAGGTCGCCCTCCTTGTAGGCAACGCGCTGCAGATAGCCGCTCACGCGCGGCCGCAGTTCGACTGCGTCGACCGCTTCGACGCGACCGTTGAATTCGTCAGCGAGGCGGACCGTACGCGGCGCGACGGTTGCGACGCCGACTTCGGGAAGCGAATAGGCTGACGCTGCACCTTTGCCGTCGTGACAGCCCGACAACGCCAGCAGCAATGCGCAAGTGGCGCCGAAAGGCGACGTCCTGCGTAGGGATAAGGAGAACATGATGCCTCGCGACGGGTTAAACTGCCGCGTAGCATAAAAGTTGAAGTTAACTTCAAGTCAAGCTTTTCCCGGAGAACGCCATGGGTACCCCGGAAGAACCGAAATGGCCGCTGATGTCGATCCGCGAAGTGGCCGCGCGCAGCGGCGTACCGGCGTCGACGCTGCGGTTCTACGAGACGCGTGGGCTCATCAAGTCGCACCGGAACGGCTCGAGCCATCGTCACTATTCGCGCGCGGTGCTGCGGCTGATCGCGTTCATCGTGTTCGCGCAGAAGATCGGTTATTCGCTCGACGAGATTGCCGAGCAGCTCGTCAGCCTCCCCGAGGACACCGCGCCGAGCAACAAGGACTGGCAGCGGCTGTCGCGCGGCTGGAAGCAGCGCGTCGCGAGCCGGATCGAGGAGCTGCAGCGGCTCTACATCAACCTCGACGAGTGCATCGGCTGCGGCTGCCTGTCGCTGAAGCGCTGCAAGCTGACCAACCCGGAAGACCGCGCGGGCCGCAACGGGCCCGGCGCAAGGCGCTGGCTCGGCGACAAGCCGCCTACGGACGTCGAATGATGCGTGGGCCGGGAACGGCGCGTAATGGCGCGCGGAACGCTGTGAGCGAACCGGGTCTGGTTGCCGCGACATGACCGCGCGCATCATGCGCGCGGCGCTCAGTCGCCGATGATGTTGAGCGCGGCGGTGAGCACGGCCTGCTTGAACGCGTCCCGCTGCGTCGGCAGCGACGTGAACGCCAGCATCATGTGGCTGTACGACACCGTCGTGCCGATCGCGCTCGCGATCATGAAGAACAGCACGTTCGGATCGACCGCGCGGATCGCGCCGGCCTGCACGGCGTCCGACAGCAGCGGGAACATCACGTCGTGATACGGTCGCACGATCCGCTCCTGCAGTCGGTCGAGCCGCCCACCCTCCTCCGTTGCCGCCGTCGAGAAGAACATGCCGATGTCCGGCTCTTCGAATTCGTGATCGACGCACAGCTCGAGCGCGCGCCGCACGCGATCGCGATGCGGCAGTGACGACGTGCGCAACGCACGCAGCGCGTCGAACATCGGCGTCGCCAGGTCGACGATCTGCTCGACGACGGCCAGCCACAACGTTTCCTTCGTCCCGAAATGATGGGCGATCAGCGCCGCGTCGACGCCCAGCTCGCGCGCGACCTCGCGCACGCTCGTCGCGTCGTAGCCGCGCTTCGCGAACGTGCGGCGCGCGGCCCGCAGTATCACGTCCGGACCGACGGACGCGCCCGCCAGCGGCCGCCCGCGCGTACGCCGCTTCGACGGCGCGCGCTCAGTGACTTCAGCCACGTTTTCCTGCTCCCTTGAATGGTTCGAATGCCCGTGTTCGGGCCCCGGTTTCACGTCACCGGAACCGGGTTGCCTGCCCCGCTCCGTTGACACGCGAAGCCGGGAAGCGCTAGGATCATACCTTATTCATCATGTGATGATTTATTCATGACAACCCCTACACGCATCGTCATCGTCGGCGGCGGGATCGCCGGACTGCAGCTCGCGACCCGCCTGGGCGAGCGCCTCGGCCGGTCCGGGCGCGCGCAGGTCACCGTCGTCGATCGCAGTCCGACGCATATCTGGAAGCCGATGCTGCACACGATCGCGGCCGGCACGCGCGACGTCCAGCAGCAACAGGTGATCTTCCTCGCCCATGCACGCGACCACGGCTACACGTACCAGCCCGGCGAACTGAAGGGGCTCGATCGTGCGCGCCGCCGCGTGCAGCTCGGCGAGATCCGCTCGCAGGACGGCGACGTGGTGATCGAGGCCCGCGAACTCGAATACGACGTGCTGATCCTCGCGCTCGGCAGCCTGGCCAACGATTTCGGCGTGCCCGGCGTGCGCGAGCACTGCTACTTCATCGACAGCCAGCAGCAGGCCGAAACCTTCAACGAAGCGTTGCGGATGCGCGTGTTCCGCAGCATCGCGCGCGACGAGCCGTTTCGCGTTGCGATCGTCGGCGCGGGTGCGACGGGCGTGGAACTCGCGGCGGAGCTGAGCCGGTTGCTGGAAGTGGCGCAGGCGTATGGCGACGCGACGGTGCGCGAACGGCTGCAGCTGACGCTGCTCGAAAGTGGCCCGCGCATCCTCGCCGCGTTTCCGCCGCGGATTTCCGCGTCGGCGCAGCGGCGGCTCGAACAGATCGGCTTTCACGTGCTGACGTCGACGCGCGTCACGTCGGCCGACGCGAACGGTTTCCACTACGGCGACGGTTCGTACGCCGAAGCAGACCTGATGGTCTGGGCGGCCGGCGTGAAGGCGCCCGATTTCATGCAGGCGCTCGGTGGGCTCGACACGAACCGCGCGAACCAGATCGTCGTCGGGCCCACGCTGCAGGCCACGGGCGACGAGCACGTGTTCGCGATCGGCGATTGCGCGAGCCTGCTGCCCGACGGCCACGAACGGCCGCTGCCGCCGACCGCGCAGGTCGCGACGCAGCAGGCCGAGCATCTCGCGAAGCACCTGCCCGCGTGGCTCGACGGCAAGCCGATGCCGCCGTTCGCGTTCCACGATTTCGGCGCGCTGGTGTCGATCAGCGACTACGACGCGTTCGGCACGCTCGGGCAGTTCGGGTTCTTCCGCGGCGGCTTCATCCAGGGGCGTTTCGCGCAGTTCAGCCACCTGATGCTCTACCGGCGGCACCAGCAGGCGCTGCACGGTTTCTCCAAGGCGACCCTGCTGTGGATCGCCGAACGGATCAACGGCTGCGTGCAGCCGCGCATCCGCCTGTCGTGATGCCGCGCATCGCGGTGTCGCGTAACGTTTCGAGGACAACAGACATGAACGACAGTGCAGCGCCCTGGCTCATGACCGTCGCCGCGATCGGCGGCAGCTTCGACATGCCGTCCTTATCGTGGGGCATGCCGCGGCGGCGCAGCGTCACGCGCGACCGGCTGCCGTCGTGGGACGCGACGAGCCGGCCGACCATCAGCGTGCTCGAGCGGCCCACGGCCGACACCGCGATGATTTCGTGGTGCGACGCATGCACCGGGCACTACGGCTACCAGAAATGGCGGCTGTTCACGACGCGCAAGCGCGGCACCTGCGCGCTGTCGGGGCGGTCGATCGAGATCGGCGACAGCGTCTATGCGCCGAAATTGCTCGGCTCGACGCCGGGCAACGCCGCCGCGATGGTGCTGGCGGCGTGCATCGACGAAGCCTGCACCGCTCGAGGTCAGCTCGACGCAGCCTGACCGGCGCCGTAGGCCGGATCGTTGTTCTGCCGTTCCAGTTCGGCATCGAGATGCGCGGCATGCACCTCCGCCTCTGCTTCCGACATCAGCTCGCCTTCCCACTTCGCGACCACCGCGCTGGCGATCGAGTTGCCCACCGCATTCGTGGCCGAGCGGCCCATGTCGAGGAACGTGTCGACGCCGAGAATCAGCAGCAGCCCGGCTTCCGGGATGTTGAACTGGTGCAGCGTCGCCGCGATCACGACGAGCGATGCGCGCGGCACGCCGGCCATCCCCTTCGACGTCAGCATCAGGATCAGCAGCATCGTGACCTGCGTGCCGAGCGACAGATGGATGTTGTAGGCCTGCGCGATGAACAGCGACGCGAACGTGCAGTACATCATCGAGCCGTCGAGGTTGAACGAATAGCCCATCGGCATCACGAAGCTCGCGATCTTGCGCCGCACGCCGAAACGGTCGAGCGCGTCGAGGATCTTCGGATACGCGGCCTCGGAGCTCGCGGTCGCGAACGACAGCATGAACGCTTCCTTGATCAGCAGGAGCAGCTTGAACACGCGGCGGCCGAGGAACAGCAGCCCGGCGGCGACGAGCGTGGCCCACAGCAGCACGAGGCTCACGTAGAAGTCGCCCATGAACACCGCGAACTTCAGCAGGATCGACAGCCCGTTGATCGCGACGGTCGACGCCATCGCCGCCATCACCGCGAGCGGCGCGAGCTTCATCACGTAGCCGGTGATCTTGAGCATCACGTGCGACAACTGGTCGATCGCGGCGACGAGGATCTTGCCGCGCTCGCCGAGCGCCGCCAGCGCAACGCCGAAGAACAGCGAGAACACGACGATCTGCAGGATCTCGTTGTTCGCCATCGCCTCAGCGAACGACTTCGGCACCATGTGGCCGACGAAATCCTTCAGCGTGAACTTGGACGTCGCGAGATGCGCGGACGCGCCGATGTCCGGCAGCGGCAGGCCGAGGTTCTCGCCGGGCCGCAGCAGGTTCGCCATCAGCAGCCCGAGCAGCAGCGAGATCAGCGACGCGGTGACGAACCAGCCGAGCGCCTTCACGAACACGCGCCCGACGGACGACGCATCGCCCATGTGCGCAATGCCGACGACGAGCGTCGAGAACACCAGCGGGCCGATCACCATCTTGATCAGCCGCAGGAACACATCGGACACGAGCGAGATGTAGCCGGCGATTTCCACGGCCGACTGCTTGTCGGGAAGCTGCGTGAAGATCAGGTAGCCGATGAAGATGCCGGCCGCCATCGCGAGCAGGATCCAGCCTGCCGCAGACATTCGTTTGTTCATAACGGGATTCGTCGCACGGTGAAGGGGTTGACGGATGAAAGGTGCGTGTCAGGGCACGTGTGTGGCAAGCCGGTCGTACGCGCAATGCCACGCACAGGCGCCGATCGTGCTTGCGGATGTCCGCGAACGGACGCGCTGCCGCCGTCGCGGCCTTCGCGGAAACGCGAATGCGGGCGGCGGCGGTTCAGCATGATGCGATCAGGTCAGTAGCCGATCGCCGATCCGGCCGGACGGCGCGGATCGTTGTAGCCGTAGATGAAGCCGACACGCACGTTGCCGGACACGGACGAATCGTTCCCGGAACTCTGGCGGCTCGCCGCTTCGGTGCCCGGCAGGCCGACCATGATCAGCTCGGCCGCGCCCCACGGCGTCTGCTCGACCATCTTGTAGCCCATGTTGCGCAGGATCGCGAGCGTATCGGGCGACAGGCCGTAGGTTTCGTAATAGACCTCGTCGGGCAGCCACTGGTGATGGATGCGCGGCGCGGCGACCGCGTCCTGCGGCGTCATCCCGTAGTCGATCACGTTCAGCACGGTCTGCAGCGTGATCGTGATGATGCGCGACCCGCCCGGCGAGCCGACCACCATGAACACCTTGCCGTCCTTCGTCACGATGGTCGGCGCCATCGACGACAGCGGGCGCTTGCCCGGCGCGATCGAATTGCGCGTGCCCTGCACGAGGCCGAACAGGTTCTGCGCGCCGACCTTCGTGGTGAAGTCGTCCATCTCGTCGTTCAGGAAGAAGCCCGTGCCCGGCGCGATGACCACGGCGCCGAAGCGGCCGTTGACCGTATAGGTCGTCGATACCGCATTGCCGTCGTGGTCGACGATCGAGTAATGCGTCGTCTCCGGCTTCTCGTGCACGCCGACGCCGGGCTGCACGTCGACCGACGGCGTCGCCGTATCGGCATGGATGCTCTTGCGGATTTGCGCCGCGTATTCCTTGCTCGTCAGCTTCGCGACCGGATTGTCGATGAAGTTCGGATCGCCGAGCAGCGTGTTGCGATCCTCGTACGCGTGCCGCATCGCTTCGGTCATATAGTGGACCGACGCCGCGGAGTGATAGCCCAGCTTGCGCAGGTCATACCCTTCGAGGATGTTCAG
The DNA here is from genome assembly GCF_900119325.1 of Burkholderia sp. NFPP32. Taxonomy (NCBI): domain Bacteria; kingdom Pseudomonadati; phylum Pseudomonadota; class Betaproteobacteria; order Burkholderiales; family Burkholderiaceae; genus Burkholderia; species Burkholderia sp. NFPP32. The sequence goes on along the minus strand of NZ_FPJP01000017.1, from coordinate 110,175 downwards.
CGTCTCGCACATCGTCACGCCGCCCGAACTCGGCGGCGGCGCCGACACGAACTCGTAGCCGCGGTACGTGCACTTCAGCGGGGCCATGTCGTCGGCCCGGTACGACGCGAAATCGGCCGCCGTGATCAGGCCGCCCGACTGCTTCGACGCCGCCTCGACGATCTTCGGAATCTCGCCGTGATAGAACGCGTCGGGCCCCTGCGCCGCGATCCGCTCCAGCGTGCGGGCCAGATCCTTCTGCACCAGGCGGTCGCCCGGCTGCAGCGGCGTGCCGTCGGGCCGCAGGAAGATGCGCGCCGCGTCCGGGTCCTTCTTGAAGCGGTCGATCGTCGTGTCGAGGATGTCCGTATCGCCGCGCGTCAGGATGAAGCCGTCGCGCGCGAGTCGGATCGCGGGTGCCATCACCTGCTTGCGCGTCAGCTTGCCGTATTTGCGCTGCGCGAGATCGAGGCCGGCGACCGTGCCCGGCACGCCGACGGCGCGATAGCCGTACAGGCTTTCGCCCGGGCGCACGTTGCCCGACGCGTCGAGATACATGTTCGCCGTGGCCGCGGCCGGCGCGGTCTCGCGGAAATTGATGAAGCGGTCGCGGCCGTCGGCCAGGTGCACGGTCATGAAGCCGCCGCCGCCGATGTTGCCGCAGCACGGATTGGTCACCGCCTGCGCATAACCGACCGCCACCGCCGCGTCCACCGCGTTGCCGCCTTGCTTCAGGATGTCGACGCCGATCTGCGACGCGAAGTGCTGCGACGACACGACCATGCCGTTCTTCGCTTCAACCGCGGGGTCCGAAGCGGCGAACGCGCACACGCTCAAAGCCGACAACAGGGTGAGTACGACGAGCCGCCTCATGCGGAATCCTCCAGACAAATAACCGGACCATGCCGGGATGCGCCGCCGCGTCATCGCGTGCCAACGCTGCCGATCCGGCATGTAATAAACGGTACATTCCGGCGAGGCCGCGATCATAGCACTCGCTTTTTTTCGCCAAAACCTAGGGTTAGTACTGAATTTTGCAGCGAATGCGCGCGAAAACGCTTCCGGGGAAATGTTCATTTCATTACATTGATGAACGGGCCATCTGGCCGAGTGATACGTCCCTCTAATTTCGGCCCGCGCGCGTCCCGCCGCACGTCGATCGGCTAATATGCGTGGAGTCCCGGCAGACGCACGTCTGCCGTTTGTCATTCAGATAAGAGAGCTGGAGTGCCCGATGGGGACGAGCATCAGGGCGTTGCTGTTATCCCAGATGGATAGCTTCACGCCGTCGGAACAGAAGGTTGCGCACGCGTTGCTGGATCGCTATCCGAGCCTCGGCCTCGGGCCGATCGCGAGCTTCGCGAAGCAGGCTGAAGTCAGCGATCCGACCGTGTTCCGCTTTGTCGGCCGGATCGGCTTTCCGAATTACTCGTCGTTCCAGCAGGCGCTGTACGACGAGATCGACACGGCGATGAATTCGCCGCTCGCGCGAATGGACGCGTTCCATTCGGAAACGGGCCTGCGCGACAGCCATTCGGCGATTTTCCAGCGGCTGTCAGAATCGCTCGCGGCCACGATCGAAGGGCTCGACGCGGCCGCGTTCGACGCAGCCGTGGCGTTGCTGGCCGATCCGGACGTCCGCATCTTCTGCGGCGGCGGGCGCTACACGGCGCCGCTCGCGTCGCTGTTTTCGTTCACGCTGGCCTATGCGCGCCCGCACGTGCAGTACGTCGAACCGAACGTGAATCTCGCGTCGGTCGCACTGACCGACATGGGGCGCAACGACGTGCTCGTCATCTTCGACTTTCGCCGCTACCAGAAGGACAGCATCCGCTTCGCGCAAGCCGCGCACCGGCTCGGCACGCGGATCCTGCTGATCACCGACGAATGGATGTCGCCGATCGGCAAGTTCGCGGAGATCGTGCTGCGGATCCACGGACGCCCGTTCGCGATGCTGCAGACCAATGTGCCGGCGCTGGCGCTCGCGGAAGCGCTCGTGATCGGCGTGACGAACCGGCTGCCGGAGCTGGCGCGGCAGCGGATGGAAAAGATCGAGCATCTCAATACCGGGGGGATCGATCTGGACGCCAACCAGCGCGATTTGCCCGAATGACGATCGCTCGCCATTCGGGTGCGGGCGTCAGCTCTCGACATCCTCGAGACTGAACACCTCGGTCTTGTCGTTATACGAAAAGACTTCGCCGTAACGCCCCCAGTCGATCACCGCGTCGAGCGTTTCCTCGGCCGCTTCGTCCGACAGGAAATCTTCCAGCTCCTGCTCGAAGCGCACGCGCGGCGCACGATGGCCCGGGCGCTCGTTCAGCACCTTCTTGATCCGTGCGGCGAGCGGCACGTGCTTCAGCAGGTGATCCGCGAACATCAGCTTGCGCTCCTGCGTGCCGAATTCCGCGAACACGCGCGCGGGCGGCGTCAGAAATACGTCGCCTTCCCGCACGTCCGCGAAACCGAGGTACTGCAGCACTTCGGCGATCGGGAACAGTTCGTCGACTTCCAGATGCAGCGTGCGCGCGATTTCCGGCATGTCGGCACGGCCATGGTACGGCGCCATCGCGAGCGTTTCGATCAGGCCGGCCATCAGGTTGGTCGACACCTGCGGCAGCCAGCTGCCGAGCTCGAGCCCCTTCTTCGTCGCCTCGCCGGTCTGGCGGGCCGTCATCTTCGCGTAGATATCGTCGACGAGCTTGCGGAACTCGGTGTCGAGCCGGTTGCGCGGGTGCTTGAACGGCACCTTGATCTCGGCGATCACGCGGCCCGGGTTCGACGACAGTACGAGGATCCGGTCGCACATGAACACCGCTTCCTCGATGTTGTGCGTGACGATCAGCACCGACTTGATCGGCATCCGCCCCTGCGTCCACAGGTCGAGCAGGTCGGTACGCAGCGTCTCGGCCGTCAGCACGTCGAGCGCGGAGAACGGCTCGTCCATCAGCAGGATCGTCGGGTCGACGACGAGCGCGCGCGCGAAGCCGACGCGCTGGCGCATGCCGCCCGACAGTTCGCGCGGATACGCGTTCTCGAAGCCGTCGAGACCGATCAGGTCGATCGCGGCCAGCGCGCGCTCGCGCCGCTCGCGCGCGCCGACGCCGAGCGCCTCGAGGCCGGCCTCCACGTTCTGCAGCACGGTGAGCCACGGGAACAGCGCAAAGGTCTGGAACACCATCGCGACGCCTTCGGCCGGGCCGCGCAGCGGCTGGCCGAGGTAGGTCACTTCACCGCCGGTCGGCTCGATCAGGCCGGCGATGATTCGCAGCAGCGTCGACTTGCCCGAGCCGGAACGGCCGAGCAGCCCGACGATCTCGCCTTCGCGCAGCGACAGGTTCGCGTCGTCGAGCACGAGCAGTTCGCCCTGCGACTTGTTGAAGCCGCGGTTCACATGCTCGACGCGCAGGATTTCCTCGCCGAGGCGCGGCGGCTGCAGCGGCTGGGATGTCTTGACAGGGGCGTTGATAACGGTCGAATTTTGCATCGCGCTTACTCTCAATCGAGACGGAGCCGGGATTCCGCATAGGCGTACATCGGACGCCACAGCAGACGGTTGAACAAGGTAACGAACAGGGACATCACCGCGATGCCCAGGATGATCTTCGGGAAATCGCCGGCGGCAGTCATCTGCGCGATGTACGCGCCGAGGCCGTGCGCGACGACCTTCGTATCGCCCCACTGCACGAACTCGGACACGATGCTCGCGTTCCACGCGCCGCCCGACGCGGTGATCGCGCCGGTCACGTAGTACGGGAAGATGCCGGGCAGGACCGCCTGCCGCCACCACTGCCAGCCGCGGATGCGGAAATTCTTCGTCGCTTCCTTGTAGTCGTTCGGATAGGACATCGCGCCGGCGATCACGTTGAACAGGATGTACCACTGCGTGCCGAGCACGATCAGCGGCGACAGCCAGATATCCGCATTCAGGTGGAAGTGGACGATCACGATCACGAACACCGGGAACAGCAGGTTCGCCGGGAACGCGGCAAGGAACTGCGCGAGCGGCTGGATCTTCTCGGCCAGCGCCGGGCGCAGCCCGATCAGCACGCCGAGCGGCACCCAGATCACCGACGCGATCGCGATCAGCACCATCACGCGCAGCAGCGTGATGAGCCCGAGCACGAGCACGTGCCCGACTTCGCCCATCGTCACACCGGTCGCGACGAAGCTGACGACGCGCCACACGACGTACACCGTCAGCACGACCACGAACACGCCCCACACGATGTCGCCGATGCGCGACGAGCCGCGTGCCGACGCACTGCGCGACCGTACTCCCTTCAGCGACGGCACGCGCAGCGGAATCCGCGCGGCCTGCGACAGCAGCCAGCCGGCCGGCACGAGCAACTGATGAATCAGGTGCGTGCGGCGCATCATGTCGAGCAGCCACGATTGCGGCGCATCGCCCGACGCGGTGTTCTCCATGCGGAACTTGTCGGCCCACGCGACGAGCGGGCGGAACAGGAACTGGTCGTACGCCAGGATCACGACCGACATCGCGACGATCACCCAGCCGACCGCGCCGATATTCTTCGCCGAGATCGCCTGCGCGAGATACGCGCCGATCCCCGGCAGCGTGATCGTCTGGTTGCCGACGGTGATCGCCTCCGACGCGACGACGAAGAACCAGCCGCCCGACATCGACATCATCATGTTCCAGATCAGGCCCGGCATCGAGAACGGCACATCGAGCTTCCAGAAGCGCTGCCACGGCGTCAGGTGAAAGCCGCGCGACACTTCGCTCAGGTCGCGCGGCACCGTGCGCAGCGACTGGTAGAAGCTGAACGTCATGTTCCATGCCTGGCTCGTGAAGATCGCGAAGATCGCCGCAAGCTCCGCGCCGAGCACGCGGCCCGGGAACAGCGCGAGGAAGAACGTGACCGTGAACGAGATATAGCCGAGCACCGGCACCGACTGCAGGATGTCGAGGATCGGGATCAGCACCATGCCCGCACGGCGGCTTTTCGCGGCGAGCGTGCCATAGACGAGCGTGAACACGAGCGACGCGACCATCGCGGCCAGCATCCGCAGCGTGGTGCGCAACGCGTATTCGGGCAGGTTCGACGGATCGAGCGAGATCTTCTGCGTCTGCAGCACGCCGATCGGCGCCATCGTCTGATGGAAGCCGACGATCGCCATCGCCAGCAGGCAGATGATCAGCGGAAACGCGACGGCATCCCAGCGGTTGGGGAGCACGCGCCACGCCGAGGCGTGCGCGGTGCGGTTCGGATCGAAACTGATATCCATCGGTAGCGTCTTGTGTCGGATTGAAATTCGATGGGACCGGCCGCGTGCCGCGCGACCAGGCGTTGCGTCGGCCAACGCCGGTCAGAACAGCCCGCGCAGCGCCCGGTACAGGACTGCCGACAGCGCGATCGACGCGGGCAACGTCAGCACCCGCGCGAGCATGAGGTTGCGCACCGTGTCCCAGCGCAGGCTATAGACGATGCCGCAGGCAATGATCAGAAAAAACAGCGCGAAGCTGAGGGTACGGGTGCGCTGGCTGGCCGCGCCGCTGGTTTCCGTTGCCGCGAGATTCGGCATGAAGGGGGCTCCGGAGAGGTGACTCGGTGTCGCAGGCTATCGGGCGGCCATGACGCAAATGTGACGTATCGATTACAGGACATTAACAAGTCATCGTTCGGCATCCCGACGGCCGCCTTGCGCGTGCGCCGGCACCGGTGGCCGAATTCACGCATCGCGGGAATAAAACCGTCGCTGCGCCGGTATGGCACACGAAGGCGCCGGTTTATTCCAGGACGATCCGGCCGTCCCGTTTCGTCATACGATTGCGAGGCTCCCATGTCTTCATCGAATCCCACCCGCCCGTCGCGCCGCAAGGCCCTGCAATGCATGGCCTTCGGCGGCCTCGGCACGCTGTTTACGCTGTCGGGCGGCATCCTGACGCCGTTCGACCTCGCGCTCGCGCAAACCGGCGACTCACGCCCGGCCGACGCGGGCCGGCCGCTGTTCGTGCAGATCAGCGACACGCACATCGGCTTCAACAAGGATGCCAACCCCGACGTGTCGGCCACGCTGCGGCAGACGATCGAACTCGTCAACGGGATGCCGGCGATGCCCGCGCTGACCATCCATACCGGCGACATCACGCACCTGTCCAAGCCGGAGGAATTCGACCACGCGTCGCAACTGCTGTCCGCGCTGCGCGTGTCGGAACTGCATACGGTGCCCGGCGAGCACGACGTCACCGACGGTTCGGGCGCCGAATATTTCGGCCGGTTCGGCAAGGCGTCGGACAACCGCGGCTATTACAGCTTCGATCATGCGGGCGTGCACTTCATCGGCCTCGTCAACGTGATGCATTTCAAGCCGAACGGGCTCGGCAGCTTCGGCGACGACCAGCTCGCGTGGCTCGCGCAGGATCTGAAGGGCCGCTCGTCGAGCACACCGATCGTCGTGTTCTCGCACATGCCGATGTGGACCATCTACGAGCCGTGGGGCTGGGGCACCGGCGATGCGCCGCAGACGATGGCGCTGCTGCGCCGCTTCGGCTCGGTCACCGTGCTGAACGGGCACATCCACCAGATCGTGTCGAAGGTCGAGGGCAACGTGACGTTCCACACGGCGCGTTCCACCGCGTTCCCGCAGCCGACGGCCGGCAACGGCCCGGGCCCCGTGCCGCTCACGGTGCCGCGCGACCAGTTGCCGAAGATGCTCGGCGTGACGACGGTGGAGTTCGCCGGCCACCCGGCCGCGTCGGCGCTGCACGACGCGACGCTGGCCTGATAGACATAAGGAGACCGACATGACCCGCTTCAAGCAACCAAAAATCATCGCGGCGCTGATCCTGTGCGCGGCCGCCGCCGGCACGCCGCTCGCCGCGTTCGCGCAGGGCCCGGACGGCCCGCTGGTCACGATCCGCAACTTCATGTTTTCGCCGATGTCGACCACGATCAAGGCCGGCACGACGATCACGTGGAAGAACCTCGACGCGGAGCCGCACACCGTCGTCAACGACGCCGGCATCTTTCATTCGAAGGCGCTCGACCAGGACGAGACGTACTCGTTCCGCTTCGACAAGCCGGGCGTCTACAAGGTGTTCTGCGGGATTCATCCGTACATGAAGGAGACGATCACCGTCGAATGAAGCGGCCCGCCACGAAACGCGCGGACGAACTGCGGGCGGCGGCCGCCTACAATGGTCATCGTCCCATTCGCCCGCGTGGCAAACGGAGCCGCCCATGCCCAGGATCGACCTCCGCACCGTGCCCGAACGCCGCGGCAGCGGCTATCCGCGGCCGTTCGACGCGCCGTGCACGCAGCGCATCCGCCAGCGCCTCGGCGACGCAGGCGGGTTGCGCGATTTCGGCGTCAACCTGATGCGCGTGCCGCCGGGCGGCTGGTCGAGCCAGCGCCACTGGCATTCCGACGAAGACGAATTCGTGTACGTGCTCGAAGGCGAACTCGTGATGATCGAGGACGGCGGCGAGACCGTGCTGCGCGCGGGCGACTGCGCGGCGTTTCCGAAAGGCTCCGGCAACGGCCATCACCTCGTCAACCGGTCGAACGCGGTCGCCGTCTATCTCGAGGTGGGCTCGCGCTCGCCGGACGACGTGATCACCTGCCCCGACATCGACATGATGAGCCCGAGCAGCGACGGCCGGTTCCTGCACAAGGACGGCACACCGTACCCGGACGCGTGACGCCCGCCGTACGGCGGCGCATGCCTGCCGATGCGCGTGGCAATGCCGATCCCCCGCCGCCGATCGCCTACACTGAATCGAACTGTTCGGATCCGACCCACCGTCACACGCAGCGAGGCAAGCCATGACCGCGAGCCAGCCGGCACGAATGGATCTCCCCGGGCAAGTCGTGCTCGTGCTTCAGGGCGGCGGCGCACTGGGTGCGTACCAGCTCGGCGTCTTCCAGGCGATGGACGAAGCCGGCATCCGGCCCGACTGGGTGGTCGGCACGTCGATCGGCGCGATCAACGCCGCGCTGATCGCCGGGAATCCGCCGGAGCGGCGCTACGAGAAGATGCTGACGTTCTGGCAGCGCGTGACCGAACGGACCCGCTTCGACGTGCCCGCGCTGCTGCCCGGCTGGGACAAGATGCTGGCCGAGCTGACGATCATCGGCGGCGGCATCGCGGGATTCTTCCAGCCCAATCCGGCATCGTGGCTCGGCCCGATGGTCCGCCTCGGCGTCGATCGCGCGTCGTACTACCGGATCGCGCCGCTGCGCGACACGCTCGCGTCGCTGATCGATCCCGGCCTGCTGAACGCGGGCCGCCCGCGCCTGACCGTCAGCGCGGTCAATGCATGCACGGGCACGATGCGCTATTTCGATTCGCGCGACACGCACCTGGGAATCGACCACATCATGAGCTCGGGCGCGCTGCCGCCCGCGTTCCCGGCGATACGAATCGACGGCGAGCCGTACTGGGACGGCGGCGTGTATTCGAATACGCCGGTCGAGGTCGTGCTCGACGACAATCCGCGCCGGAGCTCGATCATCTTCTCGGTGCAGATGTGGAATCCGGCCGGCCCCGAGCCCGAGAGCATCTGGCAGGTGTCGGAACGGCAGAAGGACATCCAGTACGCGAGCCGCACCGACAGCCACATCGCGCGCCAGCAGCAGATCCACCGGCTGCGCCACGTGATCCGCGAACTGGTCCGGCACGTGCCGGAAGCCGAACGCGCGTCGCCGGCCGTGCGCCGGCTCGCCGCGTGGGGGTGCGAAACCACGATGCACCTGATCAAGCTCGCGGCACCGCGACTCGACGGCGACAATCAGTTGAAGGACATCGATTTCACGCCGGCCGGCATCGCGGCGCGCCGGCAGGCCGGCTACGACGCTGCGAGACGGGCCATCGCCGCCCGTCCGTGGGACCTGCCGATGGACCCGACGGAAGGATTGACGGTATTCGATCCGGACGCGCCGCCGGTTGGGGAAAAAACGGCATGACGTGCGGCGTCGCAACCGCATGTCGATCGCCCCGGCGCGATCAGGTGCGCGCGGCCCGGAGGTGGGCGCGGCCGGCATCGCTCACGTTGACCTCCGCGATGCCACCGGGTACATGGTGCCGGACCACGTAGCCGCGCGCGCAGGCTTCCTCCCACACCGGCAGGTGCGGGCACGACGTGCGCCATGCGTCGATCACCTCGTCATAAGGCCGCGCACGTGGCCCGATCCATTCGAGCAGGTCGAGGATCAACGGCTCGATCGTCGCCGTTTCGCGCAGGCGTTCAGCCAGCGCGTCGACGCCCGGCTCGTGACCGTTCCAGATCGTGACCGCGTGACAGTCCAACTTGCGAAAGCTCCGCAGCGTGCGGAGCGTGTCGAAGTAATCGTCGAGGATCGTGATGTCCATGGAGCGCTCCTGGCAACGCCGTCATCCTGAACCGTGAGCCCCAGCTTGGGAAATGAATTTATCTTGTCGATTCCTGCATTTTCCTGATCGATCCATTGTCGCCGCGCCTATCGCACGCGCGCTCACTGCCCCGCCGCGCGCACGACCGGCGCCGTTCCGGCGACGACCGGACACGATTGCGGCAACGCCTGGCCGAACAGCACGGCCAGCCCGCAAGCGGACGTGAACATGCCGAGATTGTCGTGCCCGACGCCCGGCACTTCGACGACCTGCTGCGCGAGATCGTCCGGGTGCCGCTTCTTCAGGTAATCGAAATACGCGAGCCCGCGAGCGAGCCGGTACGGCCCTTGCGCCATCGCCGCGCACGAGCGGTCGATGAAATGCGTATACGGGTTCGTGTCGGCCTGCCCGAGCAGGTACACGACGTGGCGCGCGACGTAGCGCGTTTCGAGTTCGCGCACGTTCTGCGACGCGACGTAAGGCGGCGCCGACTTCAGCCCGTATTTCCATTGCGTCGCGCGCGGGCAGGCGCCGCCCGCGATTGCCTGCGCGTCCGGCCGTTCGTCGTCGAAATACAGGTAGCTCGACGGGTTCGCGACCACATAGCGCACGGCGATGCCGGCCTGCACCAGCGCATCGCCTTCGTGCCCGGCCACCGCGTAGCGCTGCAGCAATTGCGCGCCGGCCGAATGACCGATCACGACCACGGTCGACAGCGCGGGGTACAGGCTGCGATCGGCGAAATGCGCGAGCAACGCATCGAGCGCGGCGAACGAACTGACCGGGCCCGGCTGGCGCGCCGGCTCGCCGCCCTTCCATCCTTCCTGGGTCCAGGCCAGCGTCTGCGCGGGCAGCGAAAACGCGCGCGTGTCGGCGCGTGTCAGGAACTGCGGAGCGACGACCATCGTGCCCTGCCCGGCCGTGCCGGCCTTCTCGACGACCTTGAGCCCCGACGCATAGTACGCGTCGGCATTGCGCAGCGTGCCGTGAATCACGATGAAGACGCGCGTGACGTCGGGCGCGGCCGTGTCGAGCGGATGATCGGCATAGACGGGCAGCACCGCGCTGCCTTGTGGCGTATCGACCGCCACGCGCTGGTCGGCCACGGCCTTGACCGGGGCCTCGAGACGTTCGCGCTGCGTGGCGGCATCGGCCGGACACGCGCCGCCCAGCACGCCGATTGCGGCACCGGCGGCCGCGAGCGGAATCGCGCACGACAGGGTTCGGGCGGCCGGCAGCACGCGAGAGAGCCGGATTCTTGCAAAGGCGACGGAAATGAGTGACATGGCGACAGACCTGGTTGCGGGTATGACTTTAACGGCGATGGACGCAGAATCCGTCGCGCGCTGCCGATCCGTTGGGGAAAGCGGTTCAGTCGAATACCTGTTTTGCATCGGTGCGCTGAGTCTCGCACTCATGTTCAGCGCTTCGCCCCCGGCTGCCATGTTCGGAATGGCGTATCCGCGTGATCCGGCACGATGCGCAGCGTCGCATGAAGCTGCTGTATCGTAACGGCGTCCAATATTCCCGTGATGTGTCAGATGACTCCGCTCTTTCGCAATCCAGCCTTCTATCAGTTGCTTGCCGACAGCCATGCCCGACTGCTCGGTCGCCCGCTCGTGCCGGCCACCATTCCCGAGAATGACGCAACCGAGTGGCTCTACGAGAGCGCGCCGTTCGCAGTGCTTGCACACAATACCGACCCCGATCCGCTTTTTATCTATGCCAACAAGGCCGCGCAGCGCCGATTCGGATATGGCTGGGATGAAATCACCCGGCTTCCGTCCCGGCTCTCTGCCGAAGCTCCGAATCGCGAGGAACGGCAGCAATTCCTCGCTCGCGTACAGCGGCTTGGTTACGAGACCGGTTACAAAGGGGTTCGCATCACGAAATCCGGCCAGCGCTTCATGATCGAGGAAGCAACACTGTGGCAACTTCTCGATACGGACGGCAGATTGCACGGCCAGGCAGTCGTCATTCCCCGTACACGCGACATCTGATTGCATTACCCGCGGTCCGCGCGAGACAACGCAAAGCCGGAATTGGTTGCGTCCGCCAACTGTAGAAGGAGCGCCTGCGGCAGCCATGCGTGCAGTGCCGGTCAACCTCGCACGACGATAGCGAATCGCCTTAGTCGACAGCTATCAACCCCATAGCCAACAGTGCTTTCAAACATATCGTCAAATTACGATATATGATTCGCCCATCGACGATACCCGTCTGCCCGACCGAAAACACCTGCTCCATCCATGCCGACCGAAATCGACATCGACGCGATCCTTAAAGCGCTGTCCAACCCTGTGCGCCGTGAAATTCTCAACTGGCTGAAAACGCCGGGCGAGCATTTTCCGGCGCAGACGCTGCCGTACGATCACGGCGTCTGCGCGGGACAGATCGACGCGCGCTGCGGGCTGTCGCAGTCGACCGTCTCCGCGCACCTCGCGACGCTGCAGCGCGCGGGGCTCGTGACGTCGACGCGGATCGGCCAGTGGGCGTTCTTCCGGCGCAACGAGGCCGTCATCGACGCATTTCACGACGCTTTGCGCCGCGATCTCTAGCCAACCGGCCGTATCGGCCACGCGGGCCCGCGTTGCGCATGACGCGATGGCGCGCCCGCCTTTCGAGAAGAGGTTATCTGTCATGCCCACGCTGTTCGATCCCGTTACCCTCGGCGACCTGACCCTGCCGAACCGCATCGTGATGGCGCCGCTCACCCGCTCCCGTGCGGGCGCGACGCGCGTGCCGAACGCACTGATGGCCCGCTATTACGCCGAACGCGCGTCGGCCGGCCTGATCATTACCGAGGCGACCTCGGTCACGCCGCAGGGCGTCGGCTACGCGGACACGCCCGGTATCTGGTCCGATGAGCAGGTCGAAGGCTGGAAGCAGGTGACGCAGGCCGTACACGCGGCCGGCGGGCGCATCGTGCTGCAACTCTGGCACGTCGGCCGGATCTCCGATCCGGTGTTCCTGAACGGCGACCTGCCGGTCGCGCCGAGCGCGATCGCCGCGGGTGGCCACGTGAGCCTCGTGCGTCCGCAGCGTCCGTACGTGACGCCGCGCGCGCTCGAACTCGACGAAATTCCGGGCATCGTCGCCGCGTACCGAAAGGGTGCCGAAAACGCGAAGGCGGCCGGTTTCGACGGCGTCGAGATCCACGGCGCGAACGGCTACCTGCTCGACCAGTTCCTGCAGGACAGCACCAATCGCCGCACCGATGCCTACGGCGGCCCGATCGAGAACCGCGCGCGCCTGCTGCTCGAAGTGGTCGACGCGGCGGTCGACGTGTGGGGCGCCGGCCGTGTCGGCGTGCACCTCGCGCCGCGCGGCGACGCGCACACGATGGGCGATTCCGATCCGGCGGCAACGTTCGGCTATGTCGCGCGCGAACTCGGCCGCCGCAAGATCGCGTTCATCTTCACGCGCGAATCGTATTCGGGCGACCACTTGAGCCCGCGCCTGAAGGAAGCGTTCGGCGGCCCGCTGATCGCGAACGAGCAGTTCACGCCCGACACCGCGCAGGCCGCACTCGCGAGCGGCAGCGCCGACGCAATCGCATGGGGCAAGCTGTTCATCGCGAACCCCGACCTGCCGCGCCGCCTCGAACTCGGCGCACCGCTGAACAAGCCGGTGCCGGAGACGTTCTACGCGGAAGGCGAAACGGGCTACACCGACTACCCGGCGCTGAGCGACGCGGCCTGACGGCCGGGCAGCACGTGTTCAGGCGCGCACGTCCGCGCGCATGAACACGCGCTGGGTCTCGTCGAGCCCGCGCGCGACGTGATGCGCGCGGACCGCGCGCAACGTATCGTCGAGCGACGCGTCGTCGATGATCAGGAAACCGAGGCGCGTGTAGTACGGCGCATTCCACGGCGCGTCGCGGAACGTCGACAGCACGACCTGCGCGATACCCTGCTGCACCGCGCGCGCCGTCACCTGTTCGATCAGGCGCGCGCCGATCCGCTGTCCGGCATGCGACGGCGCGACATCCAGTTCCTCCAGATACAGCCGCTGCGCATCGAGCAGCCGGTAGAACGCAAACCCGACGCACGTGCCCTGCGCATCGACCGCGACAATCGCGCGGCCGCCGTCGATGCGTGCGAGCACGTCGGTCGTATCGGTCGGCTCGCCATCGGCGATGTCGGTCATGCCGATCTCGCGAAACCGCTGCGCGGCGGCGACTTCCACGGCAGCCATCGCGGCCGCGTCTTCCCGCGTGGCGGGACGGATCAGGATCGATGGAGTCATGACGGCAATTCAGGCAGTCTGGAACGGCCGTCACTATAATCGAAACTTCATACGTTTCGAATGCCCATCCACGAGGTCCGTCATGACGTTGTCCGCGCTTGCCGTCTTCGCCTTCGCCCTGCTCGTCACCGCCGGCACGCCCGGCCCGAGCGTCGCCGCGCTCGTCGCGCGCGTGCTGACGAACGGCGTGCGAGACGTGCTGCCGTTCCTCGCGGCGATGTGGCTCGGCGAAGCACTGTGGCTCACGCTCGCGGTCGCCGGGCTGTCCGCGTTCGCACGCACGTTCGAGACGGGCCTGATCGTGCTGAAACTGCTCGGCGTGGCATACCTGCTGTTCCTCGCGTGGAAGATGTGGACCGCACCGACCGGGACGGGCGCGGACGACCTGCCGCGCGGCCAGTCGCCGTGGCGCATGTTCGTCGCGGGCATGCTGGTCACGCTCGGCAACCCGAAGATCATGCTGTTCTATCTTGCGCTGCTGCCGACCATCGTCGATCTGACGCACGTGGGCGTTCTCGCGTGGGCCGAACTCGTCGGCACGATGTTCGCGGTGCTGATCCTCGCCGACTGCTTCTGGTCGCTGCTCGCGGTGCGTGCGCGGGCCTTCCTGACGTCGGCGCGCGCGAAGCGGATCGCGAACCGCACGAGCGCGGCCGCGATGGCGGGGGCGGCGGTGGCGATCGCGACGCGGTGATAGGGTATCGCGGCGTTGCCGTGGAATCCGGCCATGCCTGATGTACGGGGACACGACCTCCGTGAGCGCGGATCTTCCCCCGGTCACGCAGGCGCTTCCTCAAGCGTCGATTGTCGGCGAGCCATGCCACCAGCACGACGACAGCCGCGGCGATCGGGCTGGTTCGTTCAGAACGGCCGTCGCTCAACCTGGTAGTACCGGGCGCTCAGGTCTTTCCGTTCAATCCTGGCTTTTCGCGGACCAATACATAGAGACACATCTTCGGTGAAGCCCCCCTCGGACCGTTCCCGCATGCCAATTTCTGACCACTGTTGGTGTCTGTGAAGCCGGTCCTGAAAAAATCGATGGCCTCTTGTTCCATGAGATCGAAAGCGTTACTCACATTGATGGCATCCTCCTCGTATACCGGAACCATCCATGTGTAATCGGGCTTGTTGACTTGGTGATCCTTCAGCCGGGCTTCCTTATTGCTGGTGACGCCGATATAGAACATATCGTATTTTTTTTGTCTGGCGAAATGACTCAACACCTGTTGCAAGTGAAAGACCACAACGCCGTATTGCATGACGCCCTTGGTACCGGCACCCCGGTGAACAATGTCCCTGTTCAGCGCCAGTTTCTTATGCTCCGGGTAAAGTTTCAAAACCATGATTGACCTCCACGAGTGATGAAGCTTCAATAGGCTGAAACTATCGTTCATTCGGTCAAAGTCTGGATGACTAAAAGTCTCGCGACCCTCAAGCTTCGGGAAGCCGGCCGGATGAATACTCATAAGAATGCACGAGTCAAGTATTTGCGTCGACAGGAAATGAACCAGGGCATGATCAATTGCGATCCACGTGCTCCTGACTAGGGGGCGCTTCTTCCACCGTTTGAAGAATGAGTGCTCTTTTGCCCTGGAGGCAACAAGCACTCGATGAAGAACAGACGCTCCATCGTCGGCGCGACACGTTCGGCGGCATGGATCCGGCCGACGCACGCCGGCTCGGCGGCCCGCTCGACGAATTCCCGAGCACCGACACGCTGAAAGATATACATGCGCCGATCCAGCTATGGGCATCCGAATCGGGCGGCGACGGCGTGGAGCCAGAAACGATCCCCGCGCTGGCTGGCTTGCTGCCGCAGCGGCCGGAATTCCGCGTCGTTCCGAACACCGCGCATTTCGCGTTTGTCGCGCCGTGTTCCGACGCATTGAAACAAATTGCGCCGCGGATTTGCACCGACGCAAACGGATTCGATCGCGCCGCTTTTCACCGAGCGCTCGACGCAAAGGCGCTCGCGTTCTTCACCGCGAAGCTCCGCTAACAGCGAAACGCCTTGCGCCAGACGGCCGGCGCCCGCGCATGGTCGTTGCACTCGATCAGCGCGCGCACCAGCGCCCAATCGTCGTCATCGCAGAAATCAAGCAGCATCGCACCACACGGGCCGCGCTGCTCGTGCAATCGTTCGGCCAGCCGCGCATGAATGCCCTGCACCCGGCCGTCGCCATGCGCGACCGTCGACGGATTCGCGCCCATCCCCGTCCCGCTGCAGAAGTTGATCGCCCAGCGGCCGCTTTCCGGTGTCGGCAGATGCGTGAGCAGCGCGTCGATCGCGCGCCACTTCCAGCCGATCGACGCAGCCACCGGCACGCGGTATTCGTCCTGGATCACGAACGCACCGTCGGGATGATCGATCGTGAACGTCGCGTTGTCGGGCCACGCGGTCAGGTCGATGCCGAGCGGCCGGCCGCTGCGAAAGCGCCGCAGCAGCACGACCGCGCCGCGCACGTCGCCGAGCGCGGGCAGCGTGCCGCCGGCATGCCAGCGCAGCCGCGGGTGGCGCGCGCGATGCGCGTCGAACGTCGCATCGAAGCCGCGCGTGCACGCATGCGCCGGCCATTCGTCCTTCACCGACATCACGATGCATTCGCGCGGATGCGCATCGAGAAAGCGCGAGCAGGTTGCCAGCACGTCGTCGAACGTCATGCCGAGCGCAACGCCGCCGTGATGAATGTCGAACGCATCGCGCACGTGCCGGCAGCGGATGTCGAGCAGCCGCACGCCGTGCGCGAGCTGCGCATCGAGCGGCGCGCGCTGCGTGCGAACGAGCCGATCGTCGACCGTATACGCACAGGTGTCATGGCTGCCCGGTAGGGTCAGCGTATGCAGCAGCCGCGCATCGTCGAGCGCCGACATCCAGTCGGCGGGCGGCGGGCACGTATCGTGGCTCGAACGGATCATGATCGATGAATGACAAGGAAAGAAAACCGTGGGTAACGGCGTCGGATGTCGCGGCGCGGGCCGGTGTATCGCGCTCCGCGGTGTCGCGCGCGTTCTCGCCGACGGCGAGCATCGCGCCGCAAACGCGCGAGCGCGTGATGGTCGCCGCGCGCGCTCTCGGCTATCAGGTCAACCTGATCGCGCGCGACATGATCACGCAGCGCAGCAGCATGATCGGCGTCGTAACGGCCGGCTTCGAGAATCCGTTTCGCGCGCGGCTGCTGACGGACCTGATGGCCGCGCTCGGGCAGCGCGCGCTCACGCCGCTCGTGACCAACGCGGAAGACCCGCGCCAGGTCCGGCAATCGCTCGAGCAACTGCTCAGCTACCGGATCGCGGGTCTCGTGATGACGTCCGCGTCGCCGCCGCTGTCGGTGGCGCAGCAGTATCTCGAACACCGGATCCCCGTCGTGATGATCAACCGCGACGCGAACCTGCCGGGCGCGGATGTCGTCGTCAGCGACAACGCGGCAGGCTCCGCTCATGCGGCGCAGCGGCTCGTGCGGGCCGGCGCGCGCCGGCTCGCGTTCGTCGGGCCGCGCGGCGCGAGCTACAGCGCGCAGTCGCGCGCCGCGGCGTTCGAGCATGCGATCGGGCGCGGTGACGCATTCGACGCGACGCTCACGCGCGTGCTCGACACGCCGTCCGACACGCACGCATGCGGGATCGACGCCGCACGGCAACTGTTCGCGTCCGGCGAACTGCCCGACGGCGTGTTCTGTTCGTCCGACCTGCTCGCACTCGGCGTGATCGACGCCGCGCGCAGCGAATTCGGGTTGCGCGTGCCGGACGACCTGCGCGTGGTCGGCTTCGACGACATCCCGGCCGCCGAATACGACGCCTATCGGCTGACGACGCTCCGGCAGGACACGCGCGGCCTCGCGCACGCGGCGGTCGACCTGCTCGCCGACCGGATGCGGACGTTCGACGGCCCGTCGCGCACGCGTGTCGTGCCGATCACGCAGGTGGGGCGGCATAGCTGCGCGTGACACGGTGAAATCGGGCGCGGCGTTGCCGCGCGTCACTTCAACCCGCCCGCGAACCCGCGCAACAGGTAGCGCTGCACATAGCCGGCCACGGCCAGCGTGGGCAGCGACGCCATCAAGCCCGCGCTCATCAGGTCGCCCCAGTCGATGCCGTTCTCCGTCACATAGCCGGCGATCGCGAGCGGCAGCGTGAAGCGGCTCGGCGTCGACACGAACAGCAGCGCGATCAGGAACTCGTTCCACGCGGCGATGAACACGAAGATCGCGGTCGCGATCAGCCCCGGCGCGCACAGCGGCAGCACGATCTGCACAAGCCGCCGCGCGAGCCCCGCGCCGTCGATGCAGGCCGCTTCCTCGTATTCGACCGGTACGTCGCGCACGAACGCGAGCAGCATCCAGATCGCCATCGGCAGCGCGTAGATTTGATACGCGAGCATCAGGCCGAGCGTCGAATCGAGCAGGTGCAGCCGCTTCGCGAGCGCGAACAGCGGCACCGCGATCGTGATCGGCGGCATCAGCTTCAACGCGAGTACCAGCACCAGGAACAGCAGGTCGAGCCGTGCCGGAAAACGCAGCCGCACGAGCGCATACGCAGCCGGAAACGCGAGCGCCAGCGCGAGCAGCGTCGTGCCGAATCCGACCAGCAGCGAATTGAAGAGCGGCGCGCCGATGCCGTTGGACCACACCGACGCGAAATGCTCGAAGGTCGGCGCGGCCGGCCAGATCCGCAACGGATGATCGAGGCGCTCGAGTGTCGGCATGAAGGCCGCGCCGGCCATCCACAGGCACGGCAACAGCAACAGCGCGAGCGCGGCAACACGCAGCGCCCACGGCACCGCGCGATCGAATGCGGCGCCCGTTCGCGTGCGTGAGATGCCCGAGGGTCGCGCCGTCATGCGCGCCGCTTGCGAACCGTCTGCCATACATACCCCGAGACCAGCAGCGCGGACGCCGCGAGCATCAGCACCGACGCGGCACTCGCCGGTCCGACGTTGAAGAAGCGGAAGCCCGTGTCGTAGATATAGGTCGACAGCGTCTGCGTGGCGTTGCCGGGGCCGCCGCCCGTCAGCGCATAGACCTTGTCGAACAGCTTGAACGTGTCGATCGAGCGCAGCAGCAGCGCGAGGCCGATCTGCGGCGCCGCGAGCGGCAGCGTGATGTCGCGCAGGCACTGCCACTCGCTCGCGCCGTCGGTGCGCGCGGCTTCGTACAGTTCACCGGGAATCGATTGCAGCCCCGCCAGCACGATCAGGAACGCCATCGGCGTCCACTGCCATACGTCGACGAGCGCGAGCGACCACAGCGCGAGATGCGGATCCGACAGCCAGCGCACGCCTTCGATGCCGAACGCCGCGAGCAACTTGTTCAGGAATCCGTCGAAGTTGAGCCAGTTGCGCCAGATCGCGGAGCACACGAGCGTGGACAGCATCATCGGCAGGATCGCGAGCGGCAGCGCGATGCGCCGCCCCGGAAACGCGCGCACGAACAGCAGCGCGAGGCCGAAGCCGAGTGCGACCTCGGCGAGCGACGCCACGATCGTGAAACGCAGCGTATTGCCGAAGCCGGCCGTGAACGCGTCGTCGCCTAGCACCGTGCGATAGTTCGCGAGCCCCGCAAACGCGCGGCGGCCGGCCGCGTAGTCGACCCGGCAGAACGAGTCGATCAGCACCTGCGCGACCGGATACAGCGCGAGCGCGACGAGCACCAGCAGTGCGGGACCGAGCAGCGCGACGAACGGCAGGCTGCGGCCGAAGGTTTTCATGCGCGGGTTCCGGGCGACGTATCGAGGCGGGCCGTCACTTGCCGGCCGCGGCCATCGCCTGCGCGATCTTCTGCTGCGCCTGGCGCAGCGCGGCGTCGGGTGCGGCCTGCCCGGTCAGCGCGAGCTGGAGCTGGTCGCCGAGAATGCTCTCGACCTGCTGCCAGTCCTTCACGCGCGGCCGCGCACGGCCAGCCTCGAGCGCCTTCAGTTGATCGGGATACCAGCGGTACTGGCGCACCAGCGCCGGATCGGCGAACACGCTGCGGCGGGTCGGCGGAATGCCGATTCCGGCGAGGCGCGTCTGCGTGTCGCGGGCGGTCAGGTAAGCCAGGAAGTCCTGCGCGAGCTTCGCGTGCGGCGCGTCCTTCGGAATGCCCATCTGCCAGATGCCGAGCATCGGCGCCGGGCCGGCGGTCTGCCCGGGCGGCGGCTGCAGCGCGATCTGCCCGACCACGCGCGACTGCTTCGGATCGTCGAGCGCCGGCACCCATGCAGGCCACACCTCGATCGACTGCGCGGCCGTGCCGCGCTGCAGCGCATCGCGCACTTCCGCCGCGCCGTACACGTCGACGTCCTTCGGCGCGGACGCCTTCAGCGCGAGGAACGTCTTCAGCGCGGCCTGCGCTTCGCGCGAATCGATCGTCACGTTGCCGGCATGGTCGAACACGTCGCCGCCGTAGGCCCACAGGATCGGCAGGAAGCCGGTCACGACCGGGTTGCCCTTCGTGCCGCGAAACACGACGCCCGACACACTCTTGTCCGCGCCGCCGACGGTCTGCGCGATCTTCAGCACGTCGTCCCAGTTGCGCGGCGGCTGCAGCTTGTATTTCGCGAGCAGGTCCTTGCGGTACGCGAACATCTCGACGTTGCCGACAATCGGCAACGCATACAGCGCGCCGGCCGCGTTGCGGCCGAGCGCGACGGCGGACGGCACGAGATCGGCGTCCGCGAGCGACGCGGGCAGCGGCTTCAGCCAGCCGTTGCCGATGAATTCGGGCGCCCACGTGTCGTCCATCATCACGAGGTCGTACGCACCGGTGCCTTCGCGCATCGACAGCTTGAGCTTCTGGTACAGGTTCGCGTTCGGCAGCTTGAGCAGCTCGATCTCGGTGCCGGGGTGCAATTTGTTGAAGCCGGCGACGGCGTCGGCCAGCCCCTTGCCGTAGATGTCGTCGCGGCCTGCGATGACGAGATCCGCGGCAACGGCGTGCGTGGCGGCGAAGGACAGCGCAAGGGCGGCGGACAGCGCGCGCAGGCGGCTCAGCAAGGTCATGGGGTCTCTCTCGTTCGGCGTGGTGGCGGGACAGCCGGGCGTTGCACACGTGTGCAACGCGGGCGACGCTTCCGGCTGCCTGAAGCGAACGCCATTGTTCACGCCGATCGTTAAGAATTTATGGCACGCGGCGGAAGAGACAGCCGCCGGGCCCGGCGGCCGCCTGCCCGCCTGACCACACGGGCCCCGTCAGAAGTTCACGCGGATCCCGGCCATCACCGCCAGTTGCCGGCTCGAGTTGCTGTTGGCGAGCACTGGAATCTGCGCGTAGTTCGCCGCATTGCCGTTCGTATCGGTGCCGAGCCCCGTGCCGCTCGCGATCTGGCCGATCGCGACCGCATACAGTGCCGTGCGCTTCGACAGGCTGTAGTTCGTGCCGACGTTCAGTTGGTGGAAACGCGTCGTGCCGCGCCCGTCGGTATGCGCGGCGTTGAAGATGTACGCGACGCCGCCCTGCAGCGCGGGCGTGAACATGTATGTGACGTTCAGCTCGCCGATGTCGAACGTGAACGCCTGTGTACGCGGCTGCGCGGCAGTCGAGAAATAGCGGCTGTCGCCGAGGCGCGTATGCGTGTACGTGAGTGCGACCGTCGCCGCGCCGAACGTCACCGAGCCGCCCGCGCCGAACGCGCGCATCGAGCCGGCGTCCTGAAGCAGGCAATACATCGCGCCCGGATTGCTGCACGCGAAATCGCCGATATAGCCGCTCGCGCCGCCGAGCGCCGCATCGAGCGGCTGGTGCAGGTCGAGGTAACCGACCGAGAACGCCACCGGCGCGCGCGCGTATGTCGCGGCCACCGCATAACCGCGCTTCGCGGAAAAATCGCCGGCCTGCCCGCCGAAGCTGAACGTACCGCCGAACGTGAGGCCGTTGAAATCGGCGCTGGTGAACTTCACCGCATTGTTGAAATTGAACGCGGCGTTCAGGTTGTCGACGTCGCCGAGATGCGAGCCATACGGCGTCGCCCAGTTGTTGCTCGACACATACGCGCCCAGCATGTCCGTATACGAGTCGTATTGCCGGCCGAGGCCGAGCGTGCCGATCCCGTCCTGGCGCAGCCCGACCCACGCCTGCCGGCTGAATGCGGTGCCGCCCTGCAGCGCCTGCCCGTTCGCGGACAGGAACTGCTGTTCGAGCGTGAACACCGCGTCGAGCCCGCCGCCGAGCGGCTCGGCGCCCTGGAAGCCGAAGCGGGACGGCACGAGGTTGCCGCCGCCCATCTGCCACGCATGGCCGCCGCCCGTGCTGCCGTCGGCGCGCGTGAACTGCTGGTTCGTCGAGTAGATGACACCGGTGTCCACGGTGCCGTACAGCGTCACGCTGCCGGAGGCCTGCGCATGCGCGTGCATGCAACCCAGCGTAGCCGCGGCCGCGGCCAGTCGTCGTCCGATCTTCATGTCCCGTCCTCTGGTGTCGTCGATTCGCAGTGCAAATCGATCGTGTTGTCGATAGGGGTGACGGGACTCTATCCAGCGAAAATTCAGGACCTCTATCGCAAATCGGCAAACGATGGATCGCGCTGCCCGCGACGATGTCCGACGACGCCGTCGCGGTGCGCGTGCGTCAGTCGGGACGCGTCGTCTGGGAAGGCAGCTCGCCGAACAGGTCGCGATACTCGCGCGCGAAATAGCCGAGATGCGTGAAACCCCAGCTCGCGGCGGCCTCGCCGACGCCGAGCTGCTGTACCGGCGTCGTGCGCAGCATGCGCCGCACCGCGTTCAGCCGGATCGTGCGCAGATAACCGACCGGCGTGACGTCGGCAACGCGCTGGAAGCTGGTTTGCAGCGTGCGGCGGCTGCAGCGCAGCGCGCGGCACAGTTCGAGCACGGTGACGGGTTCTTCGGGCCGGTCGCGCAGATGCTTCTCGCAGCGGCTCACGATGTCGCTGTAGGTGGCATGCGTGATGTCGCGCCGCTCGACGCCGATGCCCTGTTCAAGCGCATCGAGGAACATGCCGAGCATCGCGTCGCGGAACATCTTGCGGGTGGCCGCGTATTCGAGGTGGCCAGGGTTGCGCTGCGCATCGTCGATCAACGACGACAGCCGCACGCCGA
This sequence comes from Burkholderia sp. NFPP32, assembly GCF_900119325.1. Lineage (NCBI taxonomy): Bacteria > Pseudomonadati > Pseudomonadota > Betaproteobacteria > Burkholderiales > Burkholderiaceae > Burkholderia > Burkholderia sp. NFPP32. The sequence goes on along the minus strand of NZ_FPJP01000017.1, from coordinate 87,580 downwards.
GCGCGACGCCCTGCTCATCGGACAGCCGCGTCACGTGCCGCAGCTTGCGCGCGCCTGCCGCGCCGAATTCGGCCTCGCACAGCTCGTCGACCATGTCGGACGCCGCGCTGATCCCGACGAGCCCCATCCCTTCCGGCGTATGGAATTCGAAATCCTCGCCGGCGCGCAGCGCGAGCAGCGCATAGCCGTCGACCGGCTGGCCCTGGAACGTGCCCGCAAGCGGCACGGACAGCGGCACCGCGAGCGACGTGCGCCCGGCCGGCGCGAGCCCGGTTTGCGCGACGCGCCGGTTGGTCGTTTCGCGGAAGAAGTGGAAATCGTCGTACAGCACCTGCGTGACCGTGCCCTTGAAGCGGCCCGGCGTCATCTGGCGATAGACCTGATGCCAGCCCGCGATCGCGAGCCCGTGATCGTGCACGTCTTCGTGCGAGCGTGACTGGAACAACATCGGCGCCTCCGGTAAAACCCTGATTCCTGGATGCGACCGAGGCGTTCGCCCCGCCGCAACGCCACAGCTTACCCGCGCAAAAACCTGCGCAGTGCCGTTTCGAACGCAAGACAGGCCGCCGACAGCGCAACAGCCTGCTCGCCGGTCAGCCGAACGTAGCGGCGAAACGACGGCATCCGGTTCACGACCTCGCTGCCACCGAACGGCACGATCGCGAGCGTCCAGCGGCCGTCGCGCGCGTCGATCGCGCAGTCGGTCAGGTGCAGCGGCCGCAGCGCATCGGCCAGCAACGGCTCGGCGACCAGTGCGGCCACCGTGTCGACGAATCCGGGGTCGCATCCCGACGCGGGCACCGCATCGATGCCTGTGCGGCGCAGCCAGCCGGTCTGCCGCACGCGGGCGCTGCCCTGCACAGCCGGGCCGTGTACGGTCACCGTCACCTTCACGCTGACCGTATGCATCAGGAACTGGCGCTCGACGCGCTCTTCGACGTTCACGCACACGCCGTTCGGTAGCCTTGCCGTCCGACTGCCCACACCGTCGGTATCGCGCACGGCATGCAAATCGGCGAGCACGCGCGCGGCGATCGCGCCGGGCCGATGGCCGGGCGGCGGCGCATCGGGCGCCGCACGCCATCGGGCGAGCGCGGCCTTCACGACGCGACGTGCTCGTTGCGCAGCACTTCCTCGACCGGCACCGGCTTGAACGGATGCCGGCGCTGCACGACGAGCGTCCAGAACAGCGCGTACAGCGCGGTGAGCCCGAGCATCGCGCCGAACGGCACGTAGATGTCGCGCGCGTTCATGCCGGGCGGCGTGATGTACCAGATCGCGAGCACGATGCCGACGCTCGACACGATCTGCGGCAGCGGGAACAGCGGCGAACGGTACGGACGCGGCAGGTCCGGGCGGCGGATGCGCAGCATCACGACCGACGCGGTGACGAGCAGGTACGCGGTGCCCCACGCGCAGGTCGCGGCAAGCACGAGATGCAGGATGCTGTCGAGATTGCCGTTGATCAGCCATGCATGGAAGATCGGCACGACCGCCGCCACGACGATGCCGACCACCGGCGTCTTGAAGCGCGGATGCAGGTACGCGAAGCAGCGCGGCAGCGCGCCGTCGATCGCCATCCCGTACAGGATCCGCGGCAGCCCGGCCATCAGCGTGTTGATCGTCGCGGCGCCCGCGAACAGGAATGCGATGCCGAACCAGATGCGGCCGAACGGGCCGAGCACCTGCAGCGCGAACGCGGGAATCGCGCCCGGCGTGTCGAGCAGGTGCGTGAGGCCGTCGGGACTCACGGGCACGTTCGCGACCTGGCGGCGGATCGCCGCGCCGTACAGAAACATGCAGATCGCGACGCCGACGAGGCCGATCGTCATCGCGCGAGGAATCGTGCGGCCCGGCGCCTTCATTTCCGGCGCGAGCGGCGTGACGAACTCGCAGCCGACGAACATGAACATCGCCATCCCGACCAGCGACAGCACGGCCGGTACCGACGTGCCGACTTCCGAGCCGCCGAACCAGCCGTCGAGATGCACGGCCGGCGCGGCCGCGAGCCCGAGAATCCCGAAGATCATTAGCGACAGCCACATGCCGGCCGTCAGCACGATCTCGAGCTTGCTGAACACCTTGATGCCGATGATATTGGTGATCGCGAACGTGATCACGAGGCCGACGCCGACGAGCCAGGAGCTGTTGTGCTTCTCGAACGCGGCGTTCAGCGATTCGAAATTGACGAGCGCCATGATGCCGCTCAGGATCGTCTCCGCCGTGCCGGCGAACACGTGCACGAGGAAATACGCGGAAATCGTGCCGGTGATCGCCCAGAAGCGGCCCAGCCCGCACGACAGGTAATCGTAAACCGAGCCGGCCGTCGGCAGCATCGCGGCCGCTTCGGAGAACGTGGTCGCCTGCGCCTGCATCATCACGAACGCGATGATCATCGCGACCGCGAACGCCCAGCCGCCCATCCCGAAGCCCGACGTCGCGGTGAGGATCACCGGGCTCGCCATGATGAGGCCGACGGCGCTCGCCAGCGCGGTCGGAAAACCGACCGCGCCCGCCTTCAATACCGTGCCTCCGCCCGCTCCGGCCGGCGTGCCGGCGGACGTATCGCCCGCGGCGCCGGTAACTTCTGACCATCCCGACATCGTCGTCTCCTTCCGTTGTTGACCTGAACCCGCGCTTCGGCACCCGGGCCCCCTGTCGATCACACCTCGATCCGATGTCGAAAAAATACGCAGGCAAAATAATCCGGTCATAGCGCAAATCGGCAAACCGGCAGCGGCCAGGCTGCCCGCCGCCGGTTTGCGGTCACGCAATCATGCCGTCATCCGTCACGCGAACGGCACGGCCTCGAAGCCCGCCGCGAGCGCGTCGACGATCCGGTCGAGCTGTTCGCGCTGGATCACGAGCGGCGGCGACAGGATGATCTTCGTGCCGACCGGCCGCACCAGCACGCCGTTCTCGCGCGCGACTTCCGCGACCGCGTTCGCATAGCCGGACAGCGGGTCGATCGGCTCGCGCGTCTCTTTGTTCGCGACGAGGTCGAGCGCGAGCATCAGCCCCTTGCCGCGCACCTCGCCGACTGACGCGAAGCGTTCCGCGAACGGCTGCAGCGCTTCGAGCAGATACGCGCCCTGCTTCGCCGCATTCGCCGGCAGGTCTTCCTTGACGACGATGTCGAGGCTCGCGATCGCGGCCGCGCACGCGACCGGGTGGCCCGCATACGTGTAGCCGTGCATGATCGCGCCGCCGAAGTCCGCATTCGCGGCGAACGCGTCCTCGATCCGCGCGTTCACGACCGTCGCGCCGAGCGGCACATAGCCCGACGAGATGCCCTTCGCGAGACACATGATGTCCGGGCGCACGCCCCAGCCGCGGCTGCCGAACATGCTGCCGCTGCGGCCGAAGCCCGTCACGACCTCGTCGGCGATCAGCAGCACGCCGTAGCGATCGCACACCTCGCGCACGAGCGGCCAGTAGTTGGCCGGCGGCACGATCACGCCGCCCGCGCCCTGGATCGGCTCCGCGATGAACGCGGCGACCGTGTCGGGGCTCTGGAACTGGATCTCGCGCTCGAGCATTTCCGCGCAGATCCGGCCGAGTTCCTCCGGATCCTGCGTGAACGGGTTGCGGTACAGCCACGGCGTCTCGACGTGGAAGCAGCCGGGCAGGTTCGGCTCGTAGTTGCGGCGGAACACCGTGTTGCCGTTCACCGACGCGCCGCCGAAGTGCGTGCCGTGATAGCCCTGCTTCAGCGAGATGAACTTCGTGCGATCGGCCTGGCCGCGCACCTTCCAGTACTGGCGCGCGATCTTCAGCGCGGTCTCGATCGCGTCGGAGCCGCCCGAGCTGTACAGCACGCGGCGCATCCCTTCCGGTTCGAGCATGTCGATCACCTTCTTCGACAGCTCTTCCGCACGCGGATGCGAGATCCCGTCGAACAGCTGGAAGTATTCGAGCTCGTCGAGCTGGCGCACGATCGCGTCCTTCACTTCCTTGCGGTTGTGGCCGACGTTGACGTTCCACAGGCCCGCGACGCCGTCGACGAGCTGCCGGCCCTCTTCGTCGAACACGTAGCAGCCGTCGCCGCGCACGATGCGGATCGGCTTGCGCTGCTTCATTTCGTTCGGGTGCACCATCGGATGCCAGAATTTTGCTTCGTTGTAGCTCATTGCAGTCTCCACTGTCGGATCGTTTGAACCTGGTCGTTCGGGTTCGAGGTTCTAGGTTCGCGCCGCGCGTCAGTGCGCGATGCAGACGGATTTGGTTTCGGTGAAGCCTTCGATCGCGTACTGGCCGAACTCGCGGCCGATGCCCGATTGCTTGTAGCCGCCGAACGGCATCGACGGGTCGAGCGGGATATGGCAGTTCACCCACACGGTGCCGGCCTCGATCTGCGGCACGAGATTCATCACGCGCTTCAGGTCGTTGCTCCAGATGCTCGCGGCGAGGCCGTACGGCGACGCGTTCGCGAGGCGCACGGCGTCGGCCGCGTCGTCGAACGGCACGACGACGATCACCGGGCCGAACACCTCGTCGCGCACGATCGCGCTGTCCGGATGCGGATCGGCGATCACGGCCGGCTTCACGAAATAGCCGGGCAGGTCGTCGGCCGGCGTGCCGCCCGCAAGGAACGTGAGGCCGGCGCGGCGCGCGCCTTCGATGTGCTGGACGACCTTGTCGCGATGGTGCGCGGAGACGAGCGGGTTGATCTGCGCGGTCGTGTCGAGGCCCGCGCCGAGCTTCATCGACTGCGCGACGCCCGTGAGGCCGTCCGCGAGCTGCGCGAACTTGCTGCGATGCACATAGATGCGCGACGCGGCCGCGCACACCTGCCCCTGGTTGAAGAACGCGCCGGCGGCGACGCCGTCGAGCGCCTGCGCGACGTCGATGTCGTCGAGCATCACGATCGGGTTCTTGCCGCCGAGTTCGAGCGAGAAGCGCGTCATGTTCTGCACGGCCGCCGCGCCGACCAGCTTGCCGGTCGCGGTCGAACCCGTGAACGAGATCTTTGCGATCGACGGATGGCTCGCGAGCGCGGCGCCGCACGTGCGGCCGCCCGTGACGACGTTGAACGCGCCGGGCGGCACGCCGGCTTCGCGCGCGAGTTCGGCAACGCGCAGCGCGGTGAGCGGCGTTTCCGGCGACGGCTTCAGCACGATCGTGCAACCAGCCGCGAGCGCGGGAATCAGCTTCCACACCGCGATCATCAGCGGGAAATTCCACGGCACGATCGCGGCGACCACGCCGACGGGCTCCTTGCGCGTATAGGCCGTATAGCGCGTGCCGGGCGGGAACGGGATCGACACGTCGAGCGTCTGGCCGGTGATCTTGGTCGCCCAGCCGGCCATGTAGCGCACGTATTCGACGCTCGCGCCGACCTCGATCGCGCGCGACACGTGGATCGACTTGCCCTGGTTCAGCGTCTCGAGCTGCGCGAGCGTTTCGGCGTCGCGTTCGATCAGGTCGGCGAGCTTCAGCAGGATGCGTTCGCGGTCGGCCGGACGCAGGCCGCTCCACACGCGCGTGTCGAACGCGTGCTTCGCGCTGGCGACCGCGCGATCGACGTCGTGCTCGTCCGCATCCGCGACCGTTGCGAGCCGCTCGCCCGTCGCGGGGTCGTACACGTCGAGCCGCGCTGCCGCGTGCGCGGGCTGCATTTCACCGTCGATGAAGAGGCCGAAATCGCGCGCAACGAAGGTGCGCACGGTGTCGCTGACGGCGACGAAGTTCGTGGTGCTCATAGGCGTCTCGATGATTGTCGTGGCTGGACCGCGTGCGCGTGGGCACGCGGGCGTCGGACCACTGTATCGACGACGGATCGCGCTCGGTGAGCGCAAATTGGCAGCGCGTGGGGTGCGCTTGCAGTTGCAAACAACGGACCGCGTAATCGGCAACGAAAGGCGTTACAGAAACAGCGCCCCGACCAGCTCGGTGCGGTTCGACACGCCGAGCTTGCGATACATGCGCATCAGGTGCGTCTTGACGGTCGGCTGGCCGAGCGCGAGATCGCGCGCGATCTCCTTGTTCGAACGGCCGTCGCGCACGAGGCGCGCGATCTGTTCCTCGCGGTAGGTCAATCGTTCCTCGCAACCGATCCGGTGAATCCCGCGCCGCGTGCGCAGCAGCGGGCTCAGCGCGGCTTCGGCGACAGGCTGCAGCCGCACGAGCGCATCGATCTCGCCCGGCGCGAACCGGCCCGCCGTGCTGTTCCCTGCCGCACCTCCGCCCGCTTCACCCATTCCGAAGCGCAGCAACGAAAACGCACCTACCGTGCGGCCCGCGTCGCGCAGCCAGATCTCGACGACGTCGGCCACGTCGTGCCGCCGCAGGAAACGGGTCCAGTACGCGGACGCCTCGCGTCTTTCGTCAGGCAATTGGGAAGCGAGCGTGACGACCGCGCGCTCACCCGCCGCGCAACGCGATGGATGCAGCGGATCGAGCATCCGGTAGCGCGCGACATAGGTGCGATGCATCGACTCCGGCATCCCGAACAGCTCGAAATCGGCCGGTTCGCCGCTCTGGTCGAGCCGGTAGAACACGATCGCGGACGGGCTCGCGAACGCGTCGAACGCGTCCACGCACGCGCGCAGCGCACGTTGCCAGTCGGCGGCGTCCTGATCGGCGGGAACGGATGGGGTCGGCACGGAGGAATCGGCTGGCGGGCGAAGGCGTCGAAGTTCGGGCCAGCCTACCGGCGCCGAAAAGCGCCGGTGAGCACAAATCGGCAAATCGTCCCGGTGTGGCCGGGTTGACCGCGTGGGTCAGAACGATGTGGGCGCGACGGTGCGCGCGCCCTCTCGCCTTCTGTCAGCGCGCGTTCGCGGCGAACGTGTCGCAGGCGCTCACCTCGCCCGCCTCCATCCCGCGTCTCAGCCAGTACACGCGCTGGTCGCTGCTGCCGTGCGTGAAGCTTTCAGGTACGACATAACCCTGCCCTTGCCGCTGCAGCCGATCGTCGCCGATCGCGGCGGCCGCCTTCAGCCCCTGCTCGAAATCGCCGGGTTCCATCAGCCGCTGGTTCGCACGCTGAGCGTTGTTCGCCCACACGCCGGCGAAGCAATCGGCCTGCAGTTCCATCCGCACCGACAGCGCGTTCGCGCGCGCTTGGCTCGAACGCCTGCGCGCGGCGTCGACCTTGTCGGAAATGCCGAGCAGGTTCTGCACGTGATGGCCGACTTCGTGCGCGATCACGTAAGCCTGCGCGAAATCGCCGCCCGCGCCGAAACGCTTGCGCAGTTCGTCGTAGAAACCGAGATCGATATAGACCTTGCGGTCGGCCGGACAGTAGAACGGCCCCATCGCCGTCTGGCCCGTGCCGCATGCGGTCGGCGTCGAGTTCGTGAACATCACGAGCTTCGGCGGCTCGTACTGCGCATGCAGCTGGGTGTTGAACACGCCTGTCCACGTGCGCTCGATATTGCCGAGCACCTTGCGCGTAAACACCGAGCCCGGATCGTTCGCCGGCGCGCCCTGGCGCTGTGTCGGCGCGGGCTGCGCCTGCTGCTGGCGGCCCTGCAGCGCCGATGCGCCTTCGAGCACCACGCGCGGGTCGATCCCGAAGAAATACGACGCGGCCAGCGCAACCACGATCGTGCCGATGCCGATTGTCGCGCCGCGCCCGCCGCCGAAACCGCCGGCGCCGCGGCGGTCCTCGACGTTCATGCTTTCTCTTTCGTCATCCAGCCTCATTGCCGGCCCCTCCCTTCCTTGTCGATGGTCCGGCCGCGCCAGCGCGCAACCGGGCGATACCCCGTGGTGACACGATCCATCGGCAGACGCGATGCCTGCGCATCGGGCGCATGCTCGCGCCGATCCCGCCGGCCTGCCGCTTCGCACGCACGACGGAATCGGCCGGCCGACGCGCCGCGCGTCGATGCGCGCGCTCGCCCGCGCTATTTTGCCGGGCTTTCGTGACTTATCCCAAAAATGTGGAGGATAGAGCGATTCGGCGCCGGACATCGTCAGCTTTTGCAAAATGGACCACGGCCGTAGCGGCGGGCCGGACGCCGTCCGCATTCATCCTTTCGGCTGATACCGGCGCTCGCCCGCGCCGCCTAAAGTGACCGGCAACGCCCCCCCTTCCGGAGAACGACATGACGCACCAGCAACCCCGCACGATCGCGATCACCGGCGCGGGCACCGGCATCGGCGCAGCATGCGCGCGCCGCTTCGCCGGCCGCGGCGACCGCGTCGTGCTGATCGGGCGGCGTCAGGCGCCGCTCGACGCGCTGGCCGCCGAGACGGGCGGCCTCGCGCTAGCCGGCGACGCCGCAAGCACCGCCGACTGGGCCGGCTTCCTGCCGCGGATCGCCGAACGCTTCGGCCGCGTCGACGCGCTCGTCGCGTGCGCAGGCGGCCACGGCGTCGGCCGCGCGGACGAAACCGGCGACGCGCAGTGGCGCGACGCAATGCACGCGAACCTCGACACCGCGTTCGTCAGCGCGCGTGCGTGCCTGCCGGACCTGATCGCGCAGCGCGGCAGCATCGTGCTGGTCGCGTCGATCGCGGCGCTCGCAGCCGGCCCCGGCGTATGCGGCTATACGGTCGGCAAGCACGCGGTGCTCGGTCTCACGCGGTCGCTCGCCCGCGACTACGGCCCGCACGGCGTGCGTGCGAACGCCGTGTGTCCGGGCTGGGTCCGCACACCGATGGCCGATGCGGAAATGGAACCGTTGATGGCCGCACATGGCGACACGCTCGACGATGCGTATGCACGCGTCAGCGCCGACGTGCCACTGCGGCGCGCGGCCGATCCGCACGAAATCGCGGCCGTGTGCGCGTTTCTCGCGTCGCCCGATGCATCGTTCGTGACCGGCGCGACGCTCGTCGCAGATGGCGGTGCGATGGTCGTCGACGTGCCGACGCTCGCGTTCGACAAGCTTTGATGCGCGAGGGCACGCCGCCCGCGTGATGCGTCGCTGCGGGCGGCGTTCCGTGCGACGTCCTCCGGCACTCCGACGCCCGCAACGGCACGCTCACCGCGCCGCCCGCTCGTTTCCCGCTCCAAAAATCCGCTACCATCGACCGATCCCGCCGCCCCGCCCGGCGCCGCCTCACCGCTCGGACTTCGATGAACATCCGGTTTCTTGAAACCTTCGTCTGGCTCGCGAAGCTCGAAAACTTCCGGCTGACCGCCGAAAAACTGCACACGACGCAAGCCGCCGTGTCGAGCCGCATCGCATCGCTCGAAGAGGCGTTCGACGTGCGCCTGTTCGACCGCAACACGCGCTCGGCCACGCTCACGCCCGCGGGCCGGCGCATGCTGGCCTATGCCGAGCGGATCGTGCGGCTCGACGGCGAAATGCGGCGCGACATCGACGCAGCGAGCGATGCCGGCCTGATCCGGATCGGCGTGATCGAATCGATCGTGCACAGCTGGTTTCCAGCGCTGATGGCGCAACTGCGCGAGCGCTATCCGCGGCTCGACGTCGAGATCACGAGCGACACGACACTGCACCTGATCCGCCTGCTCAGCACCGACGGCGTCGACCTGATCCTGCAGACCGATCCGGTGCCGGGCCCCGATTTCACGAACCTGCCACTGTGCGAATTCCCCGTGCGCTGGGCGGCAAGCCCGCGCCTCGGGCTCGGCGGCCAGCCGCTCGACGTCGCACGCCTCGCGGAATTTCCGATCATCAGCTTCTCGCGCCACTCGGGGCCGCACGCGACGATCGAGCGGCTGTTCGCGGCCGTCGAGCGGCCGGCCAGCATCAACTGCATCACGTCGGTCGCCGCGATGATCCGCCTCGTCGCCGACGGCCTCGGCGTGGCTGCGCTGCCGCCCGCGATCATCGGGCGCGAACTGCACGAAGGCGCGCTCGAACTGCTCGACGTCGAACCCGAATTCCCCGCGCTGCCGCTCGTCGCGACCTACCGCAGCCAGGGCCTGCCGGTCGCCGCACGCATCGCGGAACTGGCGAGCGAGATCGCGCGCGCGATGCCGGCCGCCGCGAGCATCGCGAAGCCGGCCGCATCGGCCAGCCCCGAACCCGTCGACGCATCGACCGCCCGTACGACGGCCAAAACAAAGACAACAGCGAAGCGGACGGCGAAATCCGCGCAGCCCGCCGCCACGCCGGCCAAACGCCGCCCGCGCCGCTCATAAGAAAACCTGTTCACCGCGAATTTGTTTTCTTGTTGGACGGGCGCGGCCCGTCTTCGGGAAACTGCGGTTCCTGACACACCCCCGTCACGAGGAACCCCGCGATGACCCGCCTTTCCCTTCCGCACGGCCAGCTTTGCGTCTGGACGGATATCGACCCCGCGCACGAAGCCGATTTCAACGCGTGGTACGACCGCGAGCACATGCAGGAACGTGTCGCGATTCCCGGCTTCACGCACGCACGGCGCTTTCGCGCGACCGACGGCGGCCCGCGCCAGTATCTCGCGCTGTACGTGACGGACACGCTCGACGTGTTCCGTAGCGACGCGTACCGGCGCGCATTCACGCAGCAGACCGCGTGGTCGCTCGCGAACTTCGAACGGATGACGGGCACGCAACGGCGCGTCGGCGAACTGACGATCGAGGCCGGCGACGGCGAAGGCGCGCATCTCGCGCTGTTCGTGCTGCCGCCGGAACGCATCGACGTGCTGCAACTGCGCGAGCGCTTCGACGCCGCGCTGCAGGAACCAGGCATTCACGCGGCGCGACTCTTCCGCACCGCGCCCGACCTGTCCGCGCCGATCGGCGCCGATGCGACCGGCCGCCCGGCCGCCGACGCGCTCGTGCTGATCGAAGGCAGCGACGCGGCCGCGACACGCCGCGTGGCCGCCGCACTCGCCGGGCACGACGACGTACGCACCTTCGACCTGCTGTGGCGCGCCGCCGCGCCGCTGCCGGTTGCGCGCCGCGACGCCGAAGCCGACGCCGAACCGGCCGCCGCCGCGCTGCCTGCCTGAACGCCGACGCCGGCCGCGCCGCTTCTGCACGCGGCCGATGCGTCGGCCAAGCGCTTGATCCCGTTCTCCGTCACGACAGGCCCGAACCCATGAGCACTCTCGCCCAGCCCGCCGCCCACGCGCCCCGCCGCGTCCGCAACAGCCGACTCGCGACCGCGAGCATGATCGGCACGTCGCTCGAGTGGTACGACTTCACGATCTACAACACGCTCGCCGCGCTCGTCTTCAACCACCTGTTCTTCCCGTCGGTCGATCCGCTGGCCGGCACGATCCTCGCGTTCTCGACCTATGCGGTCGGCTACGTGTCGCGCCCGCTCGGCGGCTTCGTGTTCGGCAATCTCGGCGACCGCATCGGCCGCCGCGCGGTGCTGATGCTCACGCTCGTGCTGATGGGCGTGACGACCGCGCTGATGGGTGCGCTGCCGACCTATGCGCAGGCCGGCATCCTGAGCCCGATCCTGCTCGTCGCGCTGCGCTTCGTGCAGGGCGTCGCGCTCGGCGGCGAATGGGCCGGCGCGGTGCTGCTGTCGGTCGAGCATGGCGACCAGAACCGGCGCGGGCTGTCCGCGTCGTGGACGCAGATGGGCCCGTCGTTCGGCACGCTGCTCGGCACCGGCTGCATTGCGCTCGTGACGCTGTCGACCACGTCCGCGAACTTCCTGTCATGGGGCTGGCGCGTGCCGTTCGCGGCCAGCGCGCTGCTCGTCGTGTTCGGCTTCTGGCTGCGGCGCGGCGTCGACGAAACGCCGCAGTTCGAGCAGCTCGCCGAATCGCATGCGACCGCCGAAGTGCCCGTCGCCGACGTGCTGAAGTACCACTGGCGGCGCCTGCTGATCGCGGGCGGCGCGCGGATCGGCTCGGACGTGCTGTATGCGCTGATCGTCGTGTTCACGCTGACCTACGTGACGACCGTGCTGCACCTGTCGCGCCCCGTCGCGCTGACGGCCGTGATGGTCGGCACGGCCTGCAACGCGCTCGCGGTGCCGTTCTTCGGCGCGCTGTCGGACCGCTTCGGACGCCGGCCCGTGTACCTCGCCGGCGCGATCGCCGGCGTCGTGTGGGCGTTCGTATTCTTCGTGATGCTCGATTCGGCGCGCCCCGGTGCGATCGTCGCGGCCGTCGCGATCGGCCTCGTGATCCATGCGGTGATGTACGGCCCGCAGGGCGCGTTCGTGACCGAACAGTTCCCGACGCGCGTGCGCTATGCGGGCTCGTCGCTCGCGTACACGCTCGCCGGCATCGTCGGCGGCGGCTTCGCGCCGCTCGTGATCGCCACGCTGTTCCGGCAGACGGGTACGACGACGGCCGTGTCGCTGTACGTCACCGCAGCGCTCGTCGTCACGTCGATCGCACTCCTCGCCGCGCGCGAGACCGCGCACCGGCCGCTCGCGGAATGAGCGCCGCCGCAAGCCGATTCATTCCTTCGCACTTCAAACGGATATCCGCATGCAAGCCCTGTCGTTCAACGTGATTTCCCGGCAACGCGCGCCTGCCGCCGTCGACGTCGAGATCGAGCGCGTCGTGATTGCCGGCTGGGCCGGCCGCGATCCGGCGGCGATCCGCGCGCACATCGACGAACTCGCGGCGCTCGGCGTCGCGCCGCCTTCGACCACGCCGTGCTTCTATCGCGTGTCGTCCGCGCTGCTGACGCAGGCGCCGTCGATCGGCGTACTCGGCGCACGCTCGGGCGGCGAGATCGAATGCGTGCTGCTCGACAGCCCGGCCGGCACGCTGGTCACGGTCGGCTCCGATCATACGGATCGCGAAGTCGAGGCGTATGGCGTCGCGGTGTCGAAGCAGGTGTGCGCGAAACCGCTCGGGTGCGACGCGTGGCTTTACGCGGATGTCGCCGCTCACTGGGATGCGATCGAGATGCGTTCGTGGCTGATCGCGCGTGACGGCGAGCGGATTGCGTATCAGCACGGCGCGGTCAGCGGCCTGCTCGCGCCGGACGCGCTGTGGCAGCGCTTCGACGATCGCCGCACGATGCCCGCGCGCTGCGCGATGTATGGCGGCACGGTCGCCGTGCATGGCGCGATCGCGGCGATGGGCGACGGCGACGCGTTCGAGATGGAACTGCACGACCCGGTGCTCGGGCGCAGCCTTCGGCACCGGTATGCGGTCGAGGTGTTGCCGGTCGTGGCGTGACGGGGAACAGCGGGCCTGACGGATGCCGAAGTGAAAGGCGTGCACGCATGCTTTCATGCCCGCACGTTTCGTTCGCCTCAGCCTCTCGCGCCGCCGTTCAACGCAAGCACCCCAACCCCGCCAGCGTCGCCTCCACCGCCGTATCGAGCGGCGTCAACGGCTCGCGGCCGAGCACCGCCGTCACCCGCGCGTTGTCCATCCTGAGCGGCTCGCGCCACAGATAGCGCATCTCCAGCATCTCGCGCAGCGTCGTGACGAACGGCGCCGCGGCCCACACGAGCCACCACGGAAAGCGCCGCACCGCCGGCCGCATTCCGTGCCGCTGCGCCACGCGACTGATGGCCTCGGCCATCTGCGTGCCGTCCGCGTCCCAATGCCCGCCGAGATGGAAGCGCGCAAACGGCTCCAGCGTGTCGCGCCGCTCGATCAGCTCGACCATCGTGCGCGCGACGTCCGGCAGATACGCCCACTGATGGCCAACGCCCGGCCGCCCCGGCACGCTGATGGTCGAGACGGGCCGCCCCGGCTTGATCAGCCCCTGCGCAAACCAGTTGTTACCGGCACGCGCCCCGAAGAAATCGCCCGCGCGCACGATGATCGTGCGGACGCCCTGCGCGGTCGCTTCCTGCAGCCGCCGCTCGAGTTCGACGCGGATCGCGCCCTTGCGGGTCGTCGGATGCTGCGGTGCGTCTTCGCGCAGCACCGGAAACGCGTCGGCACCGTAGTTGTAGACCGTGCCGGGCAGCACGACGGTCGCCTGCGCCACCGTCGCCGCCGCGATCGTGTTGTCGATCATCGGCAGCACCTGCGTCGGCCAGTTCCGGTATCCGGGCGGGTTCACCGCGTGCACGATCACGCTGCAGCCGCGCGCGGCCCGCACCACCGCCTCGCGATCCAGCGCGTCGCCGCGCATCCATGTGATGCCGTCGCGCTCCACGACGTCGGCATCGAGCCCGCGCTTGAGCGCGCGCACCTGCCAGCCGGCATCGCGCAACTGCCGCGCGACTTCCCCGCCGATCCCGCCGCTCGCGCCGAGTACGAGTGCCTGTCGTTGCGTCGCACCTGCGTTCGTCGTCATTGCCGTTCTCCTTGAATGAAACCGTCGTGAGATGCATTCTGGCGGGCGGAAGGCTAATAAGGAATTGCATAGTATCGGATATCAGCTATACATTTATGTATGACCACCGATCTGAACTGGGAACGCTACCGCACCTTCCTCGCGGTGCTGACGGAAGGCTCGCTGTCCGGCGCGGCGCGCGCGCTCGGCATCACGCAGCCGACGGCCGGCCGCCACGTCGCGGCGCTCGAGGCCGCCTTCGGCCAGACACTGTTCACGCGCTCGCCGTCGGGCCTGCTGCCGACCGAGGCGGCGCTCGCGCTGCGCGGCCATGCGGAGGCGCTGCGCAGCGCGGCGGCCGCGTTCGAGCGCGCGGCCGCGAGCCACGGCGCCGGCGTGCGCGGCACCGTGCGGATCTCGGCCAGCGACGTGATCGCCGTCGAGGTGCTGCCGCCCATGCTCGCGCAATTGCGGCGCGATCATCCGGGGCTCGTCATCGAACTGGTGCCGACCGACCGCATCCAGGACGTGCTGAACCGCGAGGCCGACATCGCGGTGCGGATGGCGCCTCCCGCGCAGGACGCGCTCGTCGCGCGGCGCGTCGGCGCGATCGAGGTCGGGCTGTATGCGCGCGACGACTACGTGGCGCGCAACGGCGTGCCCGCGACGATCGACGAACTCGCGCATCACGCGCTGATCGGCTTCGATACCATCACGCCGTTCATCCGCTCGGCAGGGCGCGGGATGCCGCTATGGAAGCGCGATGCGTTCGCGCTGCGCACCGACAGCAACCTCGCGCAGCTCGCGATGATCCGCGCCGGCTACGGCGTCGGTTTCTGCCAGACGGGGCTCGCGAAGCGCGACGTGCGGCTCGTGCGCGTGCTGCCGGACGGGCCCGCGATGAAGCTGGAAACCTGGGTCGTGATGCACGAGGACCTGCGGACGAGCCCGCGCTGCCGGGCCGTGTTCGATGCGCTGGCGGACGGGCTGCGCGCGTATGCCGACGGAGAAGCCGCCGAATAAAAGGCTCGAATTGCCCGGACGGTACTACTCGTAGATTTTCCCGGCGAACAGGATGTCCGCCATGCGCCGCCATGGATTGTCAGGCACGTCGTAGAAGCGCAATCCTTCCTCCGACGCTTCGGCCCAGTCGACCATCGCCTCCAGGTACTCGCCGATCGAGCGGTTTTCCCAGCCGAGCGCGGCACGCGCGTATGGCGACGGCGGCACGTCGGCTTCGAGCTGCCGCTCCGTGTTCCAGTCATGGCCGAGTACGCGCAGGAAATGGATCAGCGAGCGCTCGTCGACCACACGCTCCAGCGCGTCCTGCAGCCTGTCGGCCATCTGGCTTTTCAGTTCGTCGTTCATGCTCATGCGTAGGCCCTCTCCCGCGTCTCTCGAATACGCGCCGCTGCATGTCGCGCGGCGCGTTTTTACATCAGCAATTGCCGCGACAGCACCTCGCGCGCCTGCGTGACGGTTTCGCGTTCGCCCGGCATCGGCGGCGTCAGCGAAAACACCGCGTCGGGCAGCGGCGGCAGCCGGTATTTCGCGCCGAGCCGCATCATGCCGTCGCCGATCGCCGACGCGCACAGGCAGCCGACACCGAGCCCCGCCGCGAGCATCGACTGCAGCCCCGCGACACCCGACGCGCTGTGCACGAGCACGTACGGCATGTGCTGCTCGTCGAGCGAGCGCACCGCGATCTGATGCATCATGCAGTCGTCCGGCAGCAGCACGAGCGGCAGCGGCTCGGGCAATTGCTCCGCGAGCGCGGGCGACGCGACCCACGACAGCGGCTCGCGCCGCAGCACCCAGCGCGTGTCGGCCGACGCCGGCCGGAACGGCCCGCTCGACAGGTTCATCACGACGCCGAGATCGATCTGCCCTCTCGCGTGCGCCGCCTCGATGTCCGCGCTCTTCATCGCGCTCACGTGCAGGCTCAGTTGCGGGTAGCACTCCCGCAGCCGCGCCAGCAGGCCCGCGACTTCATTCGTCCGGTAATAGTCGGTGATCGCGACGCGCAGCTCGCCCTTGATCGCCTGCCCGCGCAGCTCGTCGAACGCGGCCTCGTTCAGCGCGACGATCCGCCGTGCGTGCTGCAGCAGCCGCGTGCCGGCCGGCGTCGGCTCGACGCCGCGCTTGCTGCGCACGAACAGCGGCATGCCGGCGCGCAATTCGAGCTTGCGCACCTGCTCGCTGACCGTCGACTGCGACAAGTGCAGCAGCGGCGCGGCGGCCGTCAGGCTGCCGGCGTCCGCGACCGCCGCGAAAGTGCGCAACTGGTCCAGATCGAAACCGCGCATCGCCATTCTCCATCCATCGATTAACCCGATGGATGCTACCATCCTTTCCCGCTTTTCCGATTCGTCGACCGCACCCAGAATACGGGGTCAATGGCCGGCCTGCACCGCGCGCGCATACGGCCCTCATTCTTTTCGGACCCTTCGTTCATGACGAACCACACTCTTGCCCCTTGCGCACCGGCCGGCGCGGCTGCCGCGGCGACGCCGCGCAGCCATCATGGCTGGGCGCTCGTGGTCCTGCTGGTCGGCGCCATTCTGCCGCCGCTCGACTACTTCATCGTGAATCTCGCGCTGCCGGCCATCCGCGACGGCATCGGCGCGCGCCCGGCCGAGCTCCAGCTCGTCGTGTCGGCCTATGCGTGCGCGAGCGCGGTCGTGCAGATCACGGGCGGCCGCCTCGGCGACCTGTACGGCCGCAAGCGCATGTTCATGCTGGGCATGGCCGGCTTCGTGCTCGCGTCGACGCTGTGCGGGCTCGCCGGCAGCGGCGCGGTGCTCGTCGGCGGCCGCGTGCTGCAGGGCCTGTTCGCTGCGATCCTCGCGCCGCAGGTGCTCGCGACGATCCGCAGCGTGTTCAGCCCGCAGGAACAGGTGCGCGTGATGGGCTTCTACGGTTTCGCGTTCGGCCTCGCGGCCGTGATCGGCCAGCTCGGCGGCGGCGCGCTGATCAGCCTGCATCCGTTCGGGCTAGGCTGGCGCGCGATCTTCCTCGTCAATCTGCCGATCGGCATCCTTGCGCTGATCGGCAGTTGGCGCTTCATCCCGGAAAACCGGCCACCGCGCGGCCAGCGCATCGACGTGCCGGGCACGGTGCTGATGTCGCTGTTCCTGCTGATGCTCGTGTATCCGCTCACGCAGGGCCGCGAGGCCGGCTGGCCGCTGTGGATGATCGCGTGCGTCGTCGGCGCGCTGCCGATGCTCGGGGCGCTGCTGGCGGTCGAGGCGGGCCGGCTTGCGCGCGGCCGCGATCCGCTGCTCGACGTGCGCCTGTTCCGCAACCCGGTCGTCGCGCTCGGGCTCTTGCTCGCGTTCCTGTTCTACATGCTGAGCGCGTTCTTCCTGAGCTACGGGATCTATCTGCAGGGCTGCCTGAACTGGTCGCCGCTCGCGTCCGGGTTCGCGATCCTGCCGCTCGGGCTCGGCTTCCTCGCGAGCCCGCTGCTGATGCCGCGCCTCGTCGGCCGGTTCGGCGGTTATCGCGTGCTCACGCTCGGCTTCGTCATGCTCGCGGCCGGCGTCGCGACCGCCGCCGCGCTCGCCCGCGAAGGCGCGCCGGGGCCAGGCTTCTACGCGGGCATCGCGGCGATCGGCATCGGGCAAGGGCTCGTACTGCCGTCGGTCGTGCGGATCGTGCTTGCGGAAGTCGACGCGGCCCGCGCGGGCGTCGCGTCAGGGATGGTCAGCGCGATGCTGCAGATCGGCGCGGCCGTCGGCGCCGCAACGATCGGCGGCGTGTTCTTCGCGCGGCTCGGCGTGCATCCGGCCGCGGTCGATTACGTGCAGGGGTTCCGGACGTCGATGTTCACGCTGACCGCCGTATTGCTTGCGTGCATCGCACTGTCGACGGCACTCGGGCCGCTGCATCGGCGGCTGCATGCAGGTGCGTGACGCGGGGCGTGGATCGCACCGCCGGCGGGATCTGCGGCGGAAAGGTGAATGCACAGCCGCTCGCCGGCATTCGGCTCATCGGTGTTTTTTGCGTTGCGCCTGCCGCGCTTCCCACTCGGCCAGCTCGATGCGATAGCGCGCCAGCGCTTCGTCGTACAGGTCGAAGACGCACGGCGAGCAGCCGCTGTTGCAGCAGTCTTCCAGTTCAGGCTGTTCGGGCGGGGTCGGACGGGGATCGTCCTCGGACGGATCGGATGGATCGGTAGGGGCAGGCGTGGGCACGGCGAAGATCGAATGACGAGGAACGTTCACCAGTATAAGTGTATGCCGCCCGGCCTGCCGGCAGCGTCACGTCCGTCCGCAGACGCGTGCACACTGCCCGCTCGTTAGTTCGATGCACGCGATCCCGTCGGGTGCCGCGAGGCCCCTGTCGCACCGGACAGCGTTCTGGCGATGTCGTCGTGGTCGTCGTGCGGCGGTGGTCATGCGTTCATCCATAATGGCGCGACTGCCGGCGAAGCGGGCGGTGCGCGCCGAAAACGCGCTTTTCGTTGCGTTCCTGAATGCCGCCCTCCGTGCAGCCGCGTCTTTCCCACCGATCGCCAGGAGTCGAGTCATGGCTGAAGCAGTGAATCCGCCGGAAGTCTGGGCGCCGTTCGGCGCGTTCTCGATGGCCGTGATCCAGGGAGACGGCCGGATCGTGCATCTGAAGGGGCAAGTCGCGCTCGACCGCGACGGACAACTGGTCGGCCACGGCGACATGCGCATGCAGGTGCGGCAGACGCTCGACAACATCCGCGACGTGCTGGCCGCGATGGGCGGGCAAATGCGCGATGTGATCTCGCTCGTCCACTACGCGACCGACATCGATGCATTCATGCAGGCCGGCGATATCCGCAAGACCTGCTTTGCCGAACCCTATCCCGTGACGACGACCGTTCAGGTCGAGCGTCTCTACCATCCGGATTTGCTGATCGAGATCGCGGCCGTTGCCGAAATTCCGCTGACGCGATTTCGGCGGCCTTCGCCTCACGCGTGAATCACGGCCGTCCCGCGCCACAGTGCGCGCCGGACGGGGTACCACCGGCCGACGCGCATGCAAGATCCGCGCTTACTTCGCCTGCGCACCCGGCTTCACGGCATCCGCGCCCGACTTGTCGCCCAGCGGCTGCCACGCAGCGCCGAGCGCATACCAGTCGATGCGGCGCGTGAGCGTCATGATGCCGGCGAGGATCGCGAACAGCAGCAGCGAACCGAGCATCAACGCGTTGTCCTCCGACAGCAGCAGCCCGTAGAGCGCCGCGTACAGCATCGCGAGCAGCGCCGCGAACGTCGCGCCGCGCTTCACGCTGTGCAGCACGAACGACAGGTAGAAGCCGAGCAGCCCGATGCATGCGCCGCTCGCCGCGAGATACGCATGACCGAACGCGATGTGCTCGGACAGGCTCAGCAGCAGCAGGAAGAACAGCGCGAGCGACAGCCCGACCAGCAGGTACTGGATCGGGTGAATGCGCAGCCGCTTCGCGAGTTCGTACATGAAGAAGCTCGCGAACGTGAGCATCACGAACAGCGCGCCGTACTTCGTCGCGCGTTCGGCCTGCAGATAGACGTTCACGGGTTCGATCACCGATACCGACGCCATCTCGATCGCCCCCTCCCCGTTGCCGGTCGCGACCTGCTCGCGCGCCTTCGTGTTGAACGACGTCACGTGCCAGTTGCTGGCGAAACCATGCGCATCGATCGTGCGCTCGCCCGGCAGGAACGCGCCGCCGAAGCTCGGATGCGGCCACGTCGATTTCAGCGAGAAATCGTTCTGGTCGGCCACCGGCGCGAACGCGACGGATTCCGCGCCCGCCAGCGGCAGGCCGATGCTGAACGGCACGACGGCCCCTGCATTTGCGTCCGCCAGCGCCGCGAGATCGATAGTCGCGTGCACGCCCTGGCGCAGGCTGTCCAGCCGCGTGCCCTGCTCCACGTCGTACCGCTTGCCGCCAAGGCGCAGGTCGGGCTGCGCCTTCAGCCCGCGAATGTCGCCGATGCCGATCGCGACATACGCACTGTCGACCGCGAAGCTCACGTGGCCGTCGGCCTGCGGCAGCTTCTTCAGGTCCGGCAGCATCAGCGTGCCCGTCAGCCGGCTATCCAGCCCGTACACGAGCGCCTTGTGGATGCCGCGATAGCGCACCTCGACCTTGAGCGTGCCGTCGACGTTCAGCGTCTTCGGAAACACGAGCAGGCGCTTCGTCTCGCTTCTCAGGCTCGTTTTCGCCGCGCCGCCGGCCGGCGTGTCGTCGCGCACGCGCGTGACTTCCGTGTAATGCACGACGAGCACCGGCCCCGTCACCGTCTGCGGCCCCGCGTAGCTGGCCCAGATGCTCTGCAATGCGCTCCGGCGATACTCGGCGCGTTCCTGCACGATGCTTTGGACCATCTGCAGCGGGATCAGGATCGCCAGCGCGAGAAACGCGGTGATCACGGACTTGAACAACAGGACTCGATTCATTGCTGACGGATACCGGAGTGGAAGATGCGGTCAGCATGAGCGGGCCCGGTGAAGGCCGATTGAAGCCGGTGTGAAGCGAATGTGTGGCGAGCGTGAAGCGCGCTCAGCCCGGCGACGGCAGCGTGAGCGTCGCGCACGCGCCGCCTTCGTCGCGGTTCGCGAGCGCGACCTGGCCACGATGCAGCATCGCGACTTCGCGGACGAAACACAGCCCGAGGCCCGTGCTGCGATCCTGCCCGTCCGGGCGCGGCAGCGAATAGAAGCGTTCGAATACCCGCGACAGCGCGTAGTCGGGCACGCCGGGGCCGTCATCGATAACGCGTACGACCGCGACATGCGCCCTGCCCGCCGGCTGCCGTTCGAGCGCGATCCGGATCGTGCTGCGTTGCGGCGCGAAATCCAGCGCGTTGTCGAGCAGGTTGCCGAGCGCCTGGCGCAGCAGGAACGGATCGCCTTCGACGACTGCCGGATCGGAAGCGTCGTTTGCGTCGATCCGCAGGCTCACGCCGCGCTGGCGCGCGCGCGGCTCGATATCCTCGACGAGCTGTTCGAGCACCGGCAGCAGCGCGACCGGCTCGTGTACCGACAGGCGCTGCTTCTGCTCGACTTCGGCCAGCGCGAGCAGCTTGCGGATCATCTGTTCGAGTCGGCCGGCCTGGCGGCGGATGTTTTCGGTGAAGCGCCGGCGGTTCGCGACCGGCATCTCTTCCTGCAGCAGCTCCGCCGCGCCGCTGATCGCGGCCAGCGGGCTTTTCATCTCGTGCGTGAGCGTATGGATGTAGGTTTCGACGTACTGCCGGTCCTCCAGACGCTGATGCATGCTCTCCACCGCGCGCCCGAGCTCGGCCAGCTCGTTCGCGCCCTGCAGCGGCATCGCCGCGCGCTCGCCGGCCGCGATCGCGCGCGCATAGCGTTGCAGCCGCCGTAGCCCGAGCACCAGCCACCATGTGCAGGCGGCGCCGATCAGGATCGCGCCGCCCATCAGCAACGCGCCGTACAGCATGATCTTGCGCTGGCTGCGCGCGATGAACGGCGCGACCGTCTGGTTCGGTTTCGCGATCGTCAGCACGCCGACGATCTCGTTCCCGCGCCGGATCGGCGCCGCGACGTGCATCACGGTGCTGCTGTCGTCGTTCGGATCGGCGCGCGTGCTGCGTGCGCCGTATTCGCCGCGCAGCGTCCGGTACACGTCGTTCCAGCGCGAATAGTCCTGCCCCACTGCGCTGCCGGTCGAGTCGTAGCGCACGATACCCTGCGCGTCGGTGATGTAGATGCGGTAGCTGATCGTATTCTTGTGCATGCCCCATACGTTCGCGCTGACCGGGCTCTCGTGCAGTTTTTGGAGTTGCCGCGCGAAGGCGCCGTCGGCGATATGCCCGTTCGCCATGTCGTCGGCGGCCAGCGTCGCCAGCACCTGCGCGGTGTCGACGAGCGTGTCCTCCATCGCTTCGCGCACACCGGGCTTCACTTCCTGCACGAACACGCGCAGCGTGATCAGCGCGGCAAGACCGACGATCAGGAAAAAGCCGAAGAAGATGCGCAGGCCGATATGCATGGCGGTGCAGGTCGTTACGGTTGCAGCGAATAACCCATCCCGCGATGCGTGCGGATCGGGTCGCGCTCGGGATCGATCGCGCGCAGTTTCGCGCGCAGCGTCTTGATGTGCGTGTCGACCGTGCGGTCGGCCGAATCGAGCGCCTCGTGCCATACGAGGTCCATCAACTGCTCGCGCGAATAGATGCGCCCCGGATGCCGGACAAGCAGCGCCAGCAGGCCGAATTCATAGCGCGTGAGGTCCAGCGCGTGGCCGAGCCACGACACGCGCGCGCCGGCGGTATCGAGCACGAAGCCCGGCGCGGTTGTCGCGGCCTGCGCATCTGCCGGCGCGGGCGTCGTTTGCGGCCTGGCTGTCCGGTAGAAGCGCCGCAGGATCACGCGCACCCGCGCGGCCAGCTCGCGCGGCGAAAACGGCTTGACCACGTAATCGTCGGCGCCGATTTCGAGCCCGACGATCCGGTCGATCTCGTCGTGCCGCGCGGTCAGGAAGATCACCGGCACGTCGGTGAACGTGCGCAGCCGCCGGCACACTTCAAAGCCGCTGAGGTCCGGCAGGCCGACGTCGAGCACGACCAGGTCGAAGCGCGTGTCGCGCAGTTGGTCGAGCGCCGCCTGCCCGAGCGTGCAGTGGACGGTCTGCATGCCGTCGGTGCCGAGGGCGTAGACGATCGTGTCCGCGATCGCCGTTTCATCTTCGACGATCAGGATCTTGGGCTGATTCATGGTCTCAGGCTGGGCTCGCGCGTTTCCGGTGCGACATTGTACGCACGGCCGGCCGCGGCGCGAGCCGCAATGCGGCGAGCCCCGCCCGCGCGCGCTACGCCACGCGGCCGCTCACCGGAATCGACGCGCCGGTGATCGCCTGTGCGTCGGCCGACAGCAGGAACCCGATCGTCGCCGCGATCTGTTCAGGCCGGACCCAGCGCGTGTAATCCGCGTCGGGCATGTCCGCGCGGTTCGGCGGCGTATCGATGATGCTCGGCAGGATCGCGTTCACCGTCACGCCGCGGTCGAGCAGTTCGGCCGCCAGCGCCTCGGTGAGACGCGCGACGCCGGCCTTCGCGGCCGCATAAGCGCCCATGCCCGCGCCGGCCTTGAACGCCGCGCCGGCGCCGATGTTGACGATACGTCCGGCCGGGCTCGCGACCAGGTACGGCAGCGCGGCCTTCGACGCGTTCAGCGCGGTCTTTACGTTCAACTCGTACATGCGGTCCCACGTGGCGGCGTCGCCGTCGGCGATCGTCTGCCATACGAACGCGCCGGCGATGTTCAGCAGCGCGTCGACCCGGCCGAATTCGCGGTTTACCGATTCGAGCGCGCGTGCGGCGGCCTGCGGGTCGACAAGGTCGATGCCGCCGATGCGCAGCGCGTCGGCCGGCACGCCGGGCAGCGTCTGCGCAGCCGGCGCGGCACCGCGGCCGATCAGCGCGACGCGTGCGCCGCGCTGGCCCAGCCATGCGGCCGTCGCGACGCCCAGATGACCGAATCCGCCGGTGATCGCGACTGCCTTGCCTTTCAGGTCGTGTTCCATCGATGTGCTCTCCTGGATCGAAGATGGGTGGTTGATGCATGAGTCATGCCGGCCGCGGCACGGACGTGCGCGGCCGGCGCTTCGACAGCGTAGCGCCGTTCACGCCTGCGTGCGCGCGGCGACTACGCTGCGGCGCAGTTCCTCCGTTGTTTCGCGCTGGTTGCCCGGACGTCAGCCCGGCGGCGGCATCGCGAAGCGGAACGCGGTCCATACGTCGCGGGCCGCCGCGACGCCGCAGGCGAGGCTCGCCCGGTGCTCGCGCTCGACGACGAACGGATTGCGCGAGGGGACCGGCGTGACAACGCCGTAGCGGCACGGCTCGTTCGGCTACACACGGCGACCGCGTGGCTGCCGACGGCGTCGGCGAGCCGATGCGCCGCGACTCCGCACGCGAGGCCCGACAGGCACGCATGCAGACAGCCGGGCATAATGCACGAGGCCCGTTCGGCGTGGCGCGAGCCGCGACCGGGCCGTGCCGGGCTACCCGACGCCTACGCCGATCCCGTATCAAATACTGAACCTCAACCCGTCAATCCCATGCAAGTACTCGTCGTTGGAACCGGCAAGCTGGCCAATGAGCTGCTTGGCTCGCACAAGCTCGACCCGGCAACCTGTCGCGTGATGTCCTGGTCGGACCGTGCACGAACCGGCGAACGGCATAGCGACGCCCGACGTAACGACGCCCGATCGATCGTCGTGCATGCCGGCTCCGGCCGCGAACTCCCCGCCGCGATCGCGTTTTGCGAGGCCACCGCGTCGCCGCTCGTCGAACTGTCCACCGGCTCCGACCTCGAAACCGGAACGCACGGCTTCCCGGTCGTGCTGTGTCCGAACACGAACATCCTGATGCTCAAGTTCATGAGCATGCTGGAAACCAGCGGCCACCTGTTTCGCGACTGCGAGATCAGCCTGACGGAGTCGCATCAGGCAGGCAAGACGTCCGTCCCCGGCACGGCCGTCGGCATCGGCCAGTCGCTCGGCGTGCGGCCGGAAGACATCCGCTCCGTGCGCGACCCGGACGTGCAGCGCAGCGAATTCGCGATCCCCGACGATCAGCTCGGCCGCCATGCGGTTCACCGGATACGCATTGACGACGGCGCGTGCAGCCTGCAGTTCGAATCGCGCGTGTACGGTGCGACGCCCTATGCGGATGGCGTGTCGCGCATCGTCGAAGCCGTCCGCCAGCACGATCTCGAGAACCGCCGCTATTCGATCGTCGAGTTCATCCGCAACGGCTGGTTGTAGTCGCGGCGACGTGCGGCGGACCTGCGACGGTGCCGCCACCGGAACCTGCCGGCCGCGGTCCCGCCACGGCCACGACGGATGCCGGTTCGACACCGCCGTCACACGTCTCCCAGCACCGCGCCGCTCTCCGGCAAGGTCGCACCGCCGTCGACGACGATCGTCTGCCCCGTGATGTACGCAGCATCATCCGAGGCGAGAAACAGCATCGCGTTCGCGATGTCCTCCGGCTCGCCCATCCGCGCGAGCGGAATGTCGCGCGCGATCTGCGCCGCGACCGACGCGTCGCCGAGATTGCCGGCCGCCGGCGTGCGAATCATCCCCGGCTCGACACCGTTGACCGTCACGTTGCGGCGCGCAAGCTCCAGCGCCGCCGCGCGAATGAAGCCGTTCACGCCGGCCTTCGACGCCGCGTAGTGCGCGAGCCCCGGATAGGCGACGCGCGGCCCCGTCACCGACGATGTGACGAGCAGCCGCCCGGCCCCCGCGCGCTCGAATGCGGGCAGCGCGGCCTGCGCGAGCCAGAACAGCGCCGACAGGTTGACCGACAGCGTCCGCTCGAGCGTCGGCTCGTCGATCTGCGTGAACGGCGTCAGCGGAAAATACGCGGCGTTGTGGACGACGACATCGAGCCGGCCGCCGTCGCGCTCGACCGCTGCGACCAGCGCGCCCAGTTCGTCGCGGCTGGCGGCGTCCACCCGATACGCGCGCGCAGCGCCGCCCGCGCCGGCGAGCGCATCGCCCTGCGCGGCGGCGGCCTCGCCGTTCAGGTCGGCGAGCGCGACGAACGCGCCGGATTCCGCGAAACGGCGAGCGATCGCCGCGCCGATCCCTTGCGCGGCGCCCGTGACGAGCACGACGCGCCCGCTGAAATCCGCACGCAGTCGGCCGCTGCCCGGCACGGCATTCATCGCTGCGCCTCGCCGCCGAGCGGATGCGCGGTTTCGTTCAGCACCTGCGCATGGGCGCCGATCTGGAAGTTCGACAGCGTGCCGAAATCGCCGCCGTGGTAGCCGAAGATCTTGCCGTCGGTCTTGCGCTGAGCAAGATCGATCAGCACGACGCCGAGCGTCGGCACCACTTTTTCGCGCCACACGAACAGATACAGCGCGTCGTCGATCCGGAAGTAATGGCAGCGGTCGACATCGGCCAGCCCGCCTTCGACGCCCTGCAGGCACTGCCACGCGTAGAAGTTCTCGTTCAGGTAGATGTGCTCGTAGCATTCGGTCGGGCTGTAGCGGTACATCGTCCGCTTGCCGATCAGCTCGCGCGTCGGCCCGTGCAGCGGCCCCGGCCGTGCGTGACCGCCGAGCGTGCCGTGCCGGAATTCCGCGTCGACCGCCGTCAGCGGCAGCCCGCGCGCGACGCGCGTGAACGCGTCGATGCGCGTGTCGGCTTCGGTCGGCAGCACGCCGACGACCGACGTCCATACGCGGCTGTCGAGATCGATCACGAGACTGACCGACGTCGCGCGCGCGGCCGTGTCGATGTAGTCGACGAAGTACAGCGCGTCGCGCAGCCGCGTCACGCGGCACGGCTCGCGGCCGCTCGCGTCGGTCGCCGCGTCGCGCCACTGCAGCGCGCCCTGCTCGAACGTATAGACGCGCCACGCGCCCGATGCATCGCCGAGCGCCAGCGTACGCCCGGCGAGCGCGTCGACGGGCGCGAGGATGTTCGCTTCCGGCGCGAAGCCGTCCGCGAGCGCGCCAACCTGAATGAATACCGGATCCTGTCGTTCCACCTGCCGCCTCCCGCGCAGCTTCAGGCCCGGCGGGCCGTGTACGCTGCTCATGTGCACATGGTGCGGGCTGCGCGCGGCGCGCGGTATCGGCCAAAAGGATGAAGGGCGCGCGGCGCCGGAACGCGCTAAAGTGCACGTGATCCGCGCCGCACCCGGCGCGAGGAGCGCACATGCACCGTGTCACCCACTACCGACGGACCGGCGAAGGCATCGAGGCGATCAGCCTCGAATCCGACCGCGCGTTTCCGCGCCACGCGCACGACGAATTCGGGGTCGGCGTGATCGTGAGCGGCGCGCACCGGTCGTGGAGCGGCCGCGGGCAGGTCGACGCGCTGGCCGGCGACGCGATCATGGTCAACCCGGGCGAAATGCACGACGGCTCGCCGATCGATGCCGGCACGGGCCGGCGCTGGCGGATGCTGTACCTCGCGCCCGCGCTGGTCGCGGGCGTCGCGGCGGAAGAAGGCCTCGGCGGCGTCGAGCTTGCGCATCCGGCGGTGCGCGACGCGCGGCTCACGGCCGCCGTCGGCCGGTTGCATGCGCGCATCGTCGCCGGGGAAACCCAGCCGCTCGCCCGCGACGAGGCGCTGGTGATGCTCGTCGCCGGGTTGCTCGCCCGGCACGCAAACCGCACGCTTCCGGCGGCCGGCGTCGCGCCGGCGATCCGTATCGCCCGCGAACGGCTCGACGCGGCGCCGTCCGCGCCCGTTTCGCTCGCCGAACTGGCCGACCTGAGCGGCGTGAGCCGCTTCCAGTTGCTGCGCGGGTTTGCACGCGAACTCGGTATCACGCCGCACGCGTACCTGATCCAGTCGCGCGCGCGGCTGGCGCGCGCGCTGCTCGCCAACGGCCTGCCGATCGCGGATGCCGCGGCCGAAGCCGGCTTTGCCGATCAGAGCCACCTGACGCGCGCATTCGCGCGCCAGTTCGGAATCACGCCGGGGCGGTTTACGCAGGCCGGTTGACGCCACTGGCGTCCGCGCGCAACGCGATCGAACGCGGGTCCCGCGTCGACGATGGTGGCTGACGCTGCTGCTGCGGCATCGGCTGACGCCAACACTGACGCACGCTCGCAAGGCGGCCCCACGCACCGCACTCGCCACGCCCTCCCTCCCGCCCGCTGCAATTTCATTCAAGACGCGCACCGCCGCCGTACGCGACGATGCGCGCATGAAAACACGACTGATTGGCTATCTCTATCTCGCCGCCGCGATGGCGGGCGTCGGCAGCACCGTCATCGCGAGCCGTCTCGCGGCCGGCGGCCTGCCGCCGTTCGCGGCCACGGCGCTGCGCTTCCTGATCGCGACGCCGCTGCTGTTCGCGCTGATGCGCGCGCAGCGAATGCGCTGGCCGCGCATTTCCCCACGCGACGCCGTGCTGCTCGTCATCCAGGCCGCGGCGGGCGGCGTCGGTTATACGGTGCTGCTGATCAGCGGCACGAAGCTGTCGTCGCCGCTCGATGCGGGCGTGATGCTCGGCACGCTGCCGGCGATGTCGACGCTGATCGCGGCTGTCGTGCTGCGCGAGCGGCAGACGCCGCGCGACTGGGTGGCTGCCGCGCTCGCCACGGCCGGCGTGCTGTTCGTCACGTTCGCGCCCGGCCAGACGATGCCGTCGCTCCAGACGCTTGCCGGCGATGCGCTGGTGCTGGCCGCCGTCGCGTGCGAAGCCGTCTTCATCCTGCTGAACCGGCGGGTTGCCGCACCGTTGCCGCCGCTCGCGCTGTCCACCGCGATGTCGGGCCTCGGCTTCGTGCTCGCCGTCGTGCCGGCCGCGTTCGAATGGCGCGCGGCGGCGACCGGCTGGACCGTCGGCGCCGTGTCGGCAATTGTCTACTACGCGCTGGTGCCGACCGTGCTCGGCTACCTGTGCTGGTATGCGGGCTCCGCGCGCACGAGCGGCACCGAGGCCGCGCTGTTCACGGCGGTCGCGCCGGTCTCGGCCGTGCTGTTCGCGGTCGCGCTGTTCGGCGAGACGCTGACCGGCACGCGTGTCGCCGGCATCGCGCTCGTCGTCGCGGGCATGCTCGTCGGCGCGACGCGGCGGCGCGAACCGCCCGCGCGTGCACGCGATGCGCAACCGGCGAACTCGGTACAGCCGGCCAGTCCCGCGCCGTCGGCGCAAACCGCCGCCGACTGATCCGAATTCGTGCTCATCTCGTTGTTGAAGAAGTCCAGGCCGGTCGATCCCCGCGTTCGCGCGACGCCGCCGGCAACTGTAGGAATGTGTCCGCGCGCGGCAAAACCGTTGCGCACCACCGCGCAAGATGCAATATTCGCGTGGCCGGAACCTTTGACAACCATCGAACAACAAGCCGCCAAGCAATGAACAGGAAGGACGCCAAAACAAGAATCGCGGTGCTGCTGTCCGCGGGAACGAGGAAGGCCGACGTACTGGCCGAGCTGTCCGGACAGGGGCTCAAGGATCGCGTGATCGCAAGCCTGATCGCGTCGCGCCCCGATCCGGAACGCTGTCGCAAGAACAAGGTGCACACCTGGATCCTGGTCGCGCTCGGCACCCTCCAGCTGGCGATCAGCCTGATGCTCGCGTATTACTTCTCCGCCGCTGCCGGCGATCTAGGCGTGTCGGGCGCGCTCGGCAATGGCCTCGTCGTGGTGTTCCTCGCGCTGACCGTGCCGCTGTCGCTGCTGTTCATCTGGGGCTTCGCGACCCATCGCGTCGGCGCGTATCACGCGTTCATACTGCTGTCGCTGCTGCAGTTGCCGAAGACCGTCGCCGAGCTCGGACGCGATCCGTCGACCGCGCTGCCGGGCCTTGCGGTCACGCTGGTGCTGGTGGGCTACGTCTGGTTCGTGCGCAACCGGATGTTCCCCGACTACGGCTGGTTCACGCCGCGCAAGGTCGAAGGCCGCTACGCGTTCGTCGAACACGCCTGACGCCGCCGGCGTCAACGCCACGCCGCCCCCAAAAAAAGCGCCGGGCCGCCCCGCAATCGCGGGACGGCCCGGCGCTTTCTGCATTCCGGAACCGGTCGGCTTACTTGGCCTTTTCGGCCGTATCGCTGATCGCCTGGCCACCCTTCGAAATGTCCTGGCCCACGCCGGCGACCGTATTGCAGCCGGCGAGTGCGGCGCTCACAACCAGCAACATTGCAGCAATCGTACGCGTCATTCTCATTCTCCTTCGAATCAACAAGCCCGACCGGGCGAATCGTTTGCGGCATGGCGCCCTGCCGATGCAGGACACGGGGCCTGACCTGATTATACGGAGGCGGACGCCGCGCGCCAGTGCGAGCCCGTCGAGTGTCACACGCACCGCACAGCCCGATCGCGCAGATTTTCCTTGACTTCAGTGCGCCAGGAACTAATATACGCACCGCGTATATTTTCCGCCAGGAGCCGCCGATGACCGTTCCCCAGCAAGCCTTCCTCCGCGACGCGATGCGCCGCCTCAACATGACTCGCGAAGCGTTCGCCAATCGAATCGGCGTCAGCCGGCGCGCACTGGATACCTGGCTGCTGCCCGACGATTCGCAGGAATCGCGCGGGATGCCCGAGATCGTCGAGCGCTTCGTGTCGGAAATCGTCGAGCGTTCGGCACCGGAAGGCGGGGTCTATACGCAAAGCGTAGACAACCAGGGGCTCGCGAAGCAATTCCTGTTCGAAGGCAAACCGCAACTGCTGTCGGTCGACCAGTTCTCGCGGGAATCGGTCGAGGCACTGTTTCGCGTGGCTGACGTGATGCAGCCGATCGCGCGGCGCCACAAGATTTCGCGCGTGCTGGAAGGCGCCGTGCTCGGCAACCTGTTCTTCGAGGCCAGCACGCGCACGCGCGTATCGTTCGGCGCGGCGTTCTGCCGGCTCGGCGGCTCGGTGTGCGACACGACGGGCTTCACGTTCTCGTCGATGGCCAAGGGCGAATCGATCTACGACACGAGCCGCGTGATGGCCGGCTACGTCGACGCGCTCGTGATCCGCCACCCGGAGAAAGGCTCGGTGGCCGAGTTCGCGCGCGCGACCAACCTGCCCGTGATCAACGGCGGCGACGGCCCCGGCGAGCACCCGAGCCAGGCGCTGCTCGATCTCTATACGATCCAGCGCGAGTTCTCGCGGCTGGGCAAGATCGTCGACGGCGCGCACATCGCGCTGGTCGGCGATCTCAAGTACGGCCGCACCGTGCACTCGCTCGTCAAGCTGCTCGCGCTGTACCGCGGGCTCAAGTTCACGCTCGTGTCGCCGCCGATGCTCGAGATGCCGGCCTACATCGTCGACCAGATCTCGACGAACGGCCATGTGGTCGAACAGACGACCGACCTCGCGGCCGGGCTGCGCGGCGCGGACGTCGTCTACGCGACGCGGATCCAGAAGGAGCGCTTCACCGACGAATCGTTCGAAGGCTATACGCCGGATTTCCAGATCAACCAGGCGCTCGTCGACTCGGTCTGCAAGCCCGACACGCTGATCATGCACCCGCTGCCGCGCGACAGCCGGCCGGGCGCGAACGACCTGTCGGTCGACCTGAACCGCGACCCGCGCCTCGCGATCTTCCGGCAGACCGACAACGGCATTCCGGTGCGGATGGCGATCTTCGCGGTGCTGCTCGGCGTCGAGAACCTCGTCCAGCATTCGATGCGCGACGCGACGTGGCGCCCGCCGGCTTATCTCGGGCCGGAGGACGCGGTGTTTCACGGAATCGATTAAGTCGCGCCGGGGGCTCGCGCCCGCCCGCCATCGCTTCACGGGCCGGGCGCGCTTGCCTGACGCAGAACGCGCCGTGTTGCACGGCGCGTTTCCAATTCCAGCGCAGGTGATGGGTGCCAGAAACCGGGCGCTACCGCGCCCACGGATCGATCACGCGAAGCCCCACCGCCTCGAACGGCGCGACATCGCGCGTGGCCACGATCAGGCCGTTCGCCTCGGCCGTGGCGGCGATAAAACAATCGACAGGCGCGATCGCGCTACCTGCGACGCGGGCCCGAGCCCGAAGGCTCGCATACGCTTTGCTCGCCGCATCGTCGAACGGCAGGATTCGGCCTCGAAACAGCGGCACGACACGTCGCTCGATGCTTTGATGCAGCCACTCGCGCCTGCGCCCTTCCGGCAATACAGCCACGCCGAATCGCATCTCCGCGAGACTGATTGCAGCCAGAAACAGCGTCTCGACGTTCTGGGCATCGAGCCACTCGATCACGGTCGCGCTCGGCTCGCGTCGCAGCGGTTCGGAAATGACATTCGTATCAACAAGGATCATTCGAAGCTCATCGGATCGGTTGACGTCTTGTCGCGCTGGACGTCGAAATCGACTCCTCCAGCCTCCCGCCCGATTTCCGCCAGCAACGTTCCCAGCTTGAGCCGCCCACCCGGCAGGACGGCCTGCTCGAGAATGTCACGTACCTCAGCTTCGGTGCTGCGCCCGTGCTGGGCCGCGCGAACCCGAAGCGCGCGATGCACTTCATCGGGCAAATTTCGAACGGTGATCACCGGCATGATGCGCCTCGCATTGAATTGCTTTCAATGCAGTCATATTAGCACCTTGCTGTCACACCAAGTCAATCACGACACAGCCACTCTACCCGGCCCGACGAGCCCGTCATATCTAGCTATTCGGCCACTCCTCACGTCCCAACCACCCCATAACATTCGTCAACAATCTCCTTACAAACACAAACAAGAACGCTTCTCATTCAACAAAAAATTACATAGAATGCCGGCTGAAAACAAATCGTAATAATTCCCGGCGGCATGCACATTTCCGTAGCACATCTCCCCCGGGGCCACATCGCGAGGTCCAAGCGCACCATGAAGTCCCGTTCCGACGAGTTGAAGCTCGGCAAATTCACCACCCTGTGCAGCGTGCTCGCCGCGAGCCCTGCATTCGCCGACGGCGCGCCGCCGCCGCCCCCGTCCAGCACCGAAGGCCATCTCGCGCCGATCGAGATCCAGGGCAAGACCGAGCACAGCTACAAGGCCGACTTTTCCGCTTCCGCGAAATTCACCGCGCCGCTCGTCGACACGCCGAAATCCGTCACCGTGATTCCGCAGGAACTGATCCGGAACAGCGGCGCGTCGACGCTGACCGAAGCGCTGCGCACCGTGCCCGGCATCACGTTCGGCGCCGGCGAAGGCGGCAACCCGCTCGGCGACCGTCCGTTCATCCGCGGCTACGACACGCAGGGCAGCATGTTCGTCGACGGCATGCGCGACACGGGCGCCACGACGCGCGAGATCTTCAACACCGAACGCGTCGAGATCACCAAGGGTTCCGACGGCGCGTACGGCGGCCGCGGCGGCGCCGGCGGCAGCATCAACCTGATCACGAAGGCCCCGCACCTCGGCACGACGGCCAGTGCGAGCGCCGGCCTCGGCACCGACCGCTACCGCCGCTTCACGGCCGACGGCAACTGGCAGTTCGCCGATCACGCCGCATTCCGCCTGAACCTGATGAGCCACAACAACGACGTCGCCGGCCGCGACGCCGTCAACAACGAGCGCTGGGGCGTCGCGCCGTCGATCGCGTTCGGCCTCGGCACGCCGACGCGCGTGACCGCGAGCTACTACCACCTGTCGACCGACGACATGCCGGACGGCGGCATTCCGTACGTCTACGGCTTCAACATCCCGAAGGGCGTCACCGACGGCCCGGCAAACGTCGATCGCCACAACTTCTACGGGCTGATCGACCGCGACTTCCGCAAGACCACGTCGGACATCAGCACGATCAAGATCGAGCACGACATCACGTCGTCGCTGACGATCCGCAACACCACGCGTTACACGGAATCGACGCAGGACTACATCTGGACGCAGCCCGACGACAGCCAGGGCAACGTGGTGAACGGCAAGGTCTGGCGCCGCAACAACAACCGCAACAGCTCGATCAACAGCATCGCGAACCTGACCGAGCTGTTCGGCGAATTCCGCACCGGCCCGTTCAAGCACAGCTTCACGACCGGCATCGAGCTGACACGCGAATGGGGCAAGCGCGACACGTACAACGTCGCGACGGATAACGGCAAGATCTGCCAGAAGGGCATTGGCGCGGCATCGGGCTACAACTGCACGAGCCTCTGGTCGCCGAACCCGAACGATCCGTGGGCCGGCTCGATCACGCGCAACAACGACTACGCGCATGCCCGCACCACGACGAAGTCGATCTACGGCTTCGATACGATCGAGATCACGCCGCGCTGGCAGGTCAATGCCGGCGTGCGCGTCGACGACTACTCGACCCGCTTCACCGACACCAGGGCCAACGGCAGCAAAACCTATACGCGCGACGACACGCTCGTGAACTGGCAGGCCGGCCTCGTGTTCAAGCCCGCGCAGAACGGCAGCATCTACGCGTCGTATGCGACTTCGTCGACGCCGGCGGGCATGCTGCTCGGCGAAGGCAGCGAAACGCAGTCGCTCACGCCGGGCCGCGGCGGCGTCGGCCCGAACGCCGACCAGATGGCACCGGAAAAGAACCGCAGCATCGAGCTCGGCACGAAGTGGAACGTGCTGAACGACAAGCTCGCGCTGACCGCCGCGCTGTTCCAGATCGACACGACGAACGCGCGCGTGACGCTGCCGAACAACCAGTACGCGATGGTCGGCAACAAGCGCGTGCAGGGTCTCGAGCTCGGCGTCGCAGGGCAGATCACGAAGCAGTGGCAGGTGTTCGGCGGCTATACGTACATGAAGAGCGCGCTGCGCGACAACGGCAAGGATGCGGCGAACAACGGCAACCGCTTCCCGAACACGCCGAAGCACAGCCTCACGATGTGGTCGAACTACGACGTGACGCCGAAGTTCACGGTCGGCGGCGGCGCGTTCTACATGTCGGAAGTATTCGGCGAC
This sequence comes from Burkholderia sp. NFPP32, assembly GCF_900119325.1. Taxonomy (NCBI): domain Bacteria; kingdom Pseudomonadati; phylum Pseudomonadota; class Betaproteobacteria; order Burkholderiales; family Burkholderiaceae; genus Burkholderia; species Burkholderia sp. NFPP32. The sequence goes on along the minus strand of NZ_FPJP01000017.1, from coordinate 53,228 downwards.
CCCGCGAACCTGCGCGCCGTGCCGTCGTACTGGCGCTTCGATGCGATGGCGCAGTACCGGATCAACAAGAAGCTCGACCTGCAATTGAACGTGAACAACCTGTTCAACCGCACGTACTTCGACCAGGCGTATCCGGCGCACTACGCGTCGATCGCACCGGGCCGCTCGGCGTTCGTCACGCTGAACGCGCGCTACTGATCGATGGAGTCCGTGTCGCTGAAGGCGCTCGCGTCGGTATCGCCGCGCGAGTTCGCCAATATCCTGGCCGGGCCGCCCGAGCGCGCCGCCGCGTGGGTCGCGGCGGCGGCCGACAACGGCATCGTCGATGCGCAGGCCGTCTACGGGCAGTACCTGCTCGACGGCCATGGCGTCGCGCGCGATCCGGCTGCCGCGTTCGGCTGGTTCCGGCACGCCGCGCGGGCCGGCCACCCGATGGCGATGAACATGCTCGGCCGCTGCTACGAGTTCGGCTGGGGCACCGCCGCGTGCGCGCCGGTCGCCGTGTACTGGTACCGGCTCGCCGCGCAGGCGGGGCTCGACTGGGGCATGTACAACTATGCGACGGCGCTCGCGCTCGGCAACGGCGTCGACGAGAACCGCGCCGACGCGCTCGACTGGTTCCGCCGCGCGGCTGCGCTCGGTCATGCGAAATCGATCAACCTGATCGGCGGCTTCTACGAGGACGGTTGGGCTGTGCCGGTCGACCACGACGCCGCGTTCGACCACTATCGCCGCGCGGCCGTTGCCGGCGACTTCCGCGGCCAGTTCAACTTTGCGCGGCTGCTCGCCGAGCGCGGGCGCATCGACGAAGCGCTCGTCTGGCTCGCGCGCGTGCCGGCCACCGCAACGCCCGCGTTCATCGCGAAGATGCGCGCGTATCTCGCGTCGTCGCCGATCGACGCGCTTCGCTCGGCGGCGCTGCAACTGCCGCCGCATGCAATGGAATCCGCATCATGATGCTTCATATCCCCGGCGTATTGACCAAGCCGCAGGTCGCGCAATGCCGCGACCTGATCGATGCGGCCGACTGGGTCGACGGCAACGCGACGTCCGGCGCACAGTCGGCGCTTGCCAAACGCAACCGGCAATTGCCGGAAGGCTCGCCGGCCGCGCGCGCGGTCGGCGACGCGATCCAGGATGCGCTCGCGCGCCATCCGCTGTTCTTTTCGGCGGCACTGCCGCTCAAGGTGTTTCCACCGCTGTTCAACCGCTATGAAGGCGGCGAGACGTTCGGCACGCACGTCGACAATGCGATCCGGCTGCTGCGCGGCACGGATTTCCGCGTGCGCAGCGATCTGTCGGCGACGCTGTTTCTCGAGGAACCCGATGCGTACGACGGCGGCGAGCTGTGTGTCGAGGATACCTACGGCGTGCATCGCGCGAAGCTGCCGGCCGGCGATCTCGTGCTGTATCCGGCGTCGAGCCTGCATCACGTGACGCCCGTTACGCGCGGCGAGCGCGTCGCGTCGTTCTTCTGGATCCAGAGCATGGTGCGCGACGATGCCGACCGCACGCTGCTGTTCCAGCTCGATACGCAGATTCAGCAGCTCTCCGCGGACAAAGGTGCGCACGACCGGGGCGTGATCGCGCTCACCGGGATCTATCACAACCTGCTGAGACGGTGGGCGGATGCCTGAGCCATCTGGCGGGGCCCGCAAGGTCCTGAAACGCGTGCCCCCTTTCGGCCAAGCCAGTCCACCGTCCAACACAGCCGCCTTATGCCCGCTGCAGGAGATCGATCGCCTTGTCTGCATCGTCCGCCGAATCGACCGCGAAATAGGCAATGAACTGGGAACCCAGTACGGCGGCCGAGACGCCACGGAGATTGATCGCGCCGTCCGCGAGCATCTGGGCCAGTTGCCCGATGATGCCCATTTGATCCAAACCCATTACGCGGACGGAGTGAACGCTCGGGGTGACGCTGAACCCCACCTGCGTGGCCGCGCGAATCACCGCGTCTCCCTGCAGTGGCGCGACAAACACGACGCCCTTGCCCGGCGTCTCCGATGTGCGGCGTGCAACGATGAACTGCAAGTCTGCGCCGGCAGTCCGCAGCGCGCTTAATACTGTCGCGAGGCCGCCCGGCTTGTCCTCGATGGTCGCCGCCCAGACATCGACACGTTCTACGCTCAGTTCCATGGCAGTCCCTCCCGCCTGAGAACCCCGATAGAAAAAATCTAGGTCACAGCAAGCACGCGAGCAAGGCGCACAGCGTCTTCCGGCCCCCAGCATCGACACCCCTGTCGCGCTTTGCATGCATCGGGTGACGCCTGACCTCGCGACTTGCCTTCCTCCGCCGCACCGCCATAAAATGACCATCGTCAAATGACCATGCTCATATCATGATGCCGCACGCTCCCGTTTCGAAATCCGAATTCAAGGCTCGCGCACTCGAATACTTCCGGCTCGTCGAGTCGTCGGGCGAAAGCCTGATCGTCACCGATCACGGCAAGCCGACGCTCGAGATCCGGCCGTATCACGCACGCGAGGCTCAGCCGTTGGACATATTGCGCGGCTCGGTCATGCGCTACGACAATCCTGTCGATCCGATTGCGGAAGATGATTGGGAGGCGTCGCGGTGATCGTGCTGGATACGCATGCATTGGTGTGGTGGGTGGCGGGCGATCCTTCGCTCAGCAAGAAAGCGCGAAGTGCGATCGACCGCGCGCGGGGCGAAGGCGCACTCGCCGCATCCACGATCTCCGCGTGGGAGATTGCGATGCTGGTGCGCAACGACCGTCTCGCACTGACGATGGATGTCGACGCGTGGCTCGCCACCGTCGCGCAGATCGACGGCATGCGCTTCGTGCCCGTCGACGCCGACATCGCCGCGAAATCCACTGCGCTACCCGGCACGTTCCACAAGGATCCGGCCGACCGGATGATCGTCGCCACCGCGCGGCGGCTCGGCGCACCGCTCGTCACCCGCGACGAAAAAATCCGCGCTTACGCGCACGTAAAGACGCTCTGGTAAGCGTCGCCCGCCCACGGGTCAAACCGCAGCGCATCCTCCGCCGGACTCTGGCATATTGGCGATTCGTCTGACCAAAATGACCAGGATCGGCCACCTGCGGCGGAGCACGCGTCCCGGGCGGCCCGCTCACGGCCCGCAACCGTCATCGCGCCACCTCACTCGCCATCGTGATACCGCTCTCCGATCCCGTTGTCCGGTCGATCGCCCTGATGGAGTCGCACGAAGGGTTCGTCGATCTCGCCACGTTCGATGAACGCATCGCCGTCGACCTCTCGCGCAGCGTCGTTTCGAACCCGAGTCCGCATTTCCTGAAGGTACGCAGCGGTGTCGCCGAACGGCTGGTTGCCGCCGCGCACACGCTCCCCGATGGCCTGCGCCTTTACGTGAAGGAAGGCTATCGTCCGCTCTCGCTTCAGCGCGAATACTTCACCGGCCATCTCGCGCAATTGCGTGCGACGCTGAATCCGCTGCCGTCCGACGACGCGCTGTACGAACTCGCGAGCCACTACGTCGCGCCACCCGAGGTCGCGGGTCACCCGACCGGCGCTGCCGTCGACCTGACGTTGATGTCCGCCGACGGCGCCGAGCTCGACATGGGTTGCATACTCGACGCCACCGACCAGGAATCGTCCGGGCCGTGCTACACGCACAACGCATTCATCAGCCGTACGGCCGCGCGCAACCGCCACGTACTGATCGCCGCCCTGACCGGCGCCGGCTTCACGAATTACCCGTCCGAATGGTGGCACTGGTCGTTCGGCGACCGCTATTGGGCCGTCATGCAGCGGGAATCGCACGCGATTTACGGCCCCGTCGAGGAAAACATGCTCGACGAAGGTGCGCGATGACAGTCTTTCCGACTTGACGGGCGCGACTCGGTAACATCCTCACTTGCCGATCCCCGCCCGCTCCCGCACAATCGCAGCACCTGTCTCACTCCCCCCGCGCCGATGTCCTACGCGTCACTCGTCACCGGCGTCCTGCTCGCCGGCGGTCTCGGTCAACGCTTCGATCCAAGCGGCCTGCACAGCAAGCTGCTCGCGCGGCTTCCCGACGGCACGCCGGTCGCGGTCGCGGCCGCCCACCGTCTCGCGGCGGCCACGGCCGACGTGATCGCCGTCGTGCGTCCCGGCGCCGAAAAACTCGCGATCCTGCTGAACGAAGCCGGTTGCCAGGTCGTCTATGCACCCGACGCGTCGCGCGGCATGGGCGCAAGCCTCGCAGCCGGCGTGCGCGCCACGCCCGATTCGAACGGCTGGCTCGTCGCGCTCGGCGACATGCCGTGGATCGCGGCATCGACCTATGAAGCCGTCACGCGCGCGCTCGACGCCGACGATGCGTCGATCGTCGCGCCTGCGCATCGCGGCGTGCGCGGCCATCCGGTCGGCTTCGCCGCGCACCACTTCGATGCGCTCGCCGCCCTCGACGGCGACACGGGCGCGCGCGCGCTGTTCGCCAGCGCACCGGTGAAACTGCTCGACGTCGACGATCCCGGCATCCTGCGCGATGTCGACACGCCGCAGGATCTGCGCTGACCGCGCTCGCGCGGACCACGCAATGCATTGCAGTACAAGATCCCGCCCGACGATCGACAATCGTGAATTCATGGATTTCACCGACGACCGACAAGCCGCCGCGAGAATCCCGCAGCAAACGCTCGCCCGATTGCCTATAACGGAGACGAGGCGCACCCACCGCGCCGCCGCCGTCACGCATTGCACGAGCCCTCCATGACCGACCACACGACCCCGACGCCCGAACCACCGGCCGACCCGAACCGCGATCCGGAAGACGACCCGCTGTCGTCGCCGCCGGGTCATCACCACGACAACCCGCAGCAACCGGACGGACCGCCGAGCAAAGACCCGGTCTAGCCGCGCGTCGGCCGTTCCGCACATTCGCCCCTATTTCCCGTCATGCGCGGTCGACGGCAACCGGCCGCGCGTCGCGCGTCGCCGCATGACGTGGCCTATCGCGCCGTATACCCGCCGTCGATCGGCAGCGACACGCCGCTGATCATCGACGCCGCGTCGCTCAGCAAAAACAGGATCGGCTCGACGACCTCGTCCGGCTCCGCAAATCGCCCGAGCGGAATCGCCGCCAGCATCGGCGCGCGCTTCTCCGGTTCGCTCCACGCGAACTGCGCCATCGGCGTGAGCGTGACGGTCGGGTTCACGCTGTTCACACGAATGCCGTGCGGGCCGAGCTCGATGCACAGCACGCGCGTGATCGCGTCCATCGCCGCCTTCGACGCGCAATAGCTCAGATGCGCGGGCAAGCCGACAAGCGCGGCCTGGCTCGATACGTTGACGATGCTGCCCCGCGCATGCACCGCACCGCGCCCGTCGCGCACGATCATCTTCCGTGCAACCGCCCGCGCCACGAGCGCCGCGCCGCGCGCATTGACGGCCATCACGCGGTCGAAGTGCCCGGCGCTGACGTCGAGCGCCGGTTCGAGCGACGCGATCCCCGCGCAATTGACGAGGCCGTCGAACGCATCGTGCGCGGCGAGCGCGGCATCGATCGCGTGTTCGTCGCCACCGACATCGATGCGCAACGTATCGCATGCAGTCTCGCCGGCCAGTGCATCTAGGGCGGCCATGTCGCGCGCTGCCGCGACGACCTGCGCGCCTGCCTGCGCCAGCGCAACCGCGCATGCGCGCCCGATGCCGCTCGATGCGCCCGTGACGAGCATCCGCGAACCGCTGAAATCGAATCGTGTCTTCATGATGATGTGTGCAGCTCGTGCATGATCGGCTTGAGTGCCGGATACAGCGCCGTGTAAAGCCCGAAGCGCACCGCATACGCTCGCGCACGTTCGGCATCGGGTCGCGCGCGCTCGACGAGCGTGACCCAACCGCCCTGCGCGTCGTCGTGCGACACGAGCCCCGCCCCGACACCCGCGAGCAATGCCGCCCCCATCGCGGCTTCGACGTCCTGCTCGATCGTCCACACCGGAAAGCCCGTCACGTCCGCGATGATCTGCATCCACAGCGCCGAATGCGCGGCACCGCCGACGACGATCAGCCGGTCGTCCAGCACCACCGCGCCGCGGCGGCCGGCCTCGATGTTGTGCCGCAACGCGAACGCGACGCCTTCGAGCACCGCGCGATAAAGATGCGCCCGCGTATGCGCGAGACTCAGCCCGACGAACGCGCCGCTCGCCTTCGCATCCCACACCGGGCTGCGCTCGCCCATCAGGTACGGCAGGAACAGCACGCCGTCGGCACCGGCCGGCACACTTTCGGCCGCTTCCTCGAGCAGCACGTGCGGATCGCCGTGCGGCAGCAGGCGTGCCGCATCGATTTCGGCATGACAGAACTGGTCGCGAAACCACGCGACCGATGCGCCGGCCGTGATCGCACCGCCGAACACGTACAGGTCGCGCTGCCCGTCGAACACGTGCGGCATGCTGACGAGCCCGTGCCGCGCATCGACGTGCCGGCTCACATAGCCCCAGCACATGCTGGTGCCGATCATCGCGACATGCTGCCCGGTGCGCGTCGCACCGGCCGCGAAGGTTGCAACGGCCGCATCGACGCCGCCCGCGACGACGGGCGTGCCGGCCGGCAGCCCGAGCTGTTCGGTCCATTGCGACAGCAGCCCGCCGACGATCTCCGTCGAATCGACGAGCCGCTCGGGCATCATCGTCGCCGGAATGCCGAGCATGTCGAGCGCGTCGTCGGACCACTCGCGGCGCGCGACGTCGTACACGCCGCCGATGTTGCCGGCCGAGCTGTGATCGACCGCGACTTCGCCGGTCAGCAGGTAGATCACGTACGCGTTCGGCGGCAGGAAATAGCGCACGTTCGCCCACACGTCCGGCCGCTGGTCGCGCAGCCACAGCATCTTCGTGAAGCCGTAGTAGCTGTCGACGCCGTTGCCCGTGATCACGCGCAGCCGCTCGACGTTCACGTGCTCGCCGACCCAGTCGACTTGCGCGGTCGCGCGCCGGTCCATCCAGATCAGGCACGGATGGACCGGCCGCATGTCGCTGTCGACCGGAATGCCGGAGCCGCCGTACAGGCTGCTCACGCACACCGCGCGGATCGCATCGGCCGGCACGCCCTGCGCGCGCGCGTCGCTCACGCAGCCGGCGATACATTCGAGCACGGCGTCGAACCACACCTGCGGCCACTGCTCGGCCCACAGCGGGCGCGGCGTATCGGGCTGGTAGCCGGCCGAGCGCCGCGCGACGATCGTGCCGTGCCGGTCGACGAGCAGCGCCTTGGTGCTCTGCGTGCCGATGTCGACGCCTATGACGTATTCCATGATGTCTCCGGTGAGGCGCACGCCGGCCGTCAGCGGGCCGGCTTCAGCAGCACCTTGATCGATTCGGGCGATTTCGCGACGCGGATCGCGTCGTCCCAGTCCTCGAGCGCGAAACCGTGCGTGACGATGCCTTTCGACGTGACGAGCCCGCGCGCAAGCAGGTCGATCGCGACCGGATAGCAGTATGGCCCGAGGTGCGCGCCGCGCACGTCGAGTTCCTTGCGATCGCCGATGATCGACCAGTCGACGGTCGCGTCCTCGCCGAACACGCTGAATTCGACGAAGCGGCCGAGCTTGCGGATCAGGTCGAGCCCCTGGTTCACGCCGACCGGCGCGCCGGTCGTTTCGATGTAGACGTCGCAGCCGTAGCCGTCGGTCAGCGCGCGGACGATCTCGCGCGCATCGTCGCGCTGCGGGTTGATCGTCACGTCGGCGCCGTACTCGCGCGCGAGTTCGAGCCGTTCGTCGATCAGGTCGATCACGACGAGTTTCTTCGGCGTCTTCAGGTGCGCGACCTGCGTCATCATCAGCCCGAGCGGGCCCGCGCCCGCGATCACGACGACGTCGTCGAGCTGGACGTCGCCGCGGTTCACCGTATGGATCGCGCACGACAGCGGCTCGATGATCGCGGCATCCTCGAGCGATACGCCGAGCGGAATCCTGTGGACGATCGCGGTCGGCGGAATGCGCATGTATTCGGCCATCCCGCCGTCGGCGACCTCGCGCTGGAAGCCGAAGATGTTGTGCACCTCGCACATCCAGTACTGCCCCGACTTGCAATAGCGGCACTTGCCGCACGGCACGATCTGCTCGGCGATCACGCGGTCGCCCAACGCCACGCCGAAATGCTCGGCCGCGCCGTCGCCGAGCGCCTCGACGTAGCCGAAAAATTCATGGCCGGGAATCACGGGCGCCTTCACCCACGGGTTCGGGCCGCCCCAGAACATCTTCGCGCCCGTATAGCATTTGCAGTCGCTCGCGCAAATCCCGCACGCGACGATGCGGATCACGAGTTCGTTCGCGCCGGGGCGCGGCTTCTCGACCTGTTCGACGCGATAGTCCTCGGGGCCGTGGCAGACGACCGCGGTCATCCGCGGCTGGGCTTCGGGTGTCGTCATGATTTTTCTCTTTCGTTGATGATTCGGATATCTGATCGATCGCGCATTACCGCGATCGTTCTCGGCTGATGTAGATCGCGAGCAGGATGATTCCGCCCTTGATCACGTTCTGCACATACGGGTTCACGCCGATCATGTTCAGCCCGTTGTTGAGCACGCCGAGCAGCAGCGCACCGACCAGCGTGCCGAGGATCGCGCCGCGCCCGCCTGAGATCGACGTGCCGCCCATCACGACGGCCGCGATCGCGTCGAGTTCGAAACCCACGCCCGCGTTCGGCTGCCCGCTCATCAGCCGGCCCGTCAGCACGATCGCGGCGAGCGCCGACGTGAGCCCGGCCAGCGTGTAGACGATCAGCTTCACGCGCGCGACGCGCACGCCGGTGAGCCGCGTCGCCTGCTCGTTGCCGCCGATTGCATACACGTAGCGGCCGAACGGCATGCGATCGAGCAGCAGCCACGCGATCGCGTAGACCACCAGCATGATCAGCACGGGCGCCTGGATGCCGAGCACCTTGCCGCTGCCGAAGAACGCAACCCAGTCGGGCAGCCCGTCGATCGGATAACCTCCCGTATAGATCAGCGCGAGGCCGCGCGCGATGCCCATCGTCGCGAGCGTGACGATGATCGGCGGCATCCCCGCGAACGCAACGAACACGCCGTTCAGGAAGCCGAACCCGAAGCCGACCGCAATGCCGATCGCGAGCGCGGCGACCGTATTGACGCCCGCGACCATCAGCCCGGCCGCCAGCGTGCCCGACAGCGCCATCACCGAACCGACCGACAGGTCGATCCCGCCCGTCAGGATCACGCAGGTCATGCCGACCGCGATGATCGCGTTGATCGATACCTGACGCAGCACGTTCTCGAGGTTCGCGGCGGACAGGAAGCTCGGGCTCGCGATCATCATCGCGATGCACACGACGACGAGGCCGACGAGCGGATAGAACAGCGTCGAGCGCCGCAACTGTGCCCACATCGCGCGGGGCGGCGGCGCATCGCCGTTTCCGGCGTTGGCCGCGAGCGTGGTGGAAGGCGTGGAAGAAGAATCAGGCAGGTTCATGGGTCGCTCCTCGCGTGCCGGCCGTGGCATGGGTCATGACCGTGTCGGGATCGATCTCGTCGCCTTCGAGCGTCGCCTCGATGCGGCCCTGCCGGAACACGGCGACGCGATCGCACATGCCGACGATTTCCGGCAGCTCGGACGAGATCATGATGATGGCGTAGCCGCGCGCGGTGAGTTCGCGCATCAGCCCGTAGATTTCCGCTTTCGCGCCGACGTCGATGCCGCGCGTCGGCTCGTCGAAGATCAGCACCGACGTGTGATGGTTCAGCCAGCGCGCGATCACGACCTTCTGCTGGTTGCCGCCGGACAGCGTCGCGACCTCGGTATGAATCGACGGCGCCTTCACGCCGACGCGCCGCATCACGTCGTGCGTCGCGCGCGCCTCGCTACGGCGGTCGATCAGCCAGCGCATCGACCGGTACTTGCCGAGGTTGTTCAGCGAGATGTTGTCGCGGATCGAGAACGACGTGACGAGCCCTTCCGTCTTGCGGCTTTCCGGCAGGATGCCGATGCCCGAGCGCAGCGCGTCGGCCGGATCGCCGAGCTTCGCCGCCGCGCCGCGCACGCGCACGTCCTTGCGGTACGCACGCGTCGCGCCGATCACCGCGAGCGCCGTTTCCGTGCGGCCCGAACCGACGAGCCCGGCGAAGCCGAGGATCTCGCCGGCCCGCAGCGCGAAGCGGTTCACCGGGCCGTCGCGCTCGATCTGCAGCGCATCGACTTCGAGCACGGCCGGCGCGTCGGCCGGCAGCGCGGGCTTCGGCGGAAAGTTGCTTTCGATCCGGCGGCCGACCATCATCCGCACGAGCTGTTCGACGTCCGTGCGCGCAACGTCGGTCGTCGCGACGTACTGGCCGTCGCGCAGCACCGTGATGCGGTCGCACACCGCGAAGATCTCGTCGAGGTGATGCGAGATGAAGATCATCGCGACGCCCTGCCGCTTCAGCTCGCGCATGATCGCGAACAGGTGCTCGGCCTCGGCCGGCGTGAGCGTGGCGGTCGGTTCGTCGAGGATCAGGATGCGCGCGTCGAGCGACAGCGCCTTGCCGATCTCGACGAACTGCTGCTGCGCGACCGACAGCGCACGGATCGGCGCATCGAGATCGATCGACACGCCGAGCCGCGCGAAGATCGCGGCCGCCGCGCGGCGCATCCGTGCCCGGTCGCGCGCGCCCCAGCGCGTGCGCAGCTCGCGGCCGAGGAACAGATTGTCGACGGCGTCCAGGTGCGGGATCAGGCTGAATTCCTGGAACACGATGCCGACTCCCGCCGCGACCGCCTCGTGATAGTTCGAGAAATGACGTGCGGTGCCGTCGATTTCGATCGTGCCGGCATCCGGTTGATGGATGCCGCACAGGATCTTCATCAGCGTCGACTTGCCCGCGCCGTTCTCGCCGAGCAGCGCATGGATCTCGCCGCGCGCGATGTCCAGGTGAATGTCGGACAGCGCCTTCACGCCCGGAAAGCTTTTCGTGATGTGGCTGAGCCTGAGTATCGTTTCCATCGGCTTCTCCGTGCGAAGGGCGCCGGCCATGCCGCCACCCTTCGCGTCGCATCGCACGTCGTTCACCAGCTGAAGCCCTTCGCATTGCTGCGATCGACGACCTTCACGTCGACCGGAATCGCCTTCGGCACCGTCGCGCCCCACTTGCGTGCGATCGCGATGCCGAGCGCGATGCGCACCTGGTCGGCCGGGAACTGCGCGGTCGTCTCGATGAACTTCGAGTTCGGTTTCTGGATCGCGGCGATCGCCTCGGGCGCGCCGTCGACGCTCGTCAGCTTGATGTCCTTGCCGGAACCCTCGATCGCCGCGAGCGCGCCCATCGAGCCGCCGTCGTTCACGCTGAAGATGCCTTTCAGGTTCGGACGTGCGGAGATCATGTTTTCGGTGACCGACAGCGCGGTCGCGCGCTCCTGCTTGCCGTTCTGCGTGTCGACGAGCTTCACGTTCGGGAATTTCGCGAGCCCGGCCTTGCAGCCGCGCACGCGTTCGAGAATCGGCACGACCGGAATGCCGTCGAGGATCGCGACCTCGCCGCTGCCGCCGATCGCCTTCGCGAGGTATTCGCACGACATCACGCCCGCGTCGTAGTTCTTCGAGCCGACGAACGAATCGACCGGGCCGTTCGCGTTCGCATCGACGGCCACGACCACCGCGCCGGCCTTCTTCGCCTGCGTGATCGCCGACTGGATGCCGGTCGAATCGGTCGGGTTCACGAGCAGGATGTCGATCTTCTTCTGCAGCATGTCCTCGACGTCGCTCACCTGCTTGCTGACGTCGTGATGCGCATCGGTCACGACGACCTGCGCGCCGATCGACGTGGCCGCATCGTTCAGCGCCTTCTGCATCGTCACGAAATACGGGTTGTTCAGTTCCTGGAACGTCATGCCGATCCGCAGCGGTGCGGCATGCGCGGCGGCGGCCGGCAGCAAGGCCGCGAACGCGGCGAGGGCCGCCATCCGGGCGGCGCGGCTGAATGATGAAGCGGGCGATGCGTGCGTCATGACGGTGTCTCCATTTATGTGCGGCTTTTTCGAGGTTGAACGAGCCCCTCGCGACGTGAGCGACGCGATCGGCCGGGTGAAACGGTGTGGAAAGTTCAGGCGGGCGGCGGCCCGGCGATCATCCGGGCTGCGGCGCGAGTTCGGGCGCGCCGGGCGTCAGCACGCGCGGCGGCATCGGATTGCCGGTGGGCGCCGCGTGCAGCGCAAGCTCGCGGCTGCGCGCGTTCAGGCGCTGCAGCGCACGGAATTCGGACGGCGCCATCCCCTTCACCGAGCGGAACTGGCGGTTGAAGTTCGATACGTTGTTGAAGCCGGCCTGGAAGCAGATGTCGGTGATGTTCGCGTCGTCGGCAAGCAGCATCTGGCACGCGGATTCGATCCGCAGCCGGTTCACGTACTGGACGAACGGCATGCCCGTGTGGCGGTGAAATGCGCGCGAGAATGCGCTGACGCTCTGTCCGGTCAGTTGCGCGAGTTCGGACTCGCGCAGCTCGGATGCGAGGTTCTTGCCGATATACGACAGCGCGTGGCTGAGCCGCGTCGGCGTGACGTCCGCCTGGTCGTATGCGGGGCTCGCGAGCAGCGTGCGCTCGTCGGCGCCGCAAAGCCGTTCGAGGATCGTGATGAACAGCGCGATGCGGCGCATGCCGCGCGCGGCCAGCAGTTCGTCGAACAGCGGTGCGATCGCGGCGCTGGTCGCATCGTCGAAGCCGACGCCGCGCCGCGCGTCGTCGAGCAGCGCCTGCGCATCGCGGCATTCGGGAAACGCATCCATGCAGCGGCGCACGAACGCCGGGGCGAACTGGATCACGAGGTTGCGGCGCTCGACGGTTTCGCCTTCGGCCATGTCGCTGACCCAGTTGTGCGGCAGGTTCGGGCCGAGCAGCACGAGATGGCCGGGGCCGAACGAGCCGATGTGATCGCCGACGAAATACTTGCCGCGCGTCGCGACGATCAGGTGCAGTTCGAATTCGGGATGGAAATGCCAGCGGATCGTGCGATACGGGTAACCGTGCGACCAGACCTTGAACGACTCGTCGCGTCGCACTTCGACCACTTCGAGATCGGGATGCATCATGTTGGCGTCTCCATTCCCATGTATCGCTGCCGGCCTGTTCGGCTGTTCGCTCGTGCGCCGCGTGTTTCTCGTATTTCGTGCGGCGACGCGACCGGTCGCATGGGAAGCAATGTAGGTCGATCGCGCGCGCGGCTCCACCAACTTTACGCCTGATTTCCGATACTTTTTTGCGCTTTCCGGCCGTAAACGGCGCCGGACAGCAAATTTGTGCAGCGCGCAACGGCACCGGGCGGCGACCGCCGGGTCGGTGCGATGCGCGCGCCGATGGCTTACGCGGCTGCGTGCTCGCGCGCCGTGCGCACCTCGTACGCCTTGAGGTGGTTGTATGCGATCCGCAGCAGCGACAGCGCATCGGCCGCCTGCGGGTCACGGCGCGCGAGCAGGTCGCCGATCACGTGATCGGCTTCGACGCGCGCATGGTTCTCGACGTCGCGCAGCATCGATGCGGTCAGCGGCGACGGCGTCAGCACCATCCGCTGCATCCGCTCGATCGCCGCAGGGTCGGGCCGGTGGCCATTGTGTTCGGCGATCGCGCTGCATTCGCCGAGCATCGTCTCGAGCAGGCGACGGCCGTCCGGCGCGGCGAGAATGTCGCCGACCGAGCCGCGGAACAGCGACGTGCTCGCGGCGAGCGTCGCGAGGAATACCCACTTCTCCCACATCCGCGCGGCGATGTCGTCGCTGAGCGTCGCGTCGAAGCCCGCGCCGCCGAGCACGTCGGCCACCGCGCGCACGCGCGGCGATTCGCCGCCGGCGAGTTCGCCGAACGACACGCCATGCGTGTCGTTCAGGTGCACGATGCGCTGCTCGCGATCGAGCGTGGCCGCGATCACGCACAGCCCGCCGAGCACCTGCGCGGCGCCGAACCGGTCGCGCAGCACGTCGAGGTGACGCATCCCGTTGAGCATCGGCAGGATCAGCGTTTGCGGGCCGACGAACGGCGCGAACGACGCGATCGCGTCGTCGAGGCTGTACGCCTTGCAGCTCAGCAGCACGAGGTCGAACGGTGCGACCCCGGCGCCCGCATCGCCCGCGCGCACGGTCTGCACGTTCGCGAGCGTCAGGTCGCCGCGCGGGCTGCGGATCAGCAGCCCGTCGCGCGCCAGCGCGGCCGCGCGGCCGTCGCGCACCAGAAACGTCACGTCGCGCCCCGCCGCGGCCAGCCGGCCGCCGAAGTATCCGCCGACCGCGCCGGCCCCTACCACCAGAATTCGCATCGTTGCCTCCTTTCGGTTTCATTCGGCGCCGCGCCGCCGCCCGCCCGGGCGCCCGGCGCGCGCAATCGCTCCGACAGTATAGCCATGCCCCGTTATGCATATGCATAGATACCCGTGCCCACGTCGACGGCATGAGCGACCGCACCATTTCTAAGGGATTTCCCGCCTACGGCGACGCGCGTCGCCTGCCGTCAAGACACTTACCCCGTCACGCCGTTCCGGCGAGCATCCTCGACTGACCGACCACATACCATGCGCAACCTTTCGCTGAATCAGAAACTCGCCTCGATGATCGTCATCCTGTGGCTCGGCCTGCTCGTGATCGCCGGGCTCGGCGCGTGGCAGACGCGCACATCGATGATCGCGGACCGCCGCGATCAGCTTGCCGCGCTGGTCGCGCAGGCCGCGAGCGTGACCGACCATTACTACAAGCTGTCGCAGCAAAACGCGATGCCGGAAGCGGACGCGAAGCAGAAGGCGCTCGAGGCGATCGCCGCGATGCGCTACGGCGCCGACGGCTACATCTCCGTCAACGACTCGAAGCCCGCGATCGTGATGCATCCGATCAAGGCCGAGCTCAACGGCAAGGACGTGTCGAATTTCACCGATCCGAACGGCAAGCACCTGTTCGTCGAGATCGTGAAGGCCGGCAACCTGGAAGGCGGCAAGGGCTTCGTCGAGTATCTGTGGCCGAAGCCGGGCGCCGACAAGCCGCAGGAGAAAACCAGCGCCGTGCAGCGTTTCGCGCCGTGGGACTGGTATCTGGTGACGGGCATGTACATGAACGACGTGCACTCGGCCGTGCTCGCGAGCATCGGCCGCTGGCTCGCGATGACGGCCGTGCTCGGCGCGATCGCGACCGCCGTGATGGTGCTGGTGCTGAAAAGCGTGCGCGCGAGCCTCGGCGGCGAACTCGAGGTTGCGCTCGACGCCGCGCAGCGCATCGCGCAGGGCGACCTGACCGCGCGTGTCGCCGTGAAGCAGGACGATCGCGGCAGCCTGCTGCATGCGCTGCACACGATGCAGGGCGGGCTGATCGACATGGTGTCGCGCGTGCGGATGGGCACCGAGAACATCAACGTCGGCGCGAGCGAGATCGCGTCCGGCAACACCGACCTGTCGCAGCGCACCGAGGAACAGGCGGCCGCGCTCGTGCAGACCGCGTCGAGCATGGACCAGATGACCGCGAACGTGAAGCAGAACGCGGACAGCGCCGCGCAGGCCGCATCGCTCGCCGGCCAGGCCGCACAGGTCGCGACGCGCGGCAGCGCGGTGGTCGACGACGTCGTGCGCACGATGAACGAGATCACCGGCCGCTCGCACAAGATCGGCGACATCATCGGCGTGATCGACGGGATCGCGTTCCAGACCAACATCCTCGCGCTGAACGCGGCCGTCGAAGCCGCGCGCGCGGGCGAACAGGGCCGCGGCTTCGCGGTGGTCGCGGCCGAGGTGCGCTCGCTCGCGCAACGCTCGGCGACGGCCGCCAAGGAGATCAAGTCGCTGATCGTGTCGTCGAACGAGACCGTCGAACACGGCGCGACGCTCGTCACGCACGCGGGCGAGACGATGGCCGAGCTCGTGCAGTCGGTGCGGCGCGTGAACGAGATCCTCGACGAAATCAGCCATGCGTCGCGCGAGCAAAGCGCCGGGATCGAGCAGGTCAATCGCGCGGTGGGCGAGATGGACCAGGTCACGCAGCAGAACGCGGCGCTCGTCGAACAGGCGGCGGCCGCCGCGCATTCGCTGCGCGATCAGGCCGAAGCACTGCGCGACGCCGTCACGCGGTTCGCGTTGCCGGCCTGACGGCGCCGGCACGGCACCGCACGCGCCCGCTCACGCCGCGCCGCCGGCCCGCGGCGCGGCCGCACCGATGCCCAGCCCCAGCCCGGCCGCCCGCTGGATCAGCTCGACGTCGTTGTTCGCGCCGAGTTTCTTCATCGCGCTGATCTTCTGCGCGCTGACCGTCTGCTTGCCCTTGCTCAGGCGCTGCGCGATCGTCTTGATCGACACGCCCGACAGATACAGACGAATCACCTCGATCTCGCGCGCCGACAGCTTCACTGGCGCCTCGCCGCGCTCGCCGATCGCATCGACCGCGCGCCTGACGCACGGCGACAGGTAGCGCCCGCCGCTGTAGCTCGAATGGATCGCCGTGACGATATGGCCGACTTCGTCGAACTTGCTGACGATGCTCACGCCGCCGATCGCGAGGATCGACCGGAAGATCAGCGGGTTCTCGTTGCCGACCAGCGCGACGATTCCGGCGTTCGGGCGCGTGCGCCGCAGCCAGTCGAACAGCGCGAGGCCGTCCATCTGCTCGTCGCCGCGGATCGAATAATCGACCAGCACGATGTCGCAGTCGACGCCGCCGAGCGACGCGACCAGCTCGGCCGCACTCCGGTAGACCGCGACGAGCTCGATGGCGCAGGCGCTGCCGGCGATCTGCTCGATGCCGGCCAGCGTCAACGGCCAGTCGTACGCGAAAACGATGCGAACATTGAATTTCCTCATGCGCAGTTCCAGGTGGTTCACCGGCCGCGCGGCGCGGAACGCGCGCGGCCGGTTTGGCGTTGAAAGGATGTCCGGGATATTTTTATCCCGAAGATCGATTCTATGAAGCCGCGCGCGGGCGGGATATCGGACGGCATCGGGATTGGCCGCCGGAGACGTAATACGAGTTTGATATTTGCGTCGGTTCAGATGCCTGGCATCGGCCGGACGGCCGGCATTGAGCCCTTGCGGCCGGCCAGCAGGTAAAATTGCGGCGTTTGCATGCCACTCCGGGCACCCGGCGGCGAGCGACGCGCCGACGACGGCCGCGCACCACTGCCCTTTTGCCGGCTGCCCATACTCCGGCTGCCCGTACTCCCAGCTTTCCCCATGACCGAATCCGACCTGCAATCCGACGACACCTCCATCCACGAAGACGGCCTCTGGCGCGACAACGGCTGGACCGCCCGCATCATCAAGAACGAAGACGACGACGGCTGGGCCGTCGAGATGATCAAGGACGGCGAGTCCGAACCCGCGCTCGTCGGGCCGTGGACCATGGGCCGCGACAAGAAGAACCCGAAGCCGATGGACGCGAACGCGTTCCGCACGCTCGTGAAGACCGCGACCGAGGTGCTGATGCGGCACGAGCAGCAGCGGCGCGCGATGCTGCACAAGGAAGTGACGGTTCAGGGCGAGGACGGGCAGGATGTGTCGGTGACGCTCGACATCGTGCCGGACGAGTTCGAGCCGTACGCGCAACTCAAGGCGTTCGATCCGTACGGCGAGCTGCTGGCCGACGCGAAGGTATCGGCCGGGTTCAAGCTCAGCAAGGCCAGTGCCGAGCGCTGGGTCGCATCGGGCTTCGAACGGCCGGCCTGACCGGGCGGCGGTGCGCGGTCAGGCGCCGGCGCGCTGCAGCCGGCGCTCCGCCAGCTTGCGCCGGACGAGCTGCTCGAACTGCTGCGTCGCGACCTCCGGATCGCGCGCGGCCAGCCCGAGCGCGTTGCGCGCGAGCTGGATCGGCGTCAGCACGATGCCCCAAGGCAGCCCCCACCAGCCGAGCGTGACCGATGCAAGCAGCGCGATCGCCTGCTTCTTGCGGCCGCAGCGGCGGCAGCATACGTGGCGCCGCGTCGCCCAGCGCGTGACGAACACCAGCGATACGACGCGATGCGACGCGTGGACGTCGACCGGATGCCCTTCGCGCAGGCAAATCGGGCACGGCCCATACCGCCAGTCGTCGACGTACTGCCGGACCTTCGCGTCGGGCACCCGCTCGGCCTCGACGACGATCGGATGCGCGTGCGCGCACGCCGGACTGCAATAGCGGCGGCCGTCGATCGACTGCCCGCCGACCAGGAACGTCCTGCCGCAGTGACTGCACTCTGCCACGATAACCCCGGATAAGCGTGATACGCCGCGTGCCGGCCGCGCGCATCGATGCGCCGGCGGTCCGGACGGGCCATTTCATGCTTTAACGGCCGCCGCCGCACGGTCTTGAGCGGACGCGGTCATCAGGCGGTACAGCGTCGCGCGCGAAATGCCGCCGCGACGTCCGCATGCTGGTGGTGATGGCGCAGCAGTATTTCCTCGATCGCGTGCCGCTCGGCCTGCCGGCGCACTTCGGCGAGCGTCGGCCGCCGCCGCATCAGCCCAGCAGTTCCCTCTTCCGCAGGTGCACGACGTCGCGCATCGGCGGCGCGCCGAACAGCCGGCTGTATTCACGGCTGAACTGCGACGCGCTCTCGTAGCCGACCACGGCAGCCACCGACCCGACGTCGCCGCCCTGGCGCAGCAACAGCCGCCGCGCCTCGTGCAGCCGCAGCTGCTTCTGGTACTGCAACGGGCTTAGCGTCGTCACGTGCTTGAAATGGTGGTGCAGCGACGACACGCTCATGTTGACCGCCTGCGCGAGCGTCTCGACGCGCATCGGCTCCGCGTAGTGATCGCGGATCCATTCGATCGCGCGCGCGATCCGGTGCGTCTGGCTGCCCGCGATCGCCATATGCCGCAGCCGCGTGCCCTGCCCGCTCGTCATCAACCGGTACAGCAGTTCCTTTTCGATCAGCGGCGCGACGACCGGAATGTCGGCCGGCGTATCGAGCAGCCGCAACAGCCGCAGCGCGGCGTCGAGCAGCGGCGGCGTCAGCTCGGCGAGCGCGATCCCTTCGCCTTCGGGGCCCGCGTCGGGCTCGGGCAGCCGCATCTCGGCCGAGAGCTCCACGATCCGCTGCGGATCGAGCCTCAGCGACAGGCACAGGTAGGGTTCCTCCGGCGACGCGCGCGTCACGCGCGACAGGATCGGCAAGTCGATCGACGTAATCAGGCAATTCTGCGTGTCGTATTCGTAAGCGTGGCCGGCCACGATTACGCGCTTCGCGCCCTGCCCCGCGATCACCAGCGCGGCACACGACACGGCGCAGCCGAGATCGACCGGACGCGTGTGCCGATGCAGCATCAGGCCTGGCACAGCGGTCGAATGCGAGCCATCCGCCGGTGCGAAGCGGCCGATCAGCGACGCCAGCTCGCGCCGCCCGGATTCGCGCGACGCCGCGATATCGGTCATGTCCATGACGAATCCTCGATTGATTTCCCCATGTCGCGGGAGCATAGCGAAACGGCCCACGGCGTGCCCGGGATTTGCAGGATTGTTCAATAAATTTGCAGGATTGGGTAGACGCAAAAACCGGCTGCTCGCGCACACTGCCCGCTAACCGGGCGCATGCCGGGTTTTCCCCACGGAGACAACCAAAATGCCTACCTCGTTTGTCCTCAACGGCAAGAACGTCACGCTCGACGCCGATCCGTCGATGCCCGTCCTCTGGGCGATTCGCGAACACGCGGGACTGACCGGCACGAAGTTCGGCTGCGGCATGGCGCAGTGCGGCGCGTGCACGGTGCATCTCGAAGGCCAGGCCGTCCGCTCGTGCGTGCTGCCGCTCGCCGGTATCGCCGGCAAGCACGTCACGACGATCGAGGGCCTGCAGAGCAAGCCCGCGCAGGCCGTGCAGGCCGCGTGGGTCAAGCAGCAGGTTCCGCAATGCGGCTATTGCCAGTCCGGCCAGATCATGTCGGCCACCGCACTGCTCGAACAGAACCCGAAGCCGACCGACGCGGACATCGACGCCGCGATGAACGGCAACCTGTGCCGCTGTGCGACCTACGCCCGCATCCGGGCCGCGATCCACGACGCGGCCGCGACGCTGGGAGCCTGACCATGACGATCGAACTCGACAACCGCGATTCGGTGCGTCCGTCGCGCCGAACGTTCCTGAAGGCCGCGGGCGCCGCGGCAGCCGTCAGCCTGACCATCGGCTTCGAATGGGCCGGCCTCGGCCGCCGCACGCTCGCCGCAACCGCGCCGGCCGCCGATTTCGCGCCGAACGCGTTCCTGCGTATCACGCCCGACGGCGCCGTCACGGTCATCGCGAAGCACGTCGAAATGGGCCAGGGCGCGTATACGGGCATCGCGACGATCGTCGCCGAGGAGCTCGACGCCGACTGGTCGAGCGTGCGCGTCGAAAGCGCACCGGCCGACGCGAAGCGCTATGCGAACCTCGCGTTCGGCACGATGCAGGGCACGGGCGGCAGCTCGGCGATGGCGAACTCGTGGCAGCAGCTGCGCGAAGCGGGCGGCAAGGCCCGCGCGATGCTCGTATCGGCCGCCGCGGCCCGCTGGAAGGTGCCCGCCGGCGAGCTGACGACGGCCAATGGCGTCGTCACGCATGCGAAGAGCGGCAAGACGGCCGCCTACGGCACGCTCGTCGCCGACGCATCGAAGCTGCCCGTGCCGGACAAGGTCGTGCTGAAGCAGCCGGCCGATTTCAAGCTGATCGGCCGGCGGATTCCGCGCGTCGATGCACCGGCGAAATCGAACGGCACCGCGCCTTTCACGCTCGACACGACCTTCCCCGGCATGCGCGTCGCGCTGCTGCAGCGCCCGCCGCGCTTCGGCGCGACGGTCAAGTCGTTCGACGCGACGGCCGCGAAGGCTGTGCCGGGCGTCGTGTCGGTCGTGCAGGTGCCGCGCGGCGTCGCGGTCGTCGCGACGGGCTTCTGGGCCGCGAAGCAGGGCCGCGACGCGCTGAAGGTCGAATGGGACGAAAGCAACGCCGAAAAGCGCGGCTCGGCCGAGATCATGCGCGAATACCGACAGCTCGCGGAGAAACCGGGAACGTCGGCGCGCAAGGACGGCGACGCCGACGCGGCGATCGCCGGCGCCGCGCGCAAGCTCAGCGCGACATACGAATTCCCGTATCTCGCGCACGCACCGATGGAGCCGCTCGACGCGGTCGTCAAGCTGACGCGCGACGGCTGCGAGATCTGGGCCGGCGACCAGTTCCAGACGATCGACCAGGCGAACGCCGCCAAGGTCGCGGGCCTGAAGCCCGAGCAGGTGAAGATCCATACGCTGTACGCGGGCGGCAGCTTCGGCCGGCGCGCGAACGCGTGGTCGGACTATGTGGTCGAGGCCGTGTCGATCGCGAAGGCGCTCGGCGCGGACGGCAAGCCCGTCAAGCTGCAGTGGACGCGCGAGGACGACATCCAGGGCGGCCTCTATCGGCCGATGTACTTCCACAAGCTCGACGCGGGCCTGACCGCGGACGGCAAGCTGGTCGGCTGGCGCCACCGGATCGTCGGCCAGTCGATCCTCGCCGGCACGCCGTTCGAGGCGTTCATGGTCAAGAACGGCATCGACGCGACGTCGGTCGAGGGCGCGGCGAACCTGCCGTACGCGGTGCCGAACGTGTCGGTCGAGCTCACCACCGCGAAGACGGGCGTGCCCGTGCTGTGGTGGCGCGTGGTCGGCAGCTCGCACACGGCCTACGCGGTCGAGGCGTTCATCGACGAAGCCGCGCACACCGCCGGCAAGGATCCATACGCGTTCCGCCGCGACCTGCTCGCGAAGGAGCCGCGCATGCGCGCGGTGCTGGAACTGGCCGCGCAGAAGGCCGGCTGGGATCCGGCCAAGCCGCTGCCGAAGGGCCGCGGGCGCGGGATCGCGGTCGCCGAGGCGTTCAAGAGCTATGTCGCGCAGGTGGCCGAGGTGTCGGTCGACGCGGACGGCAAGGTGAAGGTCGAGCGCGTGGTGTGCGTGGTGGATTGCGGGATCGCGATCAATCCCGACATCGTCGCCGCGCAGATGGAAGGCGGCATCGGCTTCGGGCTCGGTGCGGCGCTGCACAGCGCGATCACGCTGAAGGACGGCCAGGTCGAACAGCGCAACTTCGACGGCTACAACGTGCTGCGGATGGCCGAGATGCCGAAGGTCGAGGTGTATATCGTGCCGTCGGCCGAAGCGCCGACCGGGGTCGGCGAGCCGGGCGTCGCGCCGATCGGGCCGGCAGTCGCGAACGCGATCTTCGCGGCGACGGGCAAGCGGCATTACGTGCTGCCGTTCGATTCGGCGGATAGCGCGAAGGCTTGATGGGCCGGAACGCCGGCTGGGGGATGGAAACGTCTCTCGGCCGGCGTCTTTTGTCGAAGCGTGGCCGATGTAGGGTTCGATGTCGGCAAAAAACACTCACAACCAATTGATTTAAATAGCCTATTCATCAAACCACGTAGGGTTCGATGTAGGGTTCGCGGTCCGGCAAAAAACCATGTGCTGCCCGCCACGAATGCCGCCTCCCCCACACGTTACGTCAGACGTAACGTCCGTAACGTCGCCCTCGATGCTACGTAACAATTCTTCAAAATTGCTCCGCCCGCTTCAGCACCCGCCCCGCTCTCCGCGTTAAAAATTCTTTTAAATTCAAGGCTCCACGCCGCCCACGCCCGGCACGCCCCCGTCGACACCTGACCTTCCCTCCCTTGGCCCGGAAGTTGCAGTACATGACCCGCAAAACACTCCTTTATGGACATGCGAGGGCCACCATGGATTGCAAATACCTGTATATCGACAACATAAAAATCAATTTCGTGCGCCGCACGATCGAAATCGACAACAAGGTCATTGACGTTACGCCGCGCGAATTCGACGTCGTCGAATTCCTGCTCGACAACATGAACAAGGTCGTGCCGCGGCAGGCAATCCAGGAAGCCGTATGGGGCCGTGAACTCGCCGTGTCGTCGCGCACGCTCGATACCCATATCTCGCGGATCCGCTCGAAATTGCAGCTCGAGCACGACAAGAACCTGCGGATCATCCCGATCTATGCGGTGGGCTATCGCCTCGTGCTGTTCGGTGCGGCAATGACGCACGTCGAGCGCCACGATGCGGCGCCGATCCTGCGTGCCGCGCCGCCGGCCATGATGGCCGCCGACTACGCCTGACGATTCACCCGCGCGCCGCCCGCTCGCGGCGCGCCAGCAACACTCCCCCCACCGCGCTGTGCAGGTTCGCAGCGCTTCGCGTCCCGCCAGCCGGATGCGGCCTGCACGCCGCCCTGCCCGCCAGCCAGTCGCGACCCGACCGCCGCCTCCGGGCGGCGGTTGCTTTTGGCCGCCCGCCGCCGCGCATCGCGCTGCGCGGCATTCCATCACGCGGTGTCACGCTTCGTAGCGCCCTGCGCTCCCCGTCGCCGCGCGATGCACGCGACTACGGATTCCGGCGCGGCACACAGCCATGGCCGTCCCTACAATCGACGCAGCAGCCGCGTGCCCGTCCGCGCCACCGGCCCCATAACAACCCGTCGAACCGACGCCGAATCCGCCCCGATCCCGCCGTGCCTGCGCAGTTCCTGACGAATGCCGACGCCGGCGACGCCGCGAACCGGGCCATGCCCGCCGCTTCCGTGCCGCCCGCTGCTGCGCCGGCCGCGGTCGCGCTCGACGCGTCGCCCTACCTGCCGCGCCTGTCCGCCGCCGCCGCGCGCGGGCTGTCGCACGCGTACTGCGCGACCGGCGCCGTTCCGGTCACGCTCGGCGAGCATGCGTACGAGGTGCGCTGGCGCATCGATGCCGAGCCGGCCGCGGATGCGCACGCCTATCGCTTCGTCGTCGGCCCGGCCACCGGCACGCTATGGATCGATCCGATCGCGGAAACGGAATGGCTCGGCGACGCGGCCGACCCGGCCGTGCCGGCCGTGATCCGCGCGGCACTGCTCGCCGACCTGTGCGCGCCGCTCGCGGCCGTGCTGCAGGCCGCGACGCGGCAGCGCGTGGAACTGCTGCCGCCGCCCGCGAGCGCGCCCGCCTGGCGCGCATCGCCGGCCGCGCTGCGCTTCGAGCTGCGGCGCGCCGACAGCGCATGGCGCTGCCACGGCGCACTGCTGTTCGACGCGCCCGATGCGCTGGCCGTGTTCTTCGCGGCCGCGCCGGCCGCGCTCGCCGACACGCGCGCGGCCTATGCGAACCTGCCCGTGCCGCTCGTGTTCGAGATCGGCCGCACCGAGCTGACGACGGCCGAACTGGCCGATGTCGTCGGCGGCGACATCATCGCGATCGAGCGCTGGCAGGCGCACGAGCAGAACCTGCTGTGCGTCGCGCGGCTGCCGGCCGCGCCGGCATGGGAGATCATCGGACGGCCGTCGGGCAACCGGCTGACCGTCGAACGAATCAGGGAGATGCCTTTGGAACCGACCCGCACCGACACCACGCCCGCGACGGCGCACGACGCGCCGCCCGCCGATGCGCCGCGCACGCTCGACGGCCTCGCGGTCGACCTGCGCTTCGAGCTGCCGCCCACGTCGATGCCGCTCGGCGAATTGAGCGCGCTGCAGCCGGGCGCCGTGATCGAGCTGCAGCAGGGAATCAACCAGAGCGTGATCCATCTGGTCGCGAACGGGATGCTGATCGGCACCGGCCACCTGATCGCGGTCGGCCAGAAACTCGGCGTGCGCGTCGTCACGCTGACGCAACCCGCGCCGCGCGAGCGCTGAGCGATGGGCAACCTGCCGAATCCGGTCGCGCTGATCGCGGTGATCGCCGCGCTCGGCATCGCGCCGTTCGCGGCGCTGATGGTGACGAGCTATACGAAGCTCGTGGTCGTGCTCGGCCTCCTGCGCTCCGCGCTCGGGATCCAGCAGGTGCCGCCGAACCTCGTGCTGAACGGCATCGCGCTGATCCTGTCGCTGTTCATCATGGCGCCCGTCGGGATGTCGATCCGCGACGCGTTGCAGGCGCGCCACTTCGACGCGTCGGGGCAGCTGTCGACCGCCGACGTCGGCGCGCTCGCCGATGCCGCGCTGCCGCCGATCAAGGATTTCCTCGTGTCGCATACGCGGCAGCGCGACCGCGAATTCTTCGTGCGCACCGCGACGTCGGTCTGGCCGAAGAACCGCGCGGACGGCATCAAGGACGACGACCTGCTCGTGCTGGTGCCGAGCTTCACGCTCGCCGAACTGACGAAGGCATTCCAGATCGGTTTCGTGATCTATATCGTGTTCATCGTCGTCGACCTGCTGGTCGCGAACATCCTGCTCGCGCTCGGGATGCAGATGATCTCGCCGACGACGATCTCGGTGCCGTTCAAGCTGCTGCTGTTCGTCGCGCTCGACGGCTGGTCGCTGCTCGTGCACGGGCTCGTGCTGTCGTACCGCGTGGCGGGCGCGGGATGAATGCGCGCGGCCTGCGAACCGCCGCCGCGCACCTGTGCGCGCTGGTCGGGCTGCTCGTGCTCGCATGCGCCGGAATGCAGCCGCACATCGCGCATGCGGCCAGCGGCGCGGGCTTCGAGCAACTCGCTCGCGCGTGTGCGCCGAACGTCGATCCCGACACGCTCGCCGCGCTCGTGCGCACCGAGTCGGGCTTCAATCCGTATGCGATCGGCGTGGTCGGCGGTCACCTGGCGCGCCAGCCCGCGTCGCTCGACGAGGCGCGCGCGACCGCGCGCGAGCTTGCGTCGCGCGGCTTCAGCTACAGCGTCGGCCTCGCGCAGGTGAACGAACGAAATTTCACGAAATACGGGCTCGACGAAGCGACGATGTTCGAGCCGTGCCGCAACCTGCGGGCCGGCGGCGCGATCCTGACCGAATGCTTCGCGCGTTCGTCGGGCACCGGCCGCGCCGCGCAGGCCGCATTGCGCGCGGCACTGTCGTGCTACTACAGCGGCAACTTCACGACCGGTTTCTCGAGCGGCTACGTGAGCCGCGTCGTCGCGAGCGCGCAGCGCAACGCGCGCGAAGGCGGCGTCGAACCGATTCCGGTCGTGAGCGACACGCCGCCGCCCGAGCGCCGCCGGCGTATGGACGCGGCCGCCACCACGCCGCCCGAACACGCGCGGCGGCTGGCGTCGCCTGCCGCGTCCGCCGATGCGCCTTCGTGTCACGCGCGCCCGGTGGTGATGATGTGCCGCGGGCTGCCGGCGAACCAGGCGAAGCGGCTGTGCGTGCGGTGTCTCGACCAGTGAACGGGTGCGGCGCGGGCGTACGCGCCGACCGCCGTCAGCAAGTCGAACGCCGCGTCACCCCGCCCGCTGCGCCTCCAGCCACGCCTGGAACATCAGCACCGTCCACAACTGATGCTGCCAGTTCATCCGGCCCGTCTGATGCTGCCGCCACAGACGCTCGACCGCGGCCGCATCGAAGAAACCCTCTTCGCGCAACCGCGACGGCCGCAGCAGCGCCTCGGCCCAGTCGCGCAGCGAGCCGCGCAGCCAGTGATCGACGGGCGCGCAGAAGCCCTGCTTCGGCCGGTCGATCAGCGCCGACGGCACGTACTGGTCGAGCAGCCGGCGCAGCAGCGCCTTCGACTGCCCTTCCGGCAAACGCACCGACGCCGGCACGCGCCATGCGAATTCGACGACGTGATGGTCGAGGAACGGCATGCGCGTCTCGAGGCTCACGGCCATCGCCGCGCGGTCGACCTTCGCGAGAATGTCGGTCGGCAAATACGTGAGCGTATCGATCGCCATCGCCTGCTCGGCGAAGCTCAGGTGCGCGGGCCACGCGGACACCGTGTCGAGCGGCGTCGGCGGCTCCTGTCCCGACAGTGCGATGCGCTCGGGATGATGCACCGACGACATCAGCAGCCGGTACAGGCCGATGCGGCTCTCGGCCGTCATCACATGGCCGAGCTTGTGCAGGCGGTCGCCGATGCGCGATGCCGATTCGCGCGCCTCCACGCCGCCCCATGCGCCCTGCGCGACGGCCGCGAGCTGGTCCGCGTGATCGGGCCGCAGCGCATGCAGCGCGGCGGCGATCCGCGCGCGCACGGCGGCCGGCACCCGATGCAGCTTGCGCCACAGGCGCGGCGTCAGGAAGTAGCGCGTATAGCCGCCGAACAGCTCGTCGCCGCCGTCGCCGGACAGGCTCACCTTCACATGCCGGCGCGTCAGCTCCGACACGAGAAAGGTCGGGATCTGCGATGCATCGGCGAACGGCTCGTCGTAGATCGACGGCAGCTTCGGCACGACGCCGAGCGCATGGTCGGCCGTCACGTAAAGCTCGGTATGCCGCGTGCCGAGATGGCGCGCGACGGCCTTCGCGTAACCGGCTTCGTCGTAGCCGGCTTCGTGGAAGCCGATCGTAAACGTGTCGACCGGCGTCGCCGATTGCGCCTGCATCAGCGCGACGATCGCCGACGAATCGACGCCGCCCGACAGGAACGCGCCGAGCGGCACGTCGGCTTCCATCTGCCGCGCGACGGCCTGGCGCAGGATCGCGTCGAGCTGGCCGACGGCCTCGTCGGCACTGCCCTCGAACGGCTGCTCGCGGCCGCTCTCGATCGCCTGTTCGAGCGTCCAGTACGCGCGCACGCGCGGCGTGTCGCGCGCATGCTCGAACTGGATGTACGTGCCGGGCGGCAGCTTGCGGATGTCGCGATAGATCGTGTACGGCGCGGGCACGCTCGACTGGCGCAGGTACAGGCACAGCGCGTCGCGGTCGACCGTGCCGTCGAAGCCCGGATAGCCGCGCAGCGCCTTCAGCTCCGACGCGAACACGAGCGCGTCGCCGATCCGGCCGTAGTAGAGCGGCTTCTCGCCGATCCGGTCGCGCGCGAGCGTCAGCACCCGCGATGCGCGATTCCACAGCGCGAACGCGAACATGCCGGTCGCGCGCCGCAGCGTCGCCTCGACACCCCACGCGACGATTGCCGCGATCAGCACCTCGCTGTCGGAGTGGCCGCGCCACGCCGGTGCGCGACCCGCGCGCTCGAGCTCCGCGCGCAGTTCGCGATGGTTGTAGATTTCGCCGTTGAAGACCATGACGTAGCGGCCGCACGCGGACGCCATCGGCTGTCGGCCATGCACCGACAGGTCGACGATCGCAAGCCGCCGGTGGCCGAGGGCGATGCCGGCTTCCGGATCGACCCAGATGCCCTGCCCGTCCGGCCCGCGATGCGCGAGGCTCGCCGTCATTCGCGCGAGCGTGCCGCGCGCTGTCTCCTCATCGATGGCGACGGTATTCAGAAAGCCGTCGATTCCACACATGTGATTTGTCTGCCCCTGTTGACTTGTTCCGTCACGCGCGGCGCAACCTCGCGGCCCGCTGTCAGGCGTGACGGTCGAGCCATATTACGAAGAAATAATTCAGCAATAATTCACTGGTGAATTCGGGCCGCGGCCGAAAAAAAAACGGCGTCAAGCGCCGCGCGCGCATGACCACGCAAAGGGCCATATCGAAATGGAGCGATTGGCCACGCCGGTTCGCTGACCGGAAAAAGGGGGATATGCCCGCCGCCGCGTGCGTCAGACAGCGCCGGTCGCCCATTTCAGCAACTGCGCGACCTCGCGGAAATGCTGCTGCTGGATCGTGCCGTTCTCGGGTGTCGTCTCGTACAGTGCCTGCGCGAGCCCGACGTTCGCAAGCGTCGGGCGCAGCGCGTCGCGCGCGAGCCGCACGATCCGCTCGGC
Organism: Burkholderia sp. NFPP32; assembly: GCF_900119325.1. Lineage (NCBI taxonomy): Bacteria > Pseudomonadati > Pseudomonadota > Betaproteobacteria > Burkholderiales > Burkholderiaceae > Burkholderia > Burkholderia sp. NFPP32. The sequence continues at coordinate 24,768 of NZ_FPJP01000017.1, read as the reverse complement.
TGCCTCGCCTTCGCCGCGCGCGAGCACCCACGGCAGCGTGCCGATCCCGCCGTAATAGAGCGCGACCGCGACGCGCGGCGAATAGACGACCACCGACGCGAAACCGATCCGGTCCGGCAGCGACGCGAACTGCGCTTCGCGCGCGAGCTGCCGGCGCTTCGCCTCGATGTGCGGGTCGCCCTCGTCCTCCTTGTGCTCGCGTCGCACTTCGTCGATCGACATCTTCATCTTCTGGTTGAACTCGTGACGCTGATGCACGATGTCGATCAGCGCCATCACGATGTAGATCAGCGCGGCCCAGCCGAACAGCAGCATCAGCAGCTTCACGATCAGCGCGAGGATCGACATCGGCCGCGTGAAACCCGACTGCACCGACGGGTCGAGCGACTCGACGATCAGCCAGCCGAGCGTCGCGGCGAGCAGCACCGTCTTCAGCAGCATCTTCGCGAGATTGACGAGGTTGCGCATCGACCACAGGTTCTTCAGCCCCGCGGCCGGATTGAGCCGCGACAGTTGCGGCATGAGGCGGCTCCACGCCATCACGCCGCCGACCTGCACGAAGCCCGCGAGCAGGCCGGCCAGCAGCCCGGCCGCGACGATCTGCGCGGACAGCGTCGCCCAGTCGCGCGCGGCGCCGTCGATCAGCACCGCGATCCGTGCGGACGGGTCGGCCGCGCCGACCGCGTCGAACACGAGCCGGAACAGCGACTGCAACCGCGCGAACAGCGCGCCGATTCCGACCGCGAGCGCGACGCATACGCCGACGAAGAACGCCGACGAAATCGTTTCCGCGCTCTTCGGCACGTCGCCTTTCTCGCGCGCCTCGCGCAGGCGCTTCGCGGTCGGCTTCTGGTCCTTTTCGGCCATGTCGGCTCCGTCGTGCGCTCAGGCGCCGCCGTGCGCGGCGAACAGCGCGCGCAGCAGCGCCATCAGCCCGCTGTCGGGGCTCAGCAGCGAATGCAGCGCCGCGTACACCACCGGCAGGAACAGCACCATCATCAGCAGCGCGAGCGCGCTCTTCAGCGGCTGCGAGAACACGAAGATGTTGAGCTGCGGCACCGCGCGCCCGACGAGGCCGATGCCGAGTTCGACGAGCACCAGCACGATCGTCACCGGCGCGGCGAGCTTCACCATCCATTCGAAGATCGTGTCGGTCTGCCGCACGATGAAGGTTTGCAGCATCGACGAGAAATCGGGGCCGAGCGAGCCGATCGGCCACCACGCATACGACTGCGCGAACAGTTGCACGAGCACCTGCAGGCCGCCGGCCGTGACGAACAGCGCGATCGCGACGAAGTTGAGAAAGCCCGAGGTCGGGCCGCCCTCGTGGCCGCCCATCGGATCGAAGAACGCGGCGCTGCCGCTGCCCGTCTGGAAGTCGATCAGGTAGCCGACGCCCTGGATCGCGAACAGCACCGCGCTGAACGCGCCCGCGAGCAGCATGCCGACCACCGCCTCCTTCGCGACGAGCAGGCACCACATCAGGAACGGCAGCGCAGCCACCTGCGCGGAGTCGATCGCCGGCGCGACGAACGCGGCGATCACGACGGCGATCCCGTTGCGCACGAGCCCCGTGATGATCTGCTCGTTGAACACCGGCACGACGAACATGATCGGCAACAGGCGCGGCATCACGTAGAGCAGCGGCCGCAGCGTACCCGCGACGTCGTTGAAACCCGCGGCCTGGTCTAGCATCGGCGCTCCGCGGCGGCGGGCGGCTCGGGGTCGTCGGCCGGGGCGGCCGGGGTGGTTGAGGCGGTTGAAGCGGCTGCGTCGCTCATGTCGCTCATGTCGCTCATGTCGCTCATGTCGCTCATGTCGCTCGCGTCGACCGAGCCGGCTTCCGCAGCGGCCGGCCGGGCGGCCATCTCCGCGTCGAACGCGGCGGCCGCTTCCGGCTGCGCGGCCGCGTGGCCGGCCAGGTCGCCCGCCGCGCCTGACCATACCCCGGCCGTCGCGAAGCGCCGCACCGCGTAGCCGTCCGCGACTTCGTCGGCATCGCGCTCGACCCGCGCGGCGCGCGCGTGCAGCGCCTTCTCGCCGGCCTTGTCGAGCTTGTCCTCGGCGGCCTTCGCCTTGCGCGCGGCGCGCTGCAGGTCGGCCAGCGTCGCCTCGTGGCCGCGATGCACGTGCGCGGCCTCGCTCACCGACGCGTTCGCGGTGCCGATGTGCCGGTCGAACGTGCGCGTATCGGCCGCCGCGTTCTGCAGCGCGCGCGCCTCGCGCACATCGTCGGCAAGACGCGTCTGGATCGCGGCCTTCGCGGCCACCTGCTGCGCGAGCTGCGCGTGCGCGGCGTCGAGCGCGCGGCGGCTCTGCGCGGCGATGCCCTGCTGGCGTGCGGCCGCGACGCGCGCGATCTGGCTGCGCATCTCGCGCACGCGCTTCAGGCGCGCGAGCGTGGCAAGCACGAGGCGATCGTCGGCTTCAGACATGATCGTTCGCCAGCTTCGTCAGCTTCGCGAGCAGCGCGTCGAAATGCACGTCCTCGTGCGACGCCTGCGCGCAGAACGCGCCGATCGCGTCGCGCGCGCGCAGCGCGAGATCGCCGAGCCGGTCGCTGCCTTCGCGATACTCGCCGATCTGCACCAGCAGTTCGATCTCCTGGTACTTCGCGATCAGCTCGCGCACGCGCGCGGCCGCCTGCTGGTGCGCGCGGCTCGCGACGAGCGGCATCACGCGCGACAGGCTCGCGAGCACGTCGATCGCCGGATAGCGGTTCGCGAGCGCGATCTTGCGCGACAGCACGATATGGCCGTCGAGGATCGAGCGCACTTCCTCGGCGATCGGGTCCGATTCCTCGTCGCCTTCGACGAGCACCGTGTAGAGCGCGGTGATCGACCCGTTCGCGCCCTGCCCCGCGCGTTCGAGCAGGCGCGGCAGCACCGCGAACGTCGACGGCGGGAAGCTGCGCCGCGTCGGCGGCTCGCCGCTCGCGAGGCCGACCTCGCGCTGCGCGCGCGCGAAGCGCGTCAGCGAATCGACCAGCAGCAGCACGCGCTTGCCCGCATCGCGGAAGTACTCGGCGATCGCGGTGGCGACGAGCGCGGATTTCACGCGCTCCATCGCGGGACGATCGGACGTCGACACGACGACGATCGAACGCGCGCGCACCTCGGGCGACAGGCTGTGTTCGATGAATTCGCGCACCTCGCGGCCGCGTTCGCCGACCAGCGCGATCACGTTCACGTCGGCCTGCGCGCCGCGCGCGATCATCCCGAGCAGCGTGCTCTTGCCGACGCCCGACGGCGCGAAGATGCCGACGCGCTGCCCGACGCCGAGCGTCATCAGCCCATCGATCACGCGCACCCCGGTCGGAAACGGCGTGTCGATCATCTGGCGCGCGAGCGGGTTCGGCGGGTCCTGCTGCGTCGACACCCACGCGGCACCCGTCACCGGCCCGCGATCGTCGAGCGGCCGGCCGAGCCCGTCGAGCACGCGGCCGAACAGCCCTTCGCCCACCGGAAACACATGCTCGCGCCCGGACGGCACGACGGTCGTCTCCGGCGACAGCCCGGCCACGTCGCCGAGCGGCGTGAGCAGCGTCGTCTGCCGCGAAAAGCCGACCACTTCGGCGAGCAGCGTCGGCTGGTTCGGCGTGCGAAGTTCGCAGATCTCGCCGAGCCGCGCGCGGATGCCCGTCGCGTTCAGGATTTGCCCGACCGCGTGATTGACGCGGCCCTGCACCGATACCGGCGAGAAAAACGCGAGCCCCGCGTCGAGTTCGCCGACGAGGCGGCCTCGATCGAACGGCGCGCCGTCGTCGTCGCCGCTGCCGAACGGCTGCGTATCGTCGAGCGGCACGTTCATCGCGCGGCGCCCTTCAGCGCATCGCGGCGGATCGCCTGGCGCAGCGCGTCGATCTGCAGGTCGAGGCTCGCGTCGATGCGCCCGGATGGCGTCTCGACCGTGCACGCATGGCGTTCGAGCTGCGCATCCTCGACGATGCGGATCTTCTGCCGGTTCGATTGCCCCGCGAATGCACCGTCGAGCGCGTCGCGCATTTCGTCCTTGCGGCCGGGAGCGACATGCACGACCAGGAACGCCTCGTCGCGCACGAGCGGCGCGATCCGCGCCAGCGCGGCCTCGTACAGCTTCTGCGTGCTCATCTCGCCGACGATCGCGCGCACGGCCTTCACGACGATGTCGGCCATCGCGTCCTTCATCGTCTCCATCGTGCGCGCGGCGGCAAGCGCCTGCGTGTAGGCCTGCGCGGCCTGCTCGCGCTGCGCGCGGCGCATCCCTTCGTCGTAGCCGGCCGCCTGCCGCTTGTCGAATTCGCGCTGCGCGTCGGCGACGATGCGTGCGGCCTCGTCGTGCGCGGTCGCGATCACCGCGGACGCGTCGAGCAGCGCCGCGTATTCGCGCTCCTTGAGCACCTTGCGCTCCGACAGCAGTTGCAGGTTGTCGCTCGTGATCAGAAAAGCCAGTCCCATGACGCAAGCCTCTCGGGAATCAGAAACAGGAACATCAGTTCGCCGAACTGGTCGCGCTGCGTGCGGTTCAGCCAGTACGGCGCTTCGTCGTCGATCGCGCGGTTGAACTTCAGGCGCGCGCGCCGCGCGATCGCGTCGCCCGCCACGCCGATGAAATCCGCGAGCAGCCGTCCGCCGCGTGCGCGGATCACGACGGGCAGCGCGGCGGGATCCGCGCGCCACGGTTCGAGCGTGTCGGCGAGCGCGCCGAATTCCGGCGCGCGTTCGAGCGCGAGTTCCAGTGCGTCGCCGCCGAGCCGGGCCGCGACTTCCGCGCGGATGCGCCGCACGGTCAGCGCATCGCGCAGCCAGTTGCGATGCAGCAGCAGCCCCGCATACGACGCCAGTTGCTCGAGCGCCGCGCCGGGCAGCAGCGCGAGCCGCGCGCACGGGTTCGCGACGTCGAAGTCGTGCCGATCGGCCACGCCGTGCGCGTCGAGCAGGTGCCGCGCGAGCAGCTTGCGGCCGGCCGCGCCGAACGCGTCCGGCGAGCGGTAGCGCGCGGGCCAGTCGGCCGGCACGCGCGTCACGTGCAGATAACGATCGGGCCGCAGGTTGAAGTCGCAGACGAGCGCATGAAACGCGGCACGGCGCGCGGCGGGCGGCGGCGCGAGCGGCTGCAGCCACGGCAGCGGCGCCGTGTCGGACAGGGCGGCCGCGTCACCCGGTGGTGCATGCGAATCGCTCATGCGCCGTCGCGCGCGCCGTCCGGCGTGCGCAGACCGCCGCCGGCCGGCTGCGCGGACGCCGGCTGCGCGGACGCGCCGCCATTGGCCCCGCGCGGCGCGCCGAGCAGGCCGGCAAGCCGTGCGCCGAACATTCCGCGCCGCGCTGCCGACAGCGCGATCACCGCGCAGGTCAGCAGGATCAGCGCGAACACGAGCCAGCCGAGCGGCGAGCGCAGCCGCACGATATCGGTCACCGCGCTGCCAATCCCGTCCACGCGCGTTGCTTGCGCGGCGGCCGGCTGCAGGAACAGCGACACGTTGTCGTATTGCAGCCCTTCGATGCTGTGCGCGACGAGATCCTTGACCATCGGCGCCATTGCGCGCAGGTCGACGCCCGATCGATAGCGGATATACACGGCCGCCGACGATGGCTTGATCTTGTCCGCGAGCGGATCGTTCTCCGGAATCACGACCTGCACGCGCGCGACGACCACGCCCTCGATGTCCTGCAGCGTGCGCGACAGGTCCTGCGACACGCCGTACAGATAGCGCACACGTTCCTCGGCCGGCGTCGACACGAGGCCCTGCTTCTGGAACAGCTCGCCGAGGCTTGCATAACTCGGCTTCGGCAGCCCGTTTGCCTGCAATACCGTGAGCGCCGACTGCATGTCGCCGTCCGCGACGCTGACCAGCCATGCGTTGCGGTCCGACGTGTCGCGCGCGTCGTTGTCCTTCGACGCGCTGATGCCCGCGTCGCCGAGCACCGCGACCATCTGGTTCGCATCGCGCTCCGACAGGCCCGAGTACAGCTCCTTCTGGCACCCGGCCAACAGCACGAGCAGCCCCGCGAGCAGCGCGCGCGCCGCCCGGCTGCGCCACGCATGCGCGCGCGGCGTCGAATCGATCGTCGTCATCGTTTGTCCGCTTCAGGGTGCGTGAGGCCGAATCCGGCCTGCACGCACGCTTTCACTCCTGCGTCTTCAGCACGGTGTGCGTGAAGCCGTTCGCCGCCTGCGCGACCGACAGGCTCAACTGGTATTCCGAAATCGTGGTGGTCGCCGTCCACTGGAAATCCATCGCCTTCACCATCGTCATCATCGGATCGCTGCGGCTGTCCGCCATCGACGTCAGCATCTCGCTGCGATGCTTGTCGATGTTCGCGTACCGCGTATCGAGATCGTTGCCGTAGGTGCGCAACCGCTCGACGAGCGACGACTGGTTCGCCTGCGCGGGCGTCATCTGCACGGCCGGCGCCGCATCAGCCGGCGCGCGCGACATCGCGACGCCCGACGAAGACGACGCCGCCGGCGACGCACCCGGCTGCATCAGCGCATCGAACTGGCGCACCTGCGCCGGATCGGACGCCGAGCCCGTTTGCTGCACGGCACCCGCGAGCGCGGCCGCGCCCGGCGGCGCCGCGCCTACGCCTGTCACTGACATATTCATGTCCTCCTTGGCTGGCAGGCGCCGGACCGGATCGGTCGGGCCCGCCCGGAACAGGCCGGCCGGCACGCGCGCATCAGCGGCCGGGCGCCCTTCGCGGGCAGGCCCGGCGCGCGTCGGCACGCGGCGCGGCCGGCAACCGGCGTCATGCGCGGCCGGCCGAGCTCAGGTGTTGCGCAACCTGGGCGTTCGCCGTCCCCTCCTGCGCGGTCACTGCGTTGCTGGTTTCGAACGTCGCAGTCGACTGCTGGACCTGGAAGTTGATCTTCGTCAGTTCGAGCTGCGTCTTGGTCAGGTCGTCGGCCTGCTGCTGGACCTGGTTCGTGTTGGTTGCACCACCTGCGGCCTGGGTACCCATGTTTCGCTCCTTAACGTGAACTTCATCCACCTTCCGGCGATGGCCCCATGCCCCGCCGGCGACGTGAGCCGCCGCACCGATGCGACGCCCCGCGTAATGCGCGCACCGCCTGTCGAGCGATGCGCATGACCTGTCGCAGCGCTAGTGCGCCGCCTCCTTCGTCGAAGCACCGGCCGACTTGGCACCCGCTTGCGGTACGCCCGGCAACAGCGTCGGCCCCGGCACCGGCTGCGCGACTCCAGCCGCCGCACCGCTCGCGAGCGGCGCCACGGGCGGCGCGGGTGCCTGCTCGGGCGCGTTCGCCGACGCGCCGCCGAGCGGCATCGTGATGCGCTGGCCGTTGCGTTCGAACACCACTTCGTCCGCGCCGATCGACACGACGGTCGGCCCGTCCTTCAGCCGCGCGCCCTCGAAATAGCGGCTGCCGTCGACCGTCTCGATATAGCGCTGGTCGCCGTCGCCGGCGAACACGGTCGTGATCTCCGGGATGCCGGCCATCCCGCCGAGCGTCGTCGTCGTGCGCGGCGCGGCCGGATCGGCATCGCGCACGTGATCGACCACTTCGAGCGCCGGGCGCGCGTCCTTCATGTAGTTGCGGATGCGCGGCTCGATCTGCGCGCGCGCGGCCGCGCCCGTCAGCTCGATCCGGCCGCGGCCGAGATACGCGACCGTCAGCGCCGTATCGCTGAAATAGGTCTGCGCGGTCGCCACCAGATCGCTGACCACGTAGATGTTGCCGAGCGCCGCGTTGTCGACACCCGCGACGATCTGCGCGACGCGTTCGCGCGCGGCCGGGTCGCTCACGTAGCCGGACACGATCACGCCGTCGTCGCGTGGCGCGACGGCCAGCTCCGGATACGCGTGCAGCAGTTGCTGCAGCCGGTGCGTGCGCGCGAGCACCGATTCGTGCTGCCACGGCAGGCGCCCCGACCACGCGACGAAGCCGTAGCCGAGCGCGCCGAGCAGCACGCCGATCCACAGCGCGACCAGCGCGATCACGAGCCGCCGGCTGCCGAGGCGGCGCAGCCCGCCGGTAAGCCAGCCGAGCCACGCGGCCTCGCGCGCGGCGTCCGGCGCGTCGGTTTCGTCGGGCACCGCGACGCTCGCCTGCGCGTGCCGTGCGATGCCGAGCCGGATCGAGCCGACCGTCACGACGTCGTGCGGCGTCATCGAGCGGCGGCCGCTGCCGAGCGGTTCGTCGTTGAACAGCACCGGTGCACCGGCGTCGCCGCCGTGGTTCTGCACGGTCACCGCGAGCGCGCCGACCTGCAGGCACACCTGTTTCGCACCAATCTCGCGATCGGGCAGGATCACTTCGCAATCGGCCGCGGTGCCGACCCAGTTCGCGCCGCGCGCGAGCGACATCGTGCGGCCGTACATCGGCCCGCTCAGGAAGCACAGGTTCCACGGCGACGCGAGCGCGGCCGCGCCTGCCCCCGCGCCTCCCGCGCTGCCGGGCAATGCGCCGTCGCCGTGCGGATCAATGATGGTCGTCGACATGGGGGGTGGCTCCTGCGGTCGTCGCCGCCGGCTGCGACGCCGCATCCTTCGGCTGCGGCGGCAGCGCCGGCGGGCCGAACTTCGTGCCGGGCAGCGGCTTCGGCGTCAGCGGCACCGCGACGTCGTTATCCGGCGGCCGATACATCGACATGCCTTCCCGGTTCGCCGGCTGGTCGGCGCCCGGGTTCACGGGCGAGCCGTCCGGCGCGTACATCGACGCGGTCGTCACCACGCGCGGCGTCAGCAGGTAGAACCGCTCCATGTGGTTGCCCGACTTGTCGGTGTACTTGAACAGGTTGCCGATCAGCGGGATGTCGGACAGCCAGGGCACGCCGCTCTTGTTCAGCTTCACCTCGTCGTCGTTGAAACCGGCGATCAGCAGGCTCTTGCCTTCGTCGATCATCGACTTGGTGACGATATTGCGCTGCTGGATCACCGGAATGTTCGACACGGCCTGCCCCTGCACGACGTTGCCGTCCTGGATGTCGATCGACATCATCACGCTCTGCGGATTGCCGGATACGGCGGCCGCGTTGCGGATCGCCTCGTCGACGATCATCGGCGTCACCTTGATGCTCGTGCCGGTCGTCACGCTGTACAGCGACGAATCCTGGTAGCCCTGCACCTGCACGTAGAACTGCGTGAGGTTCTCGAGGATCGCCTCGGTGTTGTCGAGCGCGAGCACCTTCGGTTTCGAACGCAACTGCGCCTGCCCCTTCTGCGCGAGCGCGTTCACGCGCGTCAGCAGGTAGTTGCGCAGCGAGCCGCCGATCGATGCGGTCAGCGCGATACCCGTCGGCAGGAAGGTGCCCGTCTGCCCGGTTTCCGACGTGCCGACGCCGAACGTCAGCGGCGGATTGCCGGAGCCGTTGTACTGCGTGTTGCCGTTCAGCGGATTCGCGCCGTTGCCGATCTGCACGTCGCCGTGCGTCGTGTGCAGGCGCCAGTCGATCCCGAGGCTGTCGAGCGAATCCTCGTTGATGTCGATGATCGTCACGTTGATCTCGACGATGCGCGGCCGCTCGTCGAGCTGGTTGATCAGCGACTGGTAGCGATACATGTTCTCCGGCAGGTCGCGCACGATCACCGCGTTGATCGCCGGATCGGCGACGATCTGCGGCAGCGTGTCGCCGCCGCCGTTCGAGAACGGCGAGAACCCGGCCGTCGCGCTGCCGTCGCCGGAATAGCCGCCCGAACGCGGGCCGCCGGAGATATCGGGGAAATCGAGGCGCGGCACCGCGATCGTCAGCCCCGAGCCGAGCTTGACCTGGCGCGCGGCCTGCCCGAGCGACGTGCTCGACGGCAGTGCGTTCGTGCCGCCGCCCTTGCCGAACAGCCGGCTCAGAATCGTCGCGACGCCCGGCACGGTCACTTCCTTGCCCGAGCGGTTGATCGTGAAATCCGACGCCCAGCCGTACTTCAGCCGGAATGCGCGGATGTCCGCATGCGCGCCGTTCGCCGCCGGATCGCCGACCGAGCCGACCGCCTGCCGCACGAGCTCGACGTAGCGGCGCGGGCCGGCCACGTACACGCTGTTCGCGCGGTCGTTGATCACGAGCGTGTAGCGCTTGTCGGGAATCTGCATCGCCTGCAGCGCGCGGCCGATTTCGCCGGATGCGTTCGGCGGGATCGGGATCATCTGCGTCTGCGACTGGTCGGCCGGATCGACGTACAGGAACGAGCCGTCGTAGTACCACGTGAGCCCGTAGGTCGAGCAGATCGTGTCGAGCGTCTGCTGCGGCGTGCCCGAGAAGCGGCCGCTGATCACGCCGTCGACCTTCGGGTCGACCACCGCCGTCACGCCCTGCGACGATGCGAGTTCGCGAATGAAGTCGCCGATCTTCTTGCCGTTCGCGACGATCGTGAACGGCTTGTTGCGCCAGCGCAGGTCCGCGGCGCGGGCCGGCTGCGCGGGCGCCATGCACAGCGACGCCGTGAGCAGCGCGGTCGCGCACATGGCAAGCGCGGCCCGTTGCAGGCTGCGCGGTTGAAACCGGATCGGGGCGACGCGTCGACGCATCAAAGGACTCCTGTGGAAGAAACGAACATGCGTTCCAGCGCCTGCTGCGCGAAGCGCAGCACTTCGCCGCCGAGCCAGCCCGACAGCAGCACGAGTGCGACCATCACGGCGATCAGCCGCACCGCGATGCCGATGTTGGCGTCCTGCACCTGCGTGACGGCCTGCAGGATCGCGACGACGAGGCCCGTGACCGTGGCGATCAGCACGATCGGCAGCGACAGCAGCAGCACGAGCATCAGCGCCTGGCGCGTCAGGTCGAGGATCGTCGAGCTCGTCATTGCACGGCTCCCGGCACGCGCACGTCGGCGCCCGCGCCGACCGAGCCGTCGTCCGGCGGGTTCTTCACCCAGCCGATCGTGTGCAGCTGCACGTCCTCCTCGACCTCCTGGTACGACAGCACCGCCAGTTCGGGCAGCACCGGCTGCAGGATCGTCTTCACATAGCGGCGCGCGCCGAGCGCGACCATCACCGCGAGCCGCGCCGCGCCCTGCGCGTTGCCGTGGCCGCCGGGGCCGGCCGCCTGCGCGGCCTGCACGATCGCGCGCACCTGTTCGCCGATGTCCTGCTTGATCGCGCTCGACAGCGCGAGGAAATTGCCCTGCTTGGTGCGCATCACCGCGCTCTCGATCCGCTCCTGCAGGTTCTGCTCGAACAGCACGACCCGCAGCTGGCGCGTCGTGCCCGCATGGCGGTCGGTAATCATCCGGCGCAGGTCGACGCGCACGAGCTCGACCAGCGCGATCACGTCGTCGGGTTCGTTCGGCGCCCACGTGATCAGGCTCTCGAAAATCACGCGCAGGTTGCGGATCGGCACCTGTTCGGCGAGCAGCCGGCGCAGCACTTCGGTCACGCGCTGCAGCGGCACGAGCCGCGTCAGCTCGCCCACGAGTTCGGGGTGTTCGCGGCGCACGAGATGCACGAGCGCCTGCGTCTCCTGGATACCCAGCAGTTCGTCCGCATGCTGGCGCACGATCTGCTCGACGTGCGCGGCGAGCGCACTTTCGCTCGACAGCCACTTGCCGTCCGGCGCGGCACCGTCGGGCTTGATCCACAGTGCGGTCGCGAACGGGCCGAACGCCTCGGCCGGCTGGCGTTCCGCGCGCTCGGGCAGCGGCGCGACACCGTCCCACAGCAGCCAGCCCGGCTTCAGCGCGCCATGCGCGGCGAGCACGTCCTGCAGGTAGATCCGGTACGTGCCGGCCGCCGCGCCTTCGTCGTCGTTCAGCGTGATGCGCGGGAACACCGTGCCTATATCCGCGTCGACGCGCGCCTTCGCGCTCGACAGCGCGGCCTGCAGTTGCGCGAGGTTCAGGCTCGTGCGCAGGTCGTCGGACAGCGATACCGCGATCAGCGACGTGACGCCCGCCGCGTGCGACACCTTCGCGGGCTGCCCGTCGTCGGCCGTGCCGACGCGCCCCGCGATCTGAATCAGGTTGAAGCTCGGCGCGGTCGTCTTGTGCTTGATCTGCGAGAACGCGAACGCGCCGAGGCCGAGCGCGATCAGCGCGAACGACCATTTCGGAAAGCCGGGCACGACGAGAAAACCGGCCAGCACCAGCGCCGCGATCAGCAGCGCGCGCGGATGCGCACCCAGTTGCTCGCCGAGCTGTTCGCCGAGCTGGCGCTGCCGCGCATCGCGGGTCGCGACGCGCGTCGTCACGATGCCGGCCGCGATCGACACGAGCAGCGACGGAATCTGCGACGCCATCCCGTCGCCGACCGTCAGGATCGCGTAGCGTTGCAGCGCCGCGCCGATATCCATCCCGTGCATCAGCGTGCCGACCGCGATCCCCGCGACGATATTGATGAACGCGATCACGAGGCCCGCGATCGCGTCGCCCTTCACGAACTTCATCGCGCCGTCCATCGCGCCGTGCATCTGCGATTCCTGCTCGAGCTTCTCGCGGCGCTCGCGCGCTTCGTCGGCACTGATGATGCCCGCGCGCAGGTCCGCGTCGATGCTCATCTGCTTGCCCGGCATCGCGTCGAGCGAGAAGCGCGCGCCGACTTCGGCCACCCGCTCCGACCCTTTCGCGATCACGATGAACTGCACGACGGCGATCACGAGGAACACCACGCCGCCCACCACGACGTTGTTGCCGACGACGAGCCGCCCGAACGCGTCGATCACGTGGCCGGCGTTCGCATGCAGCAGGATCAGCTTGCACGACGCGATGTTCAGCGCGAGCCGGAACAGCGTCGTAAACAGCAGCAGCGCGGGAAACGACGAGAAGCTGACCGCCGACGGCACGTAGGTCGATACCGTCAGCAGCACGACACTCACGGCGAGATTCAGCGAGATCATCCCGTCGAGCGCGGCCTGCGGCAGCGGCAGGATGAACAGCGCGACGACCGCGACGATGAACGCGGCGATGAACAGGTCGGCGCGCGGCGACGCACCCCGCAGACGCCGTCCGGACACGCCGCGGCCAGCGGAAAACAACCGCTGCCAGTCGCGGGGGAGCGCCTTCGGTTCTGCCATCGTGCCGGTGTCCTGTCGTCGTTATCGCCGGCTGGCACGGGCAACCCTGCCCCGTGCCGCACGGACCGTTGAATGGGACGAGTGTAGCGATGCGAACCGATGGAAAAAGGGATGCACCTCGTAGCGCGAAAGCGCGTTTGCCGGCGGCGATCGGATCGGACTACGAAACCCGGCGACGCGTTCGGGCACGCATCACCGGAACCGCTTCCATCGCTCGGCGGGCCGCCCGCGCGTGCGTCAGGTCAGGGCTGAAGGCGCCGTGCGGCGAGGTACGCGAGCTGCGCGCGGTTCTGCACGTTGAAGAGTTTTTCAAGCGAACGGATATGGTGGCCGACCTTGTGCAGCGACGTACGCAGCGCGCTCGCGATCTCCTGGTCGGACAGCCCGTGCACGAGACGGTCGAGCACCTGTTGCTGCTCGTCGCCGAGCGCGAAGCCGCGCATGCGCGCGATGCGCGCCTCGAGGAACGGCAGCGCGACACGATGCACGGCGAGGCTCACGGCCAGCGCGCCGCCGATCACGCGATCGTCGATCCATTCGGTACCGTGCGTCTCCGACGTCACGTTCACCGCGACGCGCAGGTCGAGGCGCGGCGCCGACAGGCTGAAGATCACGCCGCTGTTCATCGCGTGCGCGCGCAGATGGCCGGCGAGGGCCAGCACCTTGCGGTCGCCGCTGCCCTGCGCGGCCGCCTCGATCTCGTCGAGCCGCCATGCGACCGGAAAGCCGCTCTGCCGCACCTGCGCGAACCGCGGGTCGCTCTCGTACAGCATCCCTTCGATAAACGGCTGCATGAACGTCGCCGGCGCGAGGTCGCGCAGCAGATGCGCGCACAGGATGCGCCGCCCGATCATTTCATAGGCGCCGTAACCGAGCGTACTGAAACCGATTTGCCGCAATCGCGCATGGCATTGCGCGAAATCGGCCGAAGCAAGGTCGGTTTTACCGAGTGCAATTTGAATGCCGGTAAAAACGTCGCGGTCGATTGCCTGATATTCGTTCGAATAAGCGGCAGCGGCCGCTATATCGGCCTGTGAAAACCATTCGACGCGTGGTGCGCCGTCAGCATATGTCATGAGGAGCCCGCCCTTTCCCAATATGTGAAACTGCGCCCCGTCACGATCTGGTCTTTTCTTTATGATTTTCTGGTCGTTGTTATATGCGTGCGAATATGAACCTTTCGCCGCAATTAGTATTACGGCATATTACGCGCACATAGACATTTTTTGTACAATGCCCCCGCGTTTCGTCAGGGATGACGATCGGCGCATATCAAAACGATGCTCGATCGCACCGCCGCGAATGCCGTATACGATACGGCCGCCGCCAGGCGATGCGCGTCGATTCCGAGGGATGGCTCATGTCCGATATTGCATTGCATGAAGAAGCGGTCGCCAAGACCTTTTCCCGCCCGTCGCGCGGGTCGAGCGCATGCGCGGACGCGCTGCGGGAGCGTACCGTGCAGGTCGTCTGGTGCGACGACGTCAAGCGCGGCGAAGTCGCGCAGCCGCACGCGCCGACGCTCGGCGTCGCCGATACGCTCGCGCATGCGCAGAGCACGGCCGAGCGCAACCGGATCGTCACGAGCCTGCTGCACCTGACAGGCTTCTCGACGTTCGCGTACTTCGCGCTCGAATTCGCGCGCGAGCGTGTCGAAAGTCTCTACCTGCACGAAGCGTTCACGCCGGCCACCTATCGCGGCGACTATGTGCGGCACAACCATCACGACGTCGATCCGCGCACGCTCGGCGCGCGCGTGTGCAACATGCCGATCGTGTGGGACCTGCAGCAGCTACGCCGCGAACACCGCGAGCGCGACGCCGGCCCGTGCGTGACGCCGGCCGCGCTCGACGGTTTCCTGCAGACGATGCAGGACGACGGGATGTGCAGCGGCATCATGTATTCGATGGCCGTGCCCGGCACGCGGCTGCATGCGTTCATGAGCTTCACCGCGCCGCGCCGCACGCGCGAATGGATCACACCGGCGACGATCGAGCAGGCGCTGTCGATCGGGCTGTCGGTGCACAAGTTCGCGTCGCCGCAACTGATCGCGACGTCGCGCGAGCGTACGGTAAACGGGCTCACGCCGTTCGAGCAGGAACTGCTGCTCGGCATCGCCGAAGGCGCATCCGACAAGGAGATCGGCCGGCGCCTCGACACCAGCGCGCACAACGTCGACTATCACCTGCGCAAACTGCGCAAGCGCTTCGGCGTAGCGAACCGGATCCAGCTCACGTACCTGACGTCGAAGCTCGAGCTGATCTGACGGCGGCGCGGCGCTTGCGCAAAGCGAACGTGTAAACGCCCATGCCGGCCTCGCGGGCCGGCATGGGCGGGTTGCGGCGCGGTGCCGGGTCCGGCGCCGCTTCCTGGCAAACGATCCGCGTTACTTCAGCAGCGTCATCTGCACGACCTTCACGATCACGAGGCCGACCGCGATCACCAGATAGCCGCGCAGCACGGCCATCCAGATCCGCGTCGCGAGCGTCATGTTCTGCGGCTCGAGCGTGTCGAGCGGCGGCATGCGCCACGTGTCGCGCAGCGAGCGATCGAGCACCGGTTCGACGACGCGCTTGTGGCGGCGAATCAGCACCGTCGCGAGATAGCCGGCAATCGCGAGCACGGTGCCGCCCACCAGTACGTCGACGATCGCTTCGCCGCTGATGTCCGGATACATCACCGACGCGGTCAGGATGATCGACAGCAGCACGAGCACCCAGATCACCGCGCCCGTAAACACGTTGAGCTTCGTCGAGTTGACCCAGGGCCCCAGCACCTGGCGGTCGTTGCACAGCACGAGCAGGAACACCGTCGCGCTCGGCAGCAGCACGCCCGCGAGCGTCTGCACGGCTTCGGTCAGCAGGCCGAGCGGGCTGCCAGGGATCAGCACGAGCGTGGCCGCGGCCGCGACGATGCCGAAGTACACGAGATAGAAGCCCTTCGCGTCGGACACGCCGCGGTGCAGCGAATGGCGGATCTTGAACACGTCGCCGATCGCATACGCGGTCGACAGCGACACGGCCGCCGCGCCGATGATGCACGCGTCGAGCAGCGCCACCGCGAACAGCGTCGCGCCCGTGCGGCCCGCATACTTCTCGAGGCCCGCGATGATGCCGCCCGCGTCGGTGAAGTTGCCGGCTTCCGGATGCCCGCCGAACAGCGCGGCGCTGAAGCCGATCATCGCGACCGCGCCGACCAGCACGAATGCGATGCCGATCCACAGGTCGACCTTTTCATACTTCATGAAGCGCGGCGTGATGCGCTTGTCGATCACGTAGCTCTGCTGGAAGAACAGCTGCCACGGTGCGACGGTCGTGCCGACGATGCCGATCACGAGCAGCATCACGTCCGACAGCTTCGCGTGCGCGGGCCAGTTCGGCACGAGGAAATCGCGCGTCATCTGCGCGACGGGCGGATGGATCGACACGAGCACCGGCACGAGCAGCAGGCTCAGCACGCACAGCCCGATCGCAAACCGCTCGAAGCGCCTGAAATCGCCGGTACTCACCGCGGCCATCGTCAGCGCGGCGGCCACGCACACGCCGGCCACCTTCGGCAATCCGAAGAAATCCAGCACGAACGTGATGCCGATGAACTCGGTGACGATCGTCAGCGCATTGAGCAGGAACAGGTCGATCACGCTGAATGCACCCCAGAACTTGCCGAAGCGCTCGAAAATCAGGCGTGCATGGCCGACGCCCGTGACCGCGCCGAGGCGCAGCACCATTTCCTGGTTCACGTACAGCACGGGCACGAGCAGCAGCAGCGTCCACAGCAGCGTCGTGCCGTAGTTCTGGCCGGCCTGCGTGTAGGTGCCGAATGCGCCGGCATCGTTGTCACCCACCATCACGATGAGGCCCGGGCCGATGATCGCGAGCAGCGTGCGCAGTCGCGCCCACCATGTGCCGCGCGCGGCGGTGTCGTGATGCGCGATCGTGCCGAGCGCGCCGCGGATGTCGCCGACATGGGCTTCGTCGAGCACGGCGCTGCGTTCCGCGACGATCGGTGGAGAGACGTTGGATGGCGTGGACATGATGTGTTCCGTACGGCTAATGGTTATCCGATGAGCGTGTGACCTTGGGATGCGTATGCGGGGCCTGCCCGCAGGCAGCCGCGCGTGCGCATGCCGAGGCGCGCTCGGCGCTTCTTCAGTGGCGAATCAACGATTTCAGCTGGTTCAACAGGCGGGAGAACACCCGCGGACGGGCATCGAGCGTCAGCATCGCGTCGTATTGGTTGCGCGATTCCGCGACGTGCGGCAGGTTCGACAGCAGAAGGCCGAAGTTCATGGTCTGGCTCCGTGCGGCGACGGCAGGCGTGCCGGCCGCGTGGTGGGCGCGGGGCCAGTCCGGGGCCTGAACGACGTGTCAGGCTAGTCGGCCGGAGTGTCCCTGCGACCCGGGTTCAAAAGGGTCGGTGCGTGAAACGGGCATAAGGGACAACTGTCACTGTCGTTCATGGCGGCTCCTGTGCGGTGTTCCGGGGGAACACGGTTGACCGCCGTCCGGCTTGCGGGCCGCCGTTCGCGCGCCAGAACGAGGCGTGCGCGAACGCGGCCGCCTGCCAGGCGGCGGTGAAACCGGGCAACGCATGCGAAAACGCATCACGCTAACCGGCGCGAATCAGGGTGCACGTAGGGAGTTGCTGCGGAATACTGCTGCGCGCACCGTTTGCCCGGGGGACAAACGGCGGCTTCGATGAGGCGCGGACGTCGGTCGCTCAGGCGGAAATTTCGTTCGAAGATCGACTACTGCAGGCGTCCAAGGCGGCGGCCCCAAGAGTGAAGATGCCGAATTCTATGAACCGCCCGAAAGTGAAGTCAACCCCTCCAAACCCCATTTCCAGAAATAAATTTCCCGCCTTGCGACGCTGAAAGATTTGCCCTTGAAATGACGTACCGAAACCTTTCAGCACGTCACGAACCGGTCACGCGCCGATGCATGCGAACAACGGCAGGCGCCCGGCAGCGCCCTCTGCTTGCCGACTGCGTGCCGCCGCAACTCGCACACCACACACATCGTCTTTTCTGCGCTTTTTACTTGCACCGCAGCAAAAGTCGCGACTACAATCCGCCCCAATTCATCAAGGGAGTCCCTCCGTGGACACATGCTCTAGTTGCAGTTCGATGCCGGTCCAGGCCGGCCAAGCCATCGCGAGATAGCAGCCAGACGCATGTCTTTCGCCGCTAGCTCGCATTCGTCGGGTTAGCGCGCTTCCTCCCGGGCCGGCCATCGCCGGTTCATCAGTCGCACGCTCCGTCATGTTCCAACCTCCGATCGCAGGCCGCGTCATACGCCCGCGCTCGATCACGTCGTCCGGCCTGCGCCGGACCGGACGGAGGCAGCGTCATGTTCTTTCAATCGTTCGCGGTCAGACTCAAGCGCATCGTGCACGTCGCGTGCGACCGCTCGTTCGTTTCCGGCCTCTCGCCGCTCGCCCATGCGTTCGGCAACTGGCGCGGCGCGGCACTCGCCCACGTGCCGGCGGCACCGCGCCCGCTCGACTGCATGCTGGTCGCCGCGATGGCGGCCGCGGTCGCGCTCGCCGCGCTGCTATGCTCGGCTGCATCGCGCCTTGGCTTCGCGCAAGTGTGGCGCGTAGGCGGCTGGCTGCCGTAAGCCCTCGGCGCGCGGTGGCGCCACGCGCCATGTGCCGCCGCGCGAGCGCCTCGCCACGCGTCCCGCATCACGTATTCTTTTCTTCAGTCTAACTAATCAAATCGCCGACGGAATCCGCATGAAGAACCATCTCGAACCCGTTCCGCGCAAGCCGCGCGTCAATGCGCTCGCCGCGCTGCTGCTGTCGCTTGCCGCCGCGCCCACATTCGCGCAATCGTCGCCGCCGGCCGCGGCCGAACCGGCGGCCGGCGCCAGCGACGCCGCCGCTCCCGCACAACAGGCCGCCGATGCTGCCGCGCCCGCCCCCACCGGCCTGTGGGAGCGCTCGAACCTGCTCGGCAACATGGGCGGCCTGCGCGACCTGCTCGGCGATCACGGCGTCACGCTGAGCCTGCAGGAAACCAGCGAGTATCTGTACAACACGTCCGGCGGCACGAAGCGCGGCGGAGCCTACCAGGGGCTCACGCAATTCGGCTTCAACGTCGACACCGGCAAGGCAATCGGCCTGCCGGGCGGCACGTTCAACGTGTCGGCGCTGCAGATCCACGGCACCAACGCCACGCAGCGCTACCTGCAGACGCTGCAGACCGCGACCGGCATCGAAGCGAATTCGACTACGCGCCTGTGGGAGCTCTGGTACCAGCAGTCGTTGCTCGACGGCAAGGTCGACGTGAAAATCGGCCAGCAGAGCGTCGACCAGGAGTTCATGGTGAGCCAGAACGCGGCGACGTTCATGAACGCCACGTTCGGCTGGCCCGTGCTGCCATCCACCGATCTGCCGTCCGGCGGCCCCGCGTATCCGCTGTCATCGCTCGGCGTGCGGCTGCGCGTGAAGCCGGCCGATGCATGGACCGCAATGGTCGGCGTATTCGACGGCAACCCGGCCGGCCGCACCGACGGCGACGCGCAGGTGCTGAACGCGCACGGCACCAACTTCAACCTGCGCAGCGGCGCGTTCGTGATCGGCGAAGTGCAGTACGCGCTGAACGCGCCGCCGGCCGACCCGAAGGCGCCGCAACCGGCCGGCCTGCCGGGCACCTACAAGCTTGGCTTCTGGTATCAGTCGCAGCATGCGAACGATCCGCGCTACGGCACCGACGGCCTGTCGCTCGCGAATCCGGCGAGCAACGGCATTCCCGCCACCCATCGCGGCAACTACGGGCTCTATGCGGTCGCGGACCAGATGGTCTGGCGGCCGTCGGACGACAGCCCGCGCTCGGTCGGCGTGTTCGCGCGCGTGATGGGCGCGCCGGGCGATCGCAATATCGTCGACTTCGCCGCCAATGCAGGCGTAACGCTGAAGGCGCCGTTCAAGGGGCGCGACAACGACGTCGCGGGCATCGCGGTCGGCTACGCGAAGATCGGCTCGCGTGCGCGCGGCCTGGACGGCGACACCGGCACCTACACGACGCCCGGTTATCCGGTGCGCCGGGCAGAGACGGTCGTCGAGGCGACCTACCAGTACCAGGTCGCGCCGTGGTGGCAACTGCAAGCCGACCTGCAGCACTTCTTCCGTCCGGGCGGCGGCATCCCGAACCCGAACGCGGCGGGTGCGCGCATCGGCGACGAAACGGTGGTCGGCGTGCGCACGACGATCACGTTCTGACACAAGCCGCATACGGAAGCGGAAACGAAAACGGGCCGGACGGCCGCTTGCGCGACAGTCCGGCCCGTGCGTTCGCCTGTAGCGCGCTGAACACGCCGCAGGCGCCGTGCGTCACTCGCCGTACAGCCCGAGCAGTTTCAGCGTGACGCCGTTGGTCCAGCCGAAGCCGTCCTGCAGCGGATATTCGCCGCCACCGCCGCCGCCCGTGCCCGCGCCTTCGACCACGTACTTCTCGACGAGCTTGCCTTCGGTTGCATACACATGCTTCACGTCGGACAGGAAACGCGTGCCGATGTCCTTCGCGAGCGCCGGTTCGCCATAACGACGCAGCCCGTCGATCGCGATCCACTGCAGCGGCGCCCAGCCGTTCGGCGCGTCCCACTGCTGGCCGGTATTCTCGGTCGTCGTCGCGAGGCCGCCCGGTTTCAGCAGCGTCTTGCGCACCTCGCGCGCGGTCGCCTTCGCGCGCTCGGGCCATGCGACGCCCGCGAACAGCGGATACAGCGCGGCCGCCGTCACGCCGTCGCGCGGCTTGCGCAACTGCCAGTCGTAGTCGCCGTAGTAGCCGCGGCGGTTCCACAAATAGTGGTTGATCGCGGCCGCACGCCGTGCCGCGCGCCCCGCGAAGTCGGTCACGCATGCGACGTCGCGCGTGACCGCGCAGCCCTTCACGATCGTCGTCTCGAGATGGAACATCAGGCTGTTCAGGTCGACCGGCACGATCGACGTCGTGCGGATCGTCGCGAGCGTCTTGCCGTCGCCGAACCAGCGCGAGCTGTAGTCCCAGCCGCTTTCGGCGCCTGCGCGCAGGTCGCGGTACACGTCGTTCGCCGGACGGCCGGGCGCAGACTTCGCGGTCGTCACGTCCTCGAGATACGACTCGTCGCGCGGCGTGTCGCTCGCGTCCCAGTAGCGGTTCAGCACCGCGCCGTCGGGCATCGCGACCACGTTGCGCGCGGCCTGCCCGCGCGGCGTCGCGGTTTCGCCCTGCATCCAGTACGCATGCTCCTTGCGCAGTTGGGGCAGGTATTTCTGGTAGACCTTGTCGCCTTCGGCCTGCGCGGCGAGCGTGACCATGTACGCGAAGAACGGCGGCTGCGAACGGCTCGCGTAGTACGTGCGGTTGCCGTTCGGGATGTGCCCGATCGTGTCGATCAGATGCGCGAAGTTGTCGAGCATGTCGTCGACGAGATCCTCCCGCCCCGACACCTGCAGCCCGAGCATCGTGAAATAGGTATCCCAGTAGTAGCCTTCGCGGAAACGGCCGCCCGGCACGACGTACGGCTTCGGCAGCGGAATCAGCGAACTGTATTGCGGCACCGTGACGCTCGTGCGCGTGAGCTGCGGCCACAGCCAGTCGATGTGCTGGCGCAGCGTCTGGTTCGGCGGCGGCGTCACGCCGCCTTCCGGGGGCGGCGTGAAATGCTGGCCGACGAAGGTCTTCAGCGAGAAGCCCGGCTGCGATTTCTGTTGCTGATACAACTGCACGATCGTCGCGGGATCGGTATCGGGCGTCGCGTCGACGAAGGTCTTCTGGTCGGGATAGATCTGTGCGGTCTGCACCGCGACGAACAGGTCGCCGTAGAGCTGGCTCGGCGGCGGCAGCAGCGTGCCCGACGCGGGGACGCCAATCGCGGCCGCGGTCGGCACGGCCGACTGGCTGGCCGCCTGAGCGGCGGCCTGGTTCGCATTGTCGGCCTGCGCGGCGCAGCCGGCGACGGCCAGATACGCAACGGCCAGTGCGGCGGCCCAGCGCAGACGCGGCGCGGGCGGCGCATGACGCGGTGCATGATGACGCGAGAAGCGACGTGAGAAGCGAGATGCAATCGATGCGGCACGACGTGACGTCATGGCGTGTCCCCTCCTTTCGATGGTGAGTGGCTCGGCACGAGGTCTCGTTCGCGCGCGCGCTCGTCTCGATGGCCCTCGATCGATGCGCGTCATAGGTTGTGTTGCGAGTGGGTCCGACTGTCGCATAAAACGTGCACCGCACGCAAGTTTCGCGGCCGCAGCGACAGGTCGATGTCATGTGTCGTGTCATGCGCCGCAGCCGGCGCGGCGGTCGTCTCTTCTTTCGCGCGCGGAAGCAGGAACGACTGTTGCAACATGCGGAACAAGTGTTGCCGCGCGTGACGCATCGACAACAATATGGGCATAATGGCGTCTTTACCGCGCGCCCAGCCCATGTCGCCCGTCTTTCTAGCACCGCTCATCGTTGCCTGTGCGTTGTTCATGGAAAGCGTCGACGCGAACATCATCGTCACCGCGCTGCCCGCGATGGCGAGGGACTTCGGGCACAACCCCGTCACGCTGAACGTTGCGATCACGGCCTACGTGGTCGGGCTCGGCGTGTTCATCCCGATCTGCGGCTGGCTCGCCGACCGCTTCGGCGCACGCTCCGTCTTCCGCACCGCGATCGGCATCTTCGTCGTCGGCTCGCTGATGTGCGCGGCCTCCAGTTCCCTCGGCGTGCTCACGTTCGCGCGCTTCATACAAGGCGTCGGCGGCGCGATGATGGTGCCCGTCGGCCGCAT
Source organism: Burkholderia sp. NFPP32 (assembly GCF_900119325.1). Lineage (NCBI taxonomy): Bacteria > Pseudomonadati > Pseudomonadota > Betaproteobacteria > Burkholderiales > Burkholderiaceae > Burkholderia > Burkholderia sp. NFPP32. The sequence goes on along the minus strand of NZ_FPJP01000017.1, from coordinate 2,064 downwards.
CATCATCTTCCGCGCGGTGCCGCGCTCGGATCTCGTGCGCGCGATGAACTACCTCGCGATTCCCGCGCTGTTCGGGCCCACGGTCGGGCCGCTCGTCGGCGGCTTCATCACGACCTACCTGCACTGGCGGATGATCTTCTTCATCAACGTGCCGATCGGCATCTACGGGATCTATCTCGCGAGCAAGCACATCGCGAACACGCACGAGCCCGATCCGGGCCCGCTCGACTGGTTCGGCTTCCTGCTGTCGGCAAGCGGCGCTGCATTGCTGCTGATGGGCCTTACGCTGCTCGACGGCTCGCTCACCTCGCGCTCGAACGCGATCGTGATGTGCGTGGCCGGCACCGTGCTGCTCGCGCTCTACGTGCCGTACGCGCGCCGCAAGGAGCGCCCGGTGCTCGACCTCAGTTTCCTGAAGATCCCGACCTACCACGCGAGCGTTGTCGGCGGGTCGCTGTTCCGCATCGGCCTTGGCGCGGTGCCGTTCCTGCTGCCGCTCGCGCTGCAGGAAGGGCTCGGCATGAGCGCGTTCCATTCGGGGCTCATCACGTGCGCGTCCGCGCTCGGCGGCGCGATGAGCCGTTCGACGGCCACGCATACGCTGCGCCGTTTCGGCTTTCGCACGGTGCTGATCTACAACGCGGCATTCGCGGGGCTCGCGATCGCCGCGTACGGCGTGTTCCATCCCGGCATGGCGACCTGGGCGATCTGGCTGATCGTGCTCGTCGGCGGCATCTTCCCCGCGCTGCAGTTCACGAGCCTGAACTCGATGATCTACGCGGACATCTCGCCGCGCGACGCGGGGCGCGCCACGAGCCTCGGCAGCGTGGTGCAGCAGATGTCGCTCGGGCTCGGCGTGACGGTGGCCGGTATCGTGCTGCACGTGTCGCACTGGCTGCAGGGCCACCAGACGATGGTGTGGTCGGATTTCTGGCCCGCGTTCGTCGTGGTCGGGCTGTGCTCGTTCGCGTCGATTCCGATCACGCGGCGGCTGCCGCCCGGCGCCGGCGACGAAGTCGCGCGCGGCAAGCGGCAATAAGCGGCAAACATTTCGGTTCGCCGCGTTGCGGCGCGGCAAAACACGACGACCTGTCCCGCGCGCTGCGGCCGGGGGAAACGCGTGCCGCGGCATGACACGTCGCGCGGCAGCCGGCGAAAAACCGGAAAAACAAAAAAATCAGCGGACATCCACACGGGGCCGGTGCTCAGCCGCATGGATGTCCGCTCAGGGCTCCGGGTCTCCCGATGGGGGTTGAGAATCCCGGATTCGCTTCCTGCGTGCCATGGACATATGTGCGTCGGAAGCGGAATCGTTGCGCGCACTTGTCGTCGCGCCATGCTCTGCACTATAGGGAAACTTGCGAAACGCATCTGTCAAGCATTGTCAGACGCGTTGCATCAGCGCTTTCCAATGGAACAGGAGCCTGGGCGAGGGTCTTCGCTGGTTCTTGTGTAGCGCCTTTGGCGCGTTTCCAATGCAAATGAGCCTGTTGTCGGCCCGACACACACGGGTTGACCGACACTGGAGCACCGGGGTGGATGATCATTTACCGGATGATCATCAACTTGAACGAATCGCAAATCCGCGCCCTGGACCAAGTGCGTGCCGTCCTCGACGGCACACAGACGCTCGACTTCGCACCCGCCGCGTGCCCTCACGAACGGCGCGAATGGGTCGCCTCCGTGCTACGGCGCTTTCGCTACGACCGGCTCAAGCGAACTCACCGGGGGCTCGTGCTGCGCTATCTGCGCCGCTTTAGCGGCTTCAGCCGAGCTCACATGACACGGCTGGTACAACGCTGGGTGCAAGGGCAAAGGCTCGCATGGCTAAAGGGCTCGCCCGCGAATGCCTTCGCCCGCCGCTACACCGATGAGGACATCTTCACGCTCGCCCAGACCGAGCGCGAGTACGGCAGGCTTTCCGGACCGGCGATGGTCGTGGTGCTGCGCCGGATGTATCAGGTCTACAACGATGAGCGCTACGTGCGCCTGCAGCACCTTTCAGCCTCTCACCTGTACAACCTGCGACGTTCGCAGGCTTATCGTCTGCATCACACGGTCTAC
>NZ_FPJP01000022.1:0-105809 GCF_900119325.1 Burkholderia sp. NFPP32 | reverse complement strand
CATCGTCAATCGTGCGCGGCTTGCCGGGGCGTACTTCGTCATAGAGTCCGTTGATGCGCTGCTCCAGAAATCGCAGGCGCCATTTGCCCACTGTGGCGCGCCTGATTTGCAGGCGCTGCGCGATCGCACTGTTGGGTTCGCCGTCAGCGGCCGCCAGCACGATGCGCGCCCGCGTGACCAACGCAGCCGAAATCGAGCGAGAACGCGCGATCGACATCAGTTGCGAGCGCTCGTCTTCGCTCAGCACCAGTTCCGCCTTCGGTCGTCCCATCGCCATGTTGACGTCTCCCGTTCCGTTGACGTCTACATGCTACGCGAACATAGTTCGGTTAACAACGGAACGGGACACTAGCCGCGAACGTTGAGGAGCAGCAAGCACGGCAGATGGCAGAGAGACGCAGCGCAAAGGGGGAGTCATCGTGGAAGCCTCAGACCAACGAAGTTCCCCCCATGCGACTCTCGTAAGGGCGTCCCTCGCCCCGAGCGACTACGATTGATCGCAACGGCGGCTCGACGATCGTATGCGCGAGCTTCTGTAAGTCGGGGCGCGGCCTGCACAATTCAGTCGATCGGGAAAACGCCGCCTCCAGCGCCTCGCACGTATCCAGCGTGCGCCGGTCGCCGCGAAACGGCCCGATGACCTGCAAACCGAACGGCATGCCCACTTCATCCGTGCCGCACGGCAGGCTCGCCGCCGGATTCGTGCACAGCGTAGTCACATACGTCAGTGCCAGCCAGCGATAGTAGTTTTCCTGCGAGCGGCCGCCTACGCGGCTCGCGAACATCTGCGTCCACGGGAACGGCGAAACCGGCGTGGTCGGCGCGAGTATCATGTCGTAGGGGTTGAATAGCTGCTGAAAGCGTCGCGCGATGGCCGTTTGCGCCGCATGCGCCGAGGCGGAATCGGCCAACGTCAACGCGGCGCCCAGCTCGTAATTGGCGCGCGTGTTCGGGCCGAGCGACGCGGGATCGCTCTCGTAGGCCGTGCGCAGCCCCGCGACGAAACTCTCGGCGCGAATCACGTCGAAAGCGCGATGCGCATCGGCGAAATCTACGTCGATCGGCTCGCAAACCGCGAACATCCCGCGCATCGCGTCGAGCTTGCGGCGAAACGTGCGGCGGATATCGTCGTCGACATCGCACACGCCGAAGTCTTCGGTCCAGCCCACGCGCAGGCGACTCAAATCGACCTCGCGCGGCACGAGAAAGGCACCGGCATCCACCTCGTAGCTGAGCGGATCGCCGCTGTCCAGACCGGCCGTAGCCGCGAGTTGAAGGCGCGCTTCCGCCACGTTGCGCCCCATCGGCCCAACCACCGAAATGGGCGTCCAGCCCAGCAGCTTGCGCGGACTCGGCACGAGCCCCGGCGAAGGCCGAAAGCCCACCACGCCGCACAGCGCGGCGGGAATGCGCAGCGAGCCGCCCGTGTCGGAACCGGTACAGACCGGCAGCATGTCGCACGCAAGCGCCACCGCGGAGCCGCCCGACGAGCCGCCCGCGTTGCGGTTCGGATCGAACGGATTGCCTGTTGCGCCCCAGACCGGGTTGCGCGTATTCGCGCCCGCGCCCAGTTCCGGCACGTTGGTCTTGCCGACGACAATCGCGCCGGCCGCCCGCAAACGCGCCACGAGCAGATTGTCCTCGGTAGGCACCAGATCGCGATACAGCGGCGAGCCATGCGTGGTGAGCAAACCCGCCGTGGCTTCCAGATCCTTGATGCCTGCCGGCAAGCCGTGCAGCAGACCGAGCGGCTCGCCGCGCATCACGGCGTCTTCCGCCGCTTGCGCCGCGCGGCGGGCCGCGTCGAAATCGGTGGCGGCCACGGCGTTCACGTACGGATCGAGCGCCTCGATACGCGCGATGCACGCCTCGGTGAGTTCGACCGGCGAAATCGCCTTGCTGCCGATCATCTTGCGCAACTCGGGCGCGGTCAGTTCGACGATATCCATCGCGTCAGCTCGCCGCCTGATCGCCGCGCGGCAGCAGGTGTGCGTAGCGTTCGATGAAGCTCGCGACCACCGCTTCGAAGCGCGCGGTTTCCGCGTCGCCCACCGGCAGACTCAGCACCACGTAACCGCGCCGCGCGATATAGATTCCCTGCTCGACCAGATGGAAAAAGAACAGGTCCTTGAACACGTTCATCGCGGCATTGATGTCGCGCACGGAACGCACGGGGCGCGCGGTGATCTGCAGATTCATCAGCGAGCCGATGCCGATAAAGCGCAGCACCACGCCCGCTGCGGCGAAGCGCGCGTTCAACGCCTCGCGCAACGCATTACCGCGCGCCGTGAGCGCACGCGCCGCGGCGGGCGTGTAGATCTGCGTGAGGCCGGTCCAGCCCGCCGCCATCGTCATCACGTTGTTGTTGAAGGTCCCCGCGTGCTGCAACGCGCCGCGCCTGCGCGGATCGAACAGCGCCATGATCTCGGCGCGGCCGCCGAACGCGCCGAACGACATGCCGCCGCCGATGTACTTGCCGAGCGACGTGAGATCGGGCGTGATGCCGAGCTCGGCTTGCAAGCCGCCCGGCGCGAGCCGCGAGGTCATCACTTCGTCGAACATCAACAATGCGCCATGCGCGCTCGAGAGTTCGCGCAAGCCCCGCAAAAAGGCTGTTTCGCCAACGATGCAACCCGACGCGCCTTGCATCGGCTCGACGAGAATCGCCGCGACTTCAGCGGGATTTTCATCAAGCAAATGCCGCACGCTGTCGAGATCGTTGTATTCAGCGTAAAGAAACTCGTGCGGCACGTTCACGACGCTGGCGCCGCGCCCGAACGTGAGCACGCCGCCGTGGTAGCCGCCCACGAACACGATCACCTTGCTGCGCTTCGTGAAGGCTTTCGCGGTGGCCAGCATCATCAGATTGGCCTCGGTGCCCGAGTTCGTGAAGCGCACCGTTTCGAGCGAGGCGAAGCGTTCGCACACTGCTTTCGCCAGCCGCGATTCGAGCAGATTGTGGCCGCTCAGATTCAGGCCGCCGTCGAGCGCCGCGTCGATGGCCGTGCGAATCTGCGGGTGCGAATGGCCGTAAATGCCTGCGCTGAATTCGGCGATGAAATCGAGGTATTCGTGACCGTCCGCGTCCCACAGGCGGCAGCCTTCGCCTTTTGCCATCGCTAGCGGAAACGGCTCGTAAAACAGCACCGAACGCGTGTTGCCGCCGGGCATGACTTCGGCCGCGCGTTCGTATTGCTGCGCGCTTTGCGGGTTGCGCGCGGCAAACGCGGCAGCGGCAGCCGCCAGCGCGTCGCCGACCGTCGCGGCATCGCTGCGAGCGTGAACCTGCGCTTCGGGAAGAATCGACGTCGTCATTCTGTGTGTTCCTGCTTCGTTGAGCGGTTGATCTTCGAACAATATTTCATTGTACGGTGAATAATTGAATTACGCGGCAGACCGCTCATCAGATCGACTTTTCGCGCGCGCGGTCCTTCATCACCAACAGCGCGGGCAGCGTGAACAATGCGCTGCCCGCGAGCAGCCAACCTGCATTCGCGCTCGCGCCCGTCGAGGCGATCGTCCACGTGGTGAGGAACGGCGAGAAGCCGCCGAGGATGGTCGCGAGGGCGCCGCCGAACGCCACGCCGGTGGAACGCACGCGCGTCGGGAACATCTCCGCGAGCGCCGCCGGACCCGCGCCCGAGTACATCGTGAACACCACGTTCATCAGCAGTTGCGTCCAGAAGAACGTCATGAAACCAATGCCCGAGACGATGAACTGATAGAGCGGATACGAGAGCAGCACGAAGAACGCGCAACTCGCGAGCAGCACGGGTTTGCGGCCGATGCGGTCGGACAACGCGCCCATGAGCGGCGCGACGATCATCACCGTGGCGAGGGAGGCGGTGCTGGTCCACAGCGCCTGCGTGCGCGATATATGCGCGTACTTGTTTGCGAACGTGGGCATATACACCGCCACCATGTACGAGCTCACGGCCCAGAAAATCACGAATGAAAACGCGTGAAAAAGCGACTTCGCGAATTGCGCGCCGCTCAGCGTGTGAGCGCGCGCCGCTTCGCTTTCGAACGACGGCGACTCCTGCACGCGACGGCGTACGTACATGCCCACCGGCCCGAGCAACGCGCCGAGAAAGAACGGAATGCGCCAGCCCCACGAAGCGAGCGCGTTCGTGTCGAGCGCACTGCTCAGGATGGCCGCGACGAGCGAGCCGAGCAGCAGGCCCGCCGCGATGCTCGATTGCTGAAACGCGCCGAAGAAGCCGCGCCGGTTCGCGCCACCCCACTCCACCAGAAATGCGGCCGCCGTGCCCCATTCGCCGCCCGCCGCGAAACCCTGCACGAGACGCGCCGCCACCAGCAGCACGGGTGCCCAGATGCCGATGCGCTCGTACGTGGGCAGGAAGCCGATCGCGACCGTGCTGAGCGCCATCAGGATCATGGTGGTGGCGAGCGTGATGTGACGGCCGCGCACGTCGGCGATGCGGCCGAGCACGACACTGCTGATCGGACGCGCGACGAAACCCACGCCGAACACCGCGAACGAGGCCAGCAACGAGGTGAAGTCGTCCGTCGACGGGAAAAAGTTCTTCGCGATGATCGCCGCGAGAAAACCGTACACCCCGAAGTCGAACCATTCGAGGATATAACCAACCATGCCTGCGCCGATGGCGCGTCGCTGCTCGGCGCGCGACGTGGCGGGCGTGGTGGCATCGAAGGGGGCTGCGTGAGAAGAGCTGCTGTTCATGATCGCGTCCGGCAGAGAGACTGAAAATAGGAGTGAGTTGGCGCAGTGGCGAGCATCAGAACTTGTGGCGAATGCCCACGCGCACGGCTAGCTGCTTGTCGTTGCCCGAGATCGGCAGCGTTACGAGCACGGCGCGTGCACCGCCGTTGGCCTTGTCGTAGTTCGCGCTCAAGTACACGTCAGTGCGCTTGGACAGCAAGTAGTCGAGCACGGCGTTGAATTCGTTCCACTGATACGGCGACATCTTCGAGTAGCCGTAGCCGCCCGCGAGCACGAGATCCGGACGCAGATTGCCGTGCAGAACTACGTTGAAGCTTTGCATGGTCGAGGCATTCGCGCCCTTCTCGTAACGCGTGTTCGTGTACAAGCCCGAGAGGCCGACAATGCCGAAGTCGTACGACGCGCCCACGCCCGCCGTGCGATAACGATCGACCACCACGGCTCGCGACGAAAACGCCACGTTCGTGCCGAGGAAGCTGCTCACGCCCAAGCTGCTGCCGGGCGTAACCGTGTAGTCGTGAATGCTGGTGGTCGCCACGCCAATGCTGAAAGGGCCGTGCTCGTAGGTCGCGCTCAAGCTATAGGCCACACCGTAGTTATTCGCCGGGGCGCTCAGCGAATTGAACGCGTATTGCGCGGAGAAATGCAGGCCGCGCACGGTCGGGCTCACGTAGGTCACGACGTTGTTGAGCCAGTTGCCGGAGATGCGGTCGTGGTCGCCCGCGTCGAACGCGTAGATGCCCGACCAGTAGCCCGAGTGATAGCGGATCAGCGTGGTCGTCATCTGGTCGTAGGTGCGGCCGAGGGAGAGCGTGCCGAAGCGCTCGCTTTGCAGCCCGACATACGCCTGCCGCCCGAATTCCAGGCCGCCCTGTCGCGACGCGCCCGTGTTGGGATTGAAGCCGCCTTCGAGATTAAAGATCGCCTTCAGGCCGCCGCCCAGATCCTCCGCGCCGCGAAAGCCGAAGCGGTCGCCCTGGCTGATGCTGTCGTCCATGCGATACGCGTGATGCCCGCCCTGATTCGACACGTACGTGAGGCCGTCGTCGATCACGCCGTACAACGTCACCGACGATTGCGCGTGCGCGGCGGCGCTCGCCGCCATCAGGCCCATCGCGCTCCCCAACACTTTCCATTTCATAACGATCTCCGATACCCGTCGTGTGAATGTCGCGACTGAACGTTGTCAGTTGCCTGTCGTTCGTCGAACAATGCGTCGTTGTTCAGTGAACAAGGATAGGTTATATGGCGATCAAAATGGAAAGGCAACCAGGAAAAAATGGAGACGCCCTTGGCGTCGCGGTGAAGAGACAGTTGTGCGGTATACAATGAAAGCCTTGTCCGACCCGGCCCCACTTGACCGCACTGGCCAGCGGGCACGCCGGGCGCTTCATCGAATAACGGATCACACGTGAAGAAAGCCACCACAGCAAAGGAAGCCGCAGCAAGAGCAACAAAACCGGCAGCGAAAGCCCCGGCGCGCGCGCCGAAAGCACCGGCTAAGACGTCGGCCAAAACATCGGCGGCAACACCCGCGAAGCGCGCAAACGGCGCGACCCGGAAAAAAGCGGTACCCGCCGACAAAGCGCTCACGCGCGAGCGCATCGTCGCGGTGGCGATCGAGCAGATCGACCAGAACGGCCTCACGGCCTTCAGCCTGCGCGAAGTTGCCCGCCAGCTCGACGTCTATCCCACCGCGGTCTATTGGCACGTGCCCAATCGCGACGCACTGCTCGCCGCCGTGGTCGAAGCAACCATGGCGGGCGTCACGCCGGAAATCGGCGAGCTGAGTTGGCAGGACTGGTTTCGCGAGCTGTTCCGCCGCTACCGCAAGTCGGTGCAGCGGCATCCGAACGTGGCGCAACTGGTGGGCGCGCAACTCGTCTCGAATGCGAGCCTGAGCCCGTTGCTGATCGACCGCATTCTCACGGTGCTATTGCAGGCCGGTTGCGACGAGTCGCGACTCGTCGACATGTACAACGTCGTGGTCGCGAGCATGGTCGGCTTCGCGACGCTCGAATTCGCACCGCTGCCCACCGACGACCTCGCGATCTGGACCAACCAGTTGCAGGAAAAAGTCCACGACATTCGCGCGCTCGAATACCCGACGCTCGCGCGTCATTTGCCCACGCTCGCGAACCGTGCATTCATCGTGCGCTGGCAAAGCGGCAGCGAAGTGCCGCTCGATTCGAGCTTCGACACCTTCGTGGAAGTCACTATCGCGGGCATCGAGCGCATGCTCGCGAAGTGAGTTCGCGGTCAAACCGCTTCAAACGAACGTCAGCAGACGGCGCGGATTGCGCGTGAGCAGCGTGTCGACTTCGTCCTGCGTGAAGCCGTGCCGCAGCATGCGCGGCACGATATTGGCGAAGATATGCTGATAGCCGTGGCCGCCGTAACGGCCCAAACGCGTGCGTGTGCAGATGTCGTGGCTGATCAGCACGCGCTCCGCGTGGCCGTAATCGAACAGTGTGCGCACCATGCGCAGGCGCGCGCCGTCGTTGGGCATGTCGATGTCCGACATCGGATACGCGCTCTGCTCCCAGCCGAACAGATCGAATTCGATCACGCAGCCCGAATCGGCGAGACGCAGCAGGCGTTCGTCGTCGAAAATCGTGCGGTCGATATGGCTGATGATCACGCGCTCCAGCGGAAAACCCAAACGCCGGATCGTATCGACAAGTTCCTGCGGCTGATCCGCGTGACGCCCCGGATGAAGGTTGAGCGCTGCGCCCGTTTCCTGCTGCGCGAGCAGCGCGCCATGCACGACGCGCCGTTCCTGATCCGTCCACGGCGACTGGCAGCCGATCTCCCCGATAATGCCGGCGCGCACCGCCGTGCCCCACGCGCCTTCCGTGATCTGCCCGACCATCTCGCGCGCGAAGTCGTCGATGCTGCGCTGCGCGTTAGCCGGGTCCTGATACTCGTGTACGTAATGGCCGCAGCCCATCACCACCTGCACGCCCGTTTCGCGCGAAATATGCGTGAGGCCTTCGGGATCGGGCTTTAGGCCGCCCGTGGTCAGATCGACGATGGCCGCGCCGCCCGCCGCGCGCAATTCCGCCAGCTCCTCGATCGCCACTTCCTTCTGGTCGAGCCGATAGTTTTTCAGCGACGGCACCTGCCCGTAGTTGATCTTCCAGCAATTGCAGAGGTCGATTTCGGTCGTGTCGTGATCGGCGTCTTCGGCGAGGCGCGGCGGCACGAGGTCGATCAGCAGATGCTCATGCATCAGCGTGGGACCGAGCGCTTCGGGTTCGATCAGACCGAGCACCGTCTGAATGCGACCCTTGCGCGAAAGCGTTTCGTTCATATTGCGGCTTCCATGAGAGCGGTGGAGGCGCGAGCGCAAACAGGACATGCAGGCTCACGTTATCCCCAGGTTGATGCGTCCGCGAGGTGGGAATAAATTTTATTGTACGCTGAACAACAAAAAATTGTCCCTCGGTCAAAAAAATTCGCCGAGGCAATTTTCACGGAGACGACAACCATGAGCAAGCCGAAAGTCATCGTAACCATGGCACCAACGGGCGGCATGGCGCGCAAGAAGCAGAACCCGAACTTGCCCACACAAGCCGACGAAATCGCGCGCGACGTGTACGACTGCTTCAACGCAGGCGCTAGCTCGTGGCGAGGGGGCCGTCGGGCGCCATGAAGTTCGCGTCAAAAGGCGTCTCGATGTAGGCCGGCTCAATAACCGATAGGATCCAGTGAGTTCAGCGCGGCGTGTCATGCCGGCGAGAGCCTCCGTCCAAGAGACGATTTTTTTTCACCCGGAAGGCCTGCGCGCAAATCGCCAAATCCGGCGGAGTCCGCAATGTTGGCGACCGCGAGAGGTTGCCAGTACAGCTCGCAGAGTGGAGAAGGTCACGCGTCCGGGCCGCCGCGCTGCGGGCGAAGCAGAGCGGGATTTCCCTAGGAGAAATGACCACACGTTCAGGGCACGGTATGTATTGCCCGCAACCGCCGCTTCGCACGGCCGCGTCTGTCGAAGCCGCCGCCTATCGAAGTTCGGGCCAGCGATTTTTTCTCACCGTAGGTCGAGATAAAGTCGTTTGTTGAGGAGCGGCGCGTCCGCTACTCTAGATGCACGCACCGATCTGACTGGCGCGTCAAATCAAAAGCGCACGAAAAACGCTCCTTCGACCCATCGCGTCGGGGAAAGGCCGGTAAACATATAAAGCGCAAAGTCCTTGGCGGACGATAATTCAAAATCGTTGGAGACAAACATGGGATTCAATCGTAGAAACTTTCTCATCACCGGAACCGGAGCAGCCTTTGTCGCTGCGACAGGCCTCCTGGATGGTCCGTGGGTTCGGCGCGCCAACGCGGCAGAATTCTCCTATAAGGTCGGCACGAACCTTCCGGCAAATCATCCGCTGAATGTTCGTATTCAAGAGGCAGCGGATGCGATCAAAAAGGAGACAGACGGTCGAGTCGACCTTCGGGTGTTTCCAAATAATCAGCTCGGTGGCGACCCCGACATGTTCTCGCAGTTACGGGCTGGCGCACTGGAGTTTTATACGGTCTCGGGCGCTAATACCCTTTCGACTCTGGTTCCCAAGGCATCCATCTCCGGAGTCGGATTTGCATATAAGGACTATGACCAGGTATTCGCAGCATTCGATGGCGACCTTGGCGCCCATATTCGCGGGCTGATTGGAAAGGCGAATCTGATCGTGCAGGACAAGATCTGGAACAACGGGTTCCGGCAGATCACGACCAGTACAAAGCCCATCAAGACTCCTGCCGACCTCCAGGGGATGAAAATCCGGGTGCCGGGTGGTCGTCTCTGGATCTCGCTGTTCAAGTCGCTTTCCGCCGCTCCGGCGTCGATCAGCTTCAACGAAGTCTATTCTTCGTTGCAGACAAAGGTCGTCGACGGGCAGGAGAACGCGCTGGCTGTAGTAGACACCGCGAAGCTTTACGAAGTCCAGAAATACTGCTCGATGACGAACCACATGTGGGATGGCTACTGGTTGTTGGGCAACAAGACAGCGTGGGAAAAGATGCCACCCACCGTCCGCGACATCGTCTCAAAGCACCTCAATGCGGGGGCACTGAAGCAACGAAAAGACGTAATTCAATTGAACGCCTCCCTGCAAAAGACGCTTGAGGGCAAAGGGCTTGCGTTTAACACCGCTGACGCGAACGCCTTCCGCCAGGCCCTGAAATCCGCGAACTTCTACACGGAGCAGAAGCAATTCTTCGGCGACGAAGAATGGGGTCTTATGGAGAAGTACACGGGGAAGCTGGCATGAGAACGCAAACGCTGAAAGACGTGGACGACGCACTCGAGCAACAGACCAGCGCAACCGTCCACCAGACGACGAAGACGATGCCCCGCTGGCTGTCCCATGTGGACTTTGCGCTAGGCCTGATGGTCTCTGTGCCGGCAGCACTGCTGGTGCTAGCAGAAGTTATCCTGCTCTTCAGCGGTGTTGTTGCTCGTTATGTCCTGCATCATCCGCTGATCTGGAGCGACGAACTCGCTGGCATCCTGTTTCTCTGGCTCGCAATGACAGGTGCCGCTACCGCGTTGCATCGAGGAAGCCACATGCGCATGACGGCACTGGTCAACCGCATGGGCGAGCACTGGTATCCCTTCTGGGACACCGTTTCGATGGTGGCAAGCATGCTTTTTCTCGGACTCGTGCTTGTTCCGTCGATCGCTTACATCAAGCAGCAGTGGGACATTCTGACCCCGACAATGGAGATCAATGACGGCCTACGCGTCGCGGCTATCATCTTCGGGATTGTGTCGATGCTGCTGATCTGCGTGGTCAAGTTGTTAGCAATCGGCTGGAAGACTGCTATCACCGGGATTGCGGTGTCGCTAGTGACTGTGTTTGCGCTGGAACATGCCGGACCGGTCTTGCAATCGCTTGGAAACCTGAACTTAGTGATTTTCTTCGTTGGTGTGGTCGGTTTCACCGTGTTGAGTGGAATGCCTATCGCATTCTCCTTCGGCCTTTCCGTGTTTGCTTACCTTTCAATGTCAACGTCCATGCCGTTGGAAATTGTCGTCAGCCGCATGGACGAGGGAATGTCTCAAATCCTGCTGTTGGCCGTGCCGATGTTTGTTTTCCTCGGGCTTCTCATTGAAATGACAGGGATGGCACGGGCGATGATCAACTTCCTGGCATCGTTGCTGGGTCACGTCCGGGGTGGCCTCTCATATGTTTTGGTTGGCGCGATGTACCTGATTTCCGGGATTTCGGGGTCAAAGGCGGCCGATATGGCGGCCGTTGCTCCGATTCTGTTCCCTGAGATGAAAAAGCGTGGCGAGAATCCCGGCGAGCTCGTCGCACTGCTATCGGCAACCGGCGCGCAGACCGAAACGGTTCCGCCAAGCATCGTGCTCATCACGATCGGATCGGTTACCGGCGTATCAATCTCTGCGCTTTTTACCGGTGGTCTGCTGCCGGGGCTCGTACTGGCGTTCATGTTGTGCATGCTTGTCTGGTGGCGGGCCCGAAAATTCGAACCCGCGTCCTCCGCGAGGGCCGCGTGGTCCTTGGTCGGAAAGGCGTTTGTGGTATCGATCCCGGCGTTGGCCCTTCCGGTTGTCATCCGCATGGCTGTGGTGGAGGGCGTGGCCACTGCAACGGAAGTCTCGACAGTCGGCATCGCGTATTCTGTTGTCGCCGGGCTCATGGTGTATCGATGCTTTGACTGGAAGCGCGTTGGCCCCATGCTCGTGGAGACGGCCGCTCTTTCCGGTGCGATCCTCATCATCATAGGTACGGCTACAGCGATGGCGTGGGCACTCACACAGTCCGGCTTCTCTCACGGACTGGCGGATTTCATGCGGCATCTGCCAGGGGGTGCGTTCACCTTCATGGTTGTGTCAATTTTCATGTTCATCATCTTGGGCAGCGTCCTCGAGGGAATACCTGCCATCGTGCTCTTCGGGCCGCTACTTTTCCCCATTGCCCGGGCTGTCGGCATCCATGAAGTTCAATACGCAATGGTTGTCATTCTGTCGATGGGTTTGGGGCTGTTCTCGCCACCGTTCGGGGTCGGCTATTACGGCGCGTGTGCGGTCAGCAAGATCTCGCCGAACTTGGGCATTCGTCCGATCATGGGTTATATGGCTGCACTGTTCATTGGAATCGTGGTGATCGCAGCGGTACCGTGGATTTCGACCGGTTTTCTGAAAAGCTAAGAGGCGGGTACACGCAGAGATCGAAGAGACTGGGCGCACGTCCAGCCTCTTTGTTTGGAAGTCGCTTCAGGCGATCGTTGGCGATGTTGATAAATTGACAATGCGATTAGAGCTGCGAACCTACTATCGCCAGTCACGATGAGCGCGACGCGCAAACTGCGGCTGGGGCCGCTGCCGATGACCGAGAGCATCAAGCTGACCTTCGCGTGCCCGGCCAGCCTGAAGGCCGACCTCGACCGCTTGCGGCGCTGCACGCGCAGACCTACGGCGAAGCGGTCGATGCCGCGGTGCTGTTTCCGCACATGCTGGAGGCGTTCATGGGCGGGGATCGGGGATTCAGGAAGGAGACGCGGGCAAGGCCACACCGCCGAAGCCAGGCTGATGATGCCGGTTCCGGCGGCAGGCCCAGCTTGCCAAGCGCAGCCGTCTCGGTCGGGCCGGGGCTCAGGCCATTGACCCGGATGCCGAGCGCCCACAGTTCACCCGACAAGGTGCGTGCCAGGGAAAGCAACCCCGCCTTTCCGATGACCTTATCTCCGGCCTTATGGACGAGAGTCTCGTGCTGACCCGTTAGTGCCGCCCCCAGAACTGCCACCTCCGGTGGTCAGAGTTGAATCGAAGCTGACACCGCACCGATCGATTCACGAATCTTGCGCACGTCGCGCGCAGGCGGGCGCCGAAGTGGCGTAAATATTCGCGGCTGAATTGCGATGCGCTTTCATAAGAGACCTGACCGACGTGGTGCAGCGCCTAGGTCCTGCTGTTTGTAATCACCGTAAAGTCGACCGTCTTCCCACATTTCTGGTTGATGCAGTGGGGTTCATGTTTTCCGTGGCGGTTCCCGCTGTGAGGTTCCACGTTACGGAGCAAGCAATGTTGCAGCATCGCGCCGGAGTCATCTCGTGGTGCCATCGCGTGCGACGACAAAAAAGTTTTGGTCGCCCATTTGCCCACCTTTCAGGGCAAGCTGAAGGTTTCGCAAATGAGGCTTTTCGGAAATTACACGGCACAGCGGTGCGCCCACGGCCAGGCGACCGTCAATCTCAAGCGCGTCAGGACCAAGGACTTGTGTGACCTGGCTGGACGTATCTCCGCCTGAGAGAACCAGTCGCTGCAGGTGAGTGGCTTCGAGGACATCATTCGCAATTGCGCCAAGCCGTTGCCCAAGCAATCGTCCACCTTGATGCCGAGCGTCGTCGTGGGTCAGTCCGCGAGCGGTAAAGTACTCGAGCATTTCGGCGATGCGTGTATCGCTCGGACCACGGGCGCTATGCAAAATGACGCTGCGCCCTTCGCTGAGCAGCGCAATCGCGCGGACGGCGATATCTTGAGCTGTCCGTTGCCAGGAATCTTCTCGAACAAGCGCTTTTGCGTCGATGGCGATTTCGGCGAAGCCTGCAGTGATCGCCGCGTCGATCTGTGCGGACGACAGCGGTGAGGCGCTCCCGGAAATGGCAAGGATCTGATTCGCCGGCGCAATACGGTCGTAAGACCGCTGCATTTCGGGAAGACTACCGAGTTCCCGCCACCATTGAGTCAGCGCATATTCGACACCAGACGAGCCGATCGTAAATACGGAGCCGACCGCCGTAGCGTAGTTGTCGAGGAGCCGGCCGACTTCGGTTAGATGACGTGGGGTCACTGAATCGAGCAAGATTCCCGAGTCGCCCGTTGAAATTGCTTCCGACCATGCCAGGTCGACTTCTTCGCGAGTACCTTCCAGACTCGGCAGCTGGAAGCCGGAGAGAGGCAAAGCGGTCTGCAGCGCCAGATGACGCAGAAGATCTCCCTCGGCCATCGGTGTGACAGGGTGGGCGCTCATAATTGGATGGCGATCGATTCGATAAGTCTTGTTGTCGGTACCGGACCGAGCGAACAAATTGCCAAATGCGCAGTAGCGCTTCAATGCCGGCGTACCGGCAACAATCGGAGCTGGATTCCGAGTGATGCCCGCCCGGGCTATCTCCAAGACTCTTCCGATGCTTCCTATCGTCGGGTCGCTATCGAAAGTCGAACAGACTTTGTAGTGAAGGATCGGAGCATCGAGGGCGTGCAGAGCTTCGAAAAGCGGTGGAAGAGACCGGTCCATTTCGGACGGACTCATTCCTCGGCTGTCGCCTGCGACACCGATGGCGTCGAATCCGCCGAGTTGCGATAGTTTTTCGGACGAAGGCGCTTTCAAAAAAAGCGCGCACCTAAGCCCCGCGAAGGCCAGGACCTCAAGAGCGTCCGTCGATCCGGTAAAGTCGTCGCCGTAGAAAGCCAGCCTCAGTGCCGCAGCTGATTGTTCGGATTTTGAGCTCATCCCGGGTCACGCCGATTGAAAGTGAGACAGCGCAGCACGCAGCGCAGGTCGGGACTCCGCGAAGGTGTTCAGGTCGATCCCTTCGACAGCTGCTTCCCACCCTTCCCGCATACTTGCAACACCCGCGGCAATTCCATGCGGATGTCCGATGATTCCGCCGCCCGCCAAATGCATCAGGTCTACGGAACCCAACTGAGCATAAAGATCAGGGGCTTGCGACGCCCACTGGCCTGATGAAAAAACGGGCATCAACGGCTGCACGCCCCCGAACGGTGTCAGGCAGGCACGGGCCGATTCGATGACGGACGCGTCTGGTTCCCAGAACTTGCTGCGAATGCCGTTGACGTGCAGATGATCCACCCCAGCAAGTCGCCACAGCTTCTGATACGCCTTAAAGGAGAATCCAAGTTGCGGATAGCGGGTGAGCGCGCCCCAACCATTGCGGTGACCGTGGATGGGCAGCTGGGCATGCTTGCGAAGGTGCTCGACGCCAGCAAAGCCGACCCAATTAATGCAAACCATCACGCAAGTACCGCCCGCCCGTACCACCGCATCGTGTCGCTGGAGCATCTCGTCGATTGTGCCCGAGATGTTGATTGCGTACATGGGCATACGGCCCATGCGGTCGGCGTGCCGATGAAGGACGGGCATGACGGCTGCGAGACGCTCGTCGAAGCTCGCGTATGTGGGATCAGCGAGAAGCTCGTCGTCCTTGATGAAATCGATGTCTGCGGCGCAGAGACTGTCGACGATCTCTGCCGTCTGTGCGGGAAGCAAGCCAATGCTCGGTTTGATGATGGTGCCGATCATTGGTCTGTCGTAGACCTTAGCGAAGTCGCGGGTTCCGCTAATGCCGAATTGAGGGCCGGGGAACTGGGCGGCGTAGGTTGCCGGCAGATCGATATCGAGCAAGCGTAGCCCTGTCACTTCTCCCAACTCAAACAGATTGCCCGCGACCGTTGACAGGAGGGTCGGCAAGTTAGGACCAATGTTGTCGACCGGAAAGGCGATCTCGATCTCACCCCGGAAATAGACACTCGGGGATCCCTTGCGTTCGACATGAGCACTGTACAGGGAGGGCTCCAGAACAGGGGAGTGCGAATCCACCTTCACTACTCGGGCCCGGGCACGGTTCTTCAGCGCATCACTCTCCCCGGGCAGCGCAAGAAACGTCCCGCTGGACTGTTCGCCTGCGATTACCTCTGCGGCTTTTGCAATCGGTACTGAACTCTCGACGAAATAGCGCGCAGTGAATTCGGTTCTTCGATGGGGGATTTCGACCATGTTTGTCTCTTCGTACTAGGTATTCGAGCTGAAACCGGGCACATGGGGCCTGCCGTGGCCGCCTGCGCTTTAGCCGGGGGATGAGCAGAATATAGATTTGACGTCTCGCGACATCAAACGATATGATTTCTTGACCCTGAGCGAAAAACTCACAATAGGCCGCTTTCGCAAGCAGTGGGCTTCGGGCCCAACAGGAGTCCAGGTGCCTCGTCTTTCATTGAATGCGCTGCGAGCTTTTGAAGCCACGGCGCGCCTGCGAAGTTTCGGTGCTGCCGCTGAAGAACTCAATGTGACTCACGGCGCGGTGAGCAGACATATACGCGCACTTGAAGACCAACTGGGTGTCCTGCTGCTGTCACGCAATGCACACTCGACGGAGCCGACGCCCGAAGGTGCCCAGATGGCGGAAGGCCTGAGCGTGGCGTTCAACCTCATCCAAAAGACCGTCGATCAGTTGAAGCCGGGTCCGTTGACGCTCTCGTGCTCGGCTTCGATCATGATGTACTGGTTGCTGCCACGCCTCTCAAAGCTGAAGAATGCGATCCCGTCGCTTGACCTGAGTTTCAACACTGGTCATGGTGAAATCGACTTCACGCGGGACAAGATAACGGTAGCGATACGGCTGTCCTCCATCCCTGTACCCAAAGGCGTAACCCCTGTCCCGTTGATTGAGGAATGGATCGGCGCAGTTTGCTCCCCGGAATACATGCGCACGAACCGGATCGAAAAACCGGGCGACCTGGCGCGCGCGCGGCTTTTGGCAACCAATACACGACCGTCCGCGTGGGCTGACTGGTACAAAGCGACCTCGACCGTACTCGAGCCTCCGCCCGATATTGCTGAATCGTTTGATCATTTCTATCTTCAGATTCAGGCCGCCAAGTGCGGGTTGGGGGTTGCGGCAGTGCCGAGAATGCTCGTCCGAGACGAACTGGACTCAGCTGGTCTTGTCGCGCCGTTCGGTTTCGTCCCGGGACCGGTGCACCTTGTGCTCTGGGTTGCTCCTCATGCCGAAAATCAGCCGAAGACAGTCGCCCTAGTTGAATGGCTGAGGAACGAGTTGCGTGAGATGGAGACATGAAGCCAGCTGCGGCGTGCTTTCTTGCAGACGAAATCTCGGCATCCTGGCTGTGACTTTTTCTCACTGCCTGATGCTTTATTATCCTTTGACCTAGCCCGCTGCGGCTTCAATAATCTGCTCATGAGATGGCGCGTAGCGCCATCATTCGATCCGCTTCCAGGCATCGGAATCGAAGCCTGCAGCGGTCTTACGCTAAAGGAGACAGCGTGGAGCAGATGAAGCAAAGCGACGCGAGCCGCGTTGCAGTGGTTACAGGTGGCGCGATGGGCATCGGGGCCGATTCGGCGGAACAGCTCGCGAAACGTGGCTATCACGTTGTTCTTGCCGATATCAATAAGAGCGCGGCTGAAGAGGCGGCGTCGAGATTTCAGCGCGCGGGCCTGTCAGTGTCGGCCATTGAGATGGACGTTTCAAATTCAGAGTCGATTGCCGCTGCGTTCGGTGAACTTGACAAAAGACATGGGCGTTGCGACGTGTTGGTCAACGGCGCCGGTATTGCGAAGCTGGTGCCGTTCATCGACTACCCACTGGACACGTTTCTTAAAACGATTCAGGTCAATGTAACGGGGGCGTTCTTGTGCTCCCAGCACGCCGCACGTCTGATGGTAAAGAATCGCTGGGGCCGCATAATCAATATCGCCTCGGTGGCAGGCATGCGAGCGGTCGGTAAAGGCCGCACGGCATACGGCACCTCGAAAGGGGCCGTTATTGCTTTAACCCGCCAGATGGCAGTGGAGCTCTGCGATTACGGCATTACAGCTAACGCAATCGCGCCAGGCCCAGTCGATACGCCGATGACCAAGGCGCTGCATAGTGAAGAGTTCCGCGCCGAATATTCAAACGCGATTCCTATGAAGCGCTACGGCACGACGTCGGAAATCGCTGCGGCGGTGTGCTATCTGGCGTCGGAGGAGGCGGGGTATACGAACGGAATTGTGCTTCCGGTGGACGGCGGATTCCTTGCGTGGGGAGCGGGTGCGGTTTGAACGGGACATGACGACGCTGGCTCGAAGCGCGTCAGAACAATCTGCTGGTTGCGACGTGGTTGTCGCTCGCCAATCGCCTTCAGCCGTCTCCGATATCAAGGCTCTGTGAATAATTTGCCCACCGAACGAATGCTCGATGACGATCATTCGACAATCGTCTTTCCGAGCACGCGAGGCGGTGGCATCTTTTAGCCGTGGTTCCCGAGAAGAACCTTTGTTAGCTTCCGGCTGCGGCTATAAGGTCTCGGGATGGATTTGTAACGGAGGGGCGCGTTCCAATAGAGCACGTGAGGCGATGGGGACGCGTCCTACATTTTCTCGGCCAGCACAGCCTTTTGCCGTCGCAAGTGCGCTAGAAAATGGGCCTGATAATCTACAGAAACGGCGCCGATCACACTAGCTCTTCCTCGGAGATTTCTACGCCAGGCGTTGACTTTGGGAACGTCCGCGAAAATTGACGCGACACCATCTGTCTCTAAGGTGTCGAAGTAGCGAAAGATGGGGGCAAAGACCGCGTCTACCATGCCAAAGGTCTCACCGTCGAAGTATGGACCGAGGCCTGGGACGTTTTCGAGTTGGACCAGCCGTTCTTTGAACGACGTGGCTTTTACTTCGGCGCTGGCATGGTCCTTGGCGTTCAAGTACCCCCACGCCTCGCCCAGGGTCGCTGAGCCAAATTCAATCCAGGCTCGATGCTTGGCGCGTGCCAATGGATTGGCCGGGTAGAGATGTGGGCCGGGTTGCGTTTCGTCCAGATATTCGCAAATCGCCATACTTTCAAACAAGATCTCTTCTTCGCCGTCGGGCTGCTGGATTTGGAGCAAAGGGACCTTGGCAGTCGGTGACAGTGCCAAAAACCAAGCCGGCTTGGCGTTGAGATCCACGTTGATACGCTCGAACGCAACTTGCTTTTCAAGCAAAACGACGGCGGCCCGCTGGACGAACGGGCACAGAGGGTGACTGATCAGAGTAAGCGAGGGCATTGTCATGTAAGGCTCGAATGGTCTGTATGCAGCGGCAGTGCACCAGGATGTTTTCCGTGTCTCTGCTCTTTTTGCTTCGCGGGAGGGGAAAGCGTGATGCCGAACGCAGCACCTGCCACTCGTGCGCGAACAGAAGACGCTTTCCCCGGGCTCCGGCGTTGCTCGATCAGCGATTGAGCATGCGACCGCCATCCACGACGATTTCCGATCCGACCGTCCAACGGGACTCGTCGGAGGCCAGGTACAGCACGGCTTTGGCCACCTCCTCCGGAGTACCGAAGCGGCCGAGTGGGATGGTGGCGGCAATATCCCTGTTGACTTGTTCGCGGTAGGCGTCGGGGATGCCGAGCTTGTCGTACAGCGGCGTGTCGACCGGGCCGGGGCTGACCGCATTGATGCGGACGCTGCGTCCAAGCAGTTCCGCCGAAAGCGTCTTCGACATATTCAGCACCGCAGCCTTGGTGGCCGCATAAACGGAGGAGCGCTCTGCGCCAACATGCGCACTGACGGACGTGTTGAGCACGACCGACGCCGGGCGAGCGAACACCGGCAGCAACGCCTGGAGCAAGAAGTACGGTCCCTTGACATTGACATCGAACGAGCGATCGAACATCTCTTCCGTCCATTCCTCGATCGGCAACCAGACGGATACACCAGCATTGAGAAAGGCAACGTCTAGTTGGCCATAGTGGTCCTTGATGGCTCGTGCCAGTTCCTTTTGGGCAGCGACGCTGGCCGAGTCGGCCCGTAGAACCGGAACCTCGGGTCCAAGTTCGGCTTGCGCCTTGGCGATCGAATCGGGATTGACTCCCGTGACGACGACGCGGGCGCCCTCGGCCAAAAACTGCTTCGCGGTTTCCAGACCGATGCCGCTGGTGCCGCCGGTGATAAGGGTGCGTTTACCTTGCAAGCGCGACATTGACTTCTCCTGTAAGTGACAACCAACCGTGGTCGACAGGGAGAAATGTGCACCTATGCCGATGTGACGATAAGATGGCTGCTTTGAATATATTTCATGCTTCTGTTGCATGAATTGGGGGCCGCGTGGACCGATTTCTCTTGATGACGTGCTTCGCACGGGCCGTCGAGACGGGGAGTTTTTCTGCTGCAGGGCGAGATTTGGGATTGGGCCAACCCAACGTCAGCCGCTATGTAGCCGCGCTGGAGGACCATCTCCAAACGCGGCTGCTGCACCGATCCACACGAAAGCTTGCCCTGACGCCCGAGGGTGAACGCTACTATGCAGATATCCGCCGGATTCTTGACGCGGTGGACGAATCTGAATCGTCTTTCAGGAACAGTGTCGATCCATCGGGACTCTTGCGCGTGGCCTGTCCCACGGCGTTAGCGCATGCATATGTGTTGCCTCAGGTTCCGATCTTTCTGGAGCGATATCCCAGATTGACGCTGGATCTTCAGATCAGCGATCGCTACGTGAACCTTGTAGACGAGGGAGTCGAGCTCGCGATTCGCATTGGACATCTGGAGGACAGTGCGCTACGCGCCAGGCGCATAGGAATGTACGAGCGTGTGGTCGTGGCCAGCAAGGACTATCTGGCGAAACGCGGAGTTCCGGACACACCTGATGACCTGCGCGAACATGATTGCGTGGTCTACACTTTGCTGTCGTCCGGTGCGACATGGCGCTTTCGTGACGCCGATATTCCGGTCTCTGGGAGATTGCGGGTCAACTCACCCGAGGCCGTTCGAGCAGCGGTCACAGCAGGGTTAGGGGTCGGGCATGGGCCGGAATGGCTGTTCGAGGAAGGGTTAAAAAGCGGTCGTTTGCAGTTAATTCTGACCGGGCACTTTGCTCCGGCCGTCCCTGTTCAGATTGTCTATGTTGCAAACAGGTTGCTTCCAACACGGGCCATAGTGTTTATTGAATTCATTTCCGACGTATTTTCAAGGATTTCGGCTTTCAACAAAATCGCATTTCCGAAGCCTTAGGGGATTGATTGCGGCGAATCTAGGAGCATCCGGCAGAACCGAAGCCCGCGAAGCTGCGTCCAGCATCTGGCTCACCGCTCAGGATTTCTTCGGCCAACAGGCCAGACATGCCGACGAGCATTTTCCGGTTCGCAGGTAGCTCGGGAACCGCAAACCCATGTTTCAACGCCACCTTGTGCATCTCCTCGGGGCAGGTGCGGGGACGGAACTGGCCGAGCCACGCGCACTCCTCGGAATTGCCACTCTCGTTTTTCCACACGATTGCGTCGCCAGCGCCGCCGAAGCGCTCGTAGAGCAACTTGTGGCCCGCTTCGTGGTATGCGGTGTTTCGGAGTTCTCTGGCAGCTATCTGCTCTTCCCTGTAATCGATCATCTAATCGAAGACTACACATACACGATCGCCCCCCGTACTAACCCTGATTAATAAATCTTATCGCGGTGAAAAATTCCGTATCTTATTGAACCAATATCGGCTCGATATAGTGGCTCGCTTTCCCGCACGCACCGTCCGCGTGCGGCTGACACGCTGACAATCAGCAGGAGCCGCTTGATGACCACCGACGTCCGCTTCACCGAAATCGAGGATCTGATGCCCGCCGCCGGCGGGTTGCGCGAGATCCGTCACCACATCCATCACCATCCCGAACTTGCGTACGAAGAGCACGACACGGCCGCGCTCGTCGCGGACAAGCTCGGGCAATGGGGCTGGCAGGTGACGCGCGGGGTCGGCAAGACGGGCGTCGTCGGCACGCTGCACGTGGGCGAGGGCACGCGCAGCATCGGCATTCGCGCCGACATGGATGCGCTGCCGATCGTCGAGGCGACCGGCCTGCCGTATGCAAGCGGCACGCACGGCAAGATGCACGCGTGCGGCCACGACGGCCACACGACGATGCTGCTCGGCGCCGCGCAGCATCTCGCGAAGACACGCAATTTCTCCGGCACCGTGCACCTGTATTTCCAGCCGGCCGAAGAGCATGGCGTCGACAGCGGCGCGAAGAAGATGATCGACGACGGCCTGTTCGAGCGCTTCCCGTGCGATGCCGTGTTCGGCATGCACAACCATCCGGGCGCGGCGCCCGGCGTCTTCCTCACGCGGCGCGGCCCGTTCATGTCGGCCGGCGACAAGGCGATCATCACGATCGAGGGCGTCGGCGGCCACGCGGCGCGGCCGCACCTGACGGTCGACCCGGTCGTCGTCGCGGCGAGCATCGTGATGGCATTGCAGACGATCGTCGCGCGCAACGTCGACCCCGCACAGCCGGCGGTCGTCACGGTCGGCTCGATGCACGCGGGCACCGCGAACAACGTGATCCCGAACGGCGCGCGCCTCGAACTCAGCGTGCGCTCGTTCAGCCCCGACGTGCGCGCGCTGCTCAAGCGCCGCATCGTCGAACTGGCCGAAACGCAGGCCGCGAGCTACGGCGCGACCGCGAACGTCGAGTACATCGAAGGCTACCCGGTCGTCGTCAATACGGATGCCGAAACGGATTTCGCCGCGCAGGTCGCGCGCGAACTGGTCGGCGACGCGCACGTGGTCGAGCAGACCGACCTGCTGATGGGCAGCGAGGATTTCGCGTTCATGCTGCAGCAGCGGCCGGGCTCGTTCGTGCGGCTCGGCAACGGCGAAGGCGAGGACGGCTGCATGGTGCACAACCCGAAATACGACTTCAACGACCGCAACCTGCCGATCGGCGCGGCGTTCTGGACGCGTCTCGTGGAGCGTTACCTGGGGCAGTGATCGCGGTGGCGCGCGGCCGGCGCTTCCGGCCGTATTGAGAAGGAGACCGGAATGATGCAGAAAGACAATCTCGCACTGCACCCCGCACCGGCGGTGGCCGTCGAAGCCGGCGCACCCGCCGTCACGCGGCGCGGCGCGATCGCGGCGGCCGTGATCGGCAACTGGCTGGAATTCTTCGATTTCACCGTGTACGGCTTTTTCGCGGTGCTGATCGGCAAGCTGTTCTTCCCGTCGAGCGATCCGACCACGTCGCTGCTGCTGTCGGTCGCGACATTCGCAGCCGGTTTCTTCACGCGGCCGCTGGGCAGCGTCGTGCTCGGCGTCTACGCGGACCGCAAGGGGCGCAAGGCCGCGCTGAACCTGACGATCATGCTGATGGCGCTCGGCACGGGCCTGATCGCGATCGCGCCGACGTATGCGCAGGCGGGCATGGCCGCGCCGCTGCTCGTCGTGTTCGCGCGGCTGATGCAGGGCTTCTCGCAGGGCGGCGAATTCGGCGCGGCGACCACCACGCTGCTCGAACAGGGCGGCACGTCGCGCCGAGCATTCCGCGCAAGCTGGCAGCTCGCGACGCAGGGCGGCGCCGCGCTGATGGGCTCGGGCTTCGCGGCGCTGCTGTCGAACACGATGACGAAGGATGCGCTCGAAAGCTGGGGCTGGCGGCTGCCGTTCCTCGTCGGCGTGCTGATCGCGCCGGTCGGCATGTATCTGCGCCGCCGGCTCGCGGACGATGCGCCCGGCGACAGCCATCATGCGATCGAGCGCGGCGTGCTGCACGAGCTGTTCTCGAAGCACACGCGCACGGTGCTGCTGCTGATGCTCACGGTGATGGGCGGCACGGTGTCGACCTACATCCTGACCTTCTACATGCCGACCTACGCGATCCATACGCTCGGCCTGCCGATGAAGCTGTCGATGTTCGTGGGCGTCGCGTCGGGCTGCGTGATGCTGGTCACGTGCCCGCTGTTCGGCTGGCTGTCGGACAGGATCGGCAGCCGGCGCCTGCCGATCTTCGTCGGCCGCGGCGTGCTGGTCGTACTGCTGTTCCCGGCGTTCTGGCTGATGAACCATCATCCGACGCTGTCGGTGATCCTGCCGCTGACCGCACTGATGCTGCTGTTCTATTCGCTCGGCTCGGCGTCGGAGATGGCACTGATGTGCGAGTCGCTGCCGCGCCATGTGCGCGCGACGGGCATCTCGATCGCGTATGCGCTCGCGGTGACGATCTTCGGCGGCACCGCGCAATTCATCGCAACCTGGCTCGTGAAGACGACCGGCAGCAAGCTCGCGCCGGCCGGCTACGTGGCCGCGTGCGTGGTGCTGTCGCTGGTCGCGGTAGCGATGCTGCGCGAGACGGCTCGGGAGTCGATGGACTGACGCGCGGTGTGACGGGCATCCGGCGCGGGCATCTGGCGGCAAGACGCGCCTACCGCCCGCGCACCATCCTCAGATACGACGCGAGCATCGTCGCGAGTTCCTGCGCGGCCGGCGTGAGCGGCACGGCCGCGCGCTGCAGCAGGCAGACGTCCTGCGATTCCGCCTGCTCGCGCACGGGCACCTTGGCGAGCGCCGCGGCGAACGGCCCGTGCCGCGTGATGGCTTCGGTCTCGAGCGCGAGGCAATCGGTCTGCGTGACGAGCTGCAGCGTCTCGAACATCCCTTCGACGGTCGCGAGGATCTTCGGCGGCGGCTGGCCATGCGCGTCGAAGTACGCGAGCAGCCGGTTGACGACCGGGTCGGCGCTCAGGTTCGGCGAGCGCGTGGACACCCACGCGTAGCCGGCCAGTTCCGCGAGCGATTGCGCGTGCATCGCCGGATGCCCGTTGCGGCAGACGACCACCGGCGCCGACGCATGCAGCGGCGTGACCGCGAGGTCGGTCGTGTCGGTCTGCTTTGCGACGTGCGAGATCGCGAAATCGATCGCACTTTCCCGTAGCCAGCCGATCATCATCCGCGACGTGCCGGTGCGCAGGTGCACGTCGACCTTGTCGAAGCGCGCGCGAAACGCGGTCAGCACGGGCGCGAACGCGTCGATCAGCGGTTCGGTCACGAGACCGAGCGTGACGGTGCCTTCGTATGCGCCGCTCAGTTGCCGGATTTCGCGCTCGACCTGCTCGCACTCGCCGAGGATCGAACCGGAGCGCGCGAGCAGCCGCTGGCCGACGGCCGTCGGCACGATGCCGCGATTGGTGCGCGTGAACAGCGTCGCGCCGAGCGTCGCCTCGAGGCTTTGCAGTTGCTGCGTGACGCCGCTTTGCGCGAGGTCGAGCGCACGTGCCGCGGCGCGCAGGCTGCCGTGCTCGACGACAGCCTGGAAGATGCGAAGCTGGGATAGCGTGAACGCCATGGGCAAGCGCGATGTCGGTGATCGGAAATGGTGATCATGATAAGGCAGCCGATGATTCCGGCGGCGGCGCGCGCGCACTACGATCGCCGGCAGTCCGGCTCATGCCGTTTGCCCCTTTTCCTGCCTCGCGTCGACCATGAAACGCTTCCTCGTCCCGCTCGTTTCCCTGTGCATTGGATTGGCGGCGACATCCGCCAGCGCGCTCGACGCGCACGTCGTGCGTCTCGGCATCGACCCGACCTATCCGCCGATGGACGCGAAGGCGCCCGACGGCAGCCTGAAGGGTTTCGACGTCGATCTCGGCAACGAGATCTGCCGTCGCGCGCAGTTGCACTGCCAGTGGGTCGAGCTCGAGTTCTCCGGGATGATCCCCGCGCTGCAGGCGCGCAAGATCGACGCGATCCTGTCGTCGATGGCGATCACCGAGAAGCGCGAGAAGCAGATCCTGTTCTCGTCGAAGCTGTTCCGTTTCAAGTCGCGGCTCGTCGCGCGGCCCGAGAGCGGGCTCGGCAGTTCGGCGGCGTCGCTGGCCGGCAAGCGCGTCGGCGTGCAGTCGGGCACGCAGTTCGAATCGTGGGCGCTCGCGCACTGGGCGCCGGCCGGCGTCGGCGTGGTGCCGTACAAGAGCCAGGACGACGTGTTCGCCGATCTCGTCAACGGCCGTCTCGACGCCGCGCTGCTCGGCACGGTGGAAGCCGATTACGGGTTCCTGCGCCAGCCGCGCGGCAAGGGCTTTGCGTTTGTCGGTGCGCCGCTCGATATGGGCGATCGCGGTGTCGGCATCGGCATGCGGCAGTCCGATACGGCGCTCAAGGCGTCGATCGACGGCGCGATCGCGTCGATGCTGAAGGACGGCACCTACGACAGGATCGCGAAGCAGTACTTCGATTTCAACCCGTACGGCGACTGAGCGACGTGCATGCCGGGTTCCCCGATTCCCCCGTTTTCATCCGTTCGAGACCATCGATGCAGATTCGCACCACGCCGCTCCTGTCGCCGTCGATCGGCACGCAGCGCACGCTGACGAGCTTTCATTTCGGGCCGGCCGATGCCGGTCGCAAGATCTATCTGCAGGCCGCGCTGCACGCGGACGAGACGCCCGCGATGCTCGCGGCGTTCGTGCTGAAGCAGCGTCTCGCGCAGCTCGACGCGGCAGGCCGGCTCGCGGCCGGGATCGTGCTCGTGCCGGTCGCGAACCCGGTCGGCCTCAATCATCATCTGCTCGGGCAATTCATCGGCCGCTTCGACCTGGCGAGCGGCCGCAACTTCAATCGCGGCTTCCTGCCGCTCGCGGAAATCGCCGCGCGTGCGCGCGACCGGCTCGGCGACGACCCCGAACGCAATCGCGCGATCGTGCGCGAATGCGTCGGCTCGGCGCTCGACGATATCGCGCCGCGCACCGAATTCGACGCGCTGCAGCTCGCGCTGCTGAAGCTGTCGCATGACGCCGATGTCGTGATCGACCTGCATTGTTCGCTCGAAGCGGTGATGCACGTGTATACGAGCGACACCGCGTGGCCGGAGGTCGAGCCGCTGGCGCGCTATCTCGGCGCGGACGTGTCGCTGCTCGCGGAGGATTCCGGCGGGCATGCGTTCGACGATGCGCATCACCTGCTGTGGTCGCAGTTGCGGCAGCACTTGCCGGACGGCACGCCGATGGCGGCCGGCACCGTGGCCGTGACGGTCGAGTGCCGCGGCCAGCGCGATGTGACGTATGAATATGCGGAACACGATGCCGATGCGCTCGTCGACTATCTCGTGTGGTGCGGCGCCGTGCGGGGCGAACGTGCGCCGCTGCCGCCGCTTGCCGCGCCGGCCACGCCGCTCGCGGGCAGCGAGCAGTTCTACGCGCCGGTGAGCGGGATACTCGTGCACCGTGCGGCGATCGGCGCGACGATCCGCGCCGGCGATCCGCTGTTCGACATCGTCGATCCGTTGACGGATGCGATCACGACAATCTCGAGCGGGACCGATGGGGTGTTCTACATGCGGCGCGCGATCCGTTTCGTGACGGCCGGTGCGCCGCTCGGCCGTGTGACGGGCACGGTGCCGGTGCGCACGGGGATGTTGCTCGGCGCGTGACGGGTGTGGCGGGCACCGTGTCCGATACGGGCTTCGCGCAATTTCGTTCTCGTCAAATTGACCGGGCTTCCGCACGTCACTAAATTGAGCGGCGCGGAGTTTGCTCCGTGTTCCGTGAGAAGAACGTTGCAAGGGAGTCAGAGTTGGCGGGCAGCTTGCGCTGCCCGCTTTTTTTATGAGCGGATTGTCGTTTCACCGATACGACAATCGAGCTGGACGCTCACCCCCGTCGCGCCACCAGTTCCGACACCGTCTGCGCGGCCTGCTGCAGCGGCCCGAGAAACTCCTTCACCATCTGCTTCGCGGTATGCCGCTGCGCGTTGCCGCTGATGTTCATCGCCGCGATGATCTGCCCGCGCCGGTTGCGGATCGGCGCGGAGATCGACATCAGGCCCACTTCGAGTTCCTGGTCGACCACGGCCCAGCCTTGCTGGCGCACCTGTGCGATCGTCGCCTTCAGTTCGCCGAGGTCCGTGATCGTGCGCGGCGTGTGCGCGCGGATGTTGCTCTGCGCGAGCGTTTCGTCGAGCGCCGCGTCGTCGAGCGCGGACAGCAGCACGCGGCCCATCGACGTGCAGTACGCGGGCAGCCTGCTGCCGATCGACAGGTTGATCGTCATGATCTTGTGCGTCGGCACGCGCAGCACGTAGACGATCTCGGTGCGGTCGAGCACCGCGGCCGAGCAGCTTTCGTGGATCTGCGCGGACAACTGCTCCATCACGGGATCGGCGAGATTCCAGAACGGCATCGACGTCAGGTACGCGAAGCCGAGCTCGAGGATCTTCGGCGTGAGCCGGAACAGCCGGCCGTCGGCCTCGACGTAGCCGAGCGTCTGCAGCGTGAGCAGGATCCGGCGTGCGCCCGCGCGCGTCAGGCCGGTAGCCGACGCGACCTCGGTGAGCGTCTGCTCCGGACGCGCCGCGTCGAACGCGCGGATCACCGCGAGGCCGCGCGCGAACGACTGCACATAGGAGTCGCCGGGTTTCTGAGTGTCTTCGGTTGTCATGAGCGGGTGGAATATCGTGCAGCCGAGAAGATAGCGCATGGGGCCTGACACGCCAACCGCGCGGCGGACCAGGCGCTTGACAGGTCGTCCCCGCACTCCCTATGATGCGTTGAACGTTCGATACACGATCTTATGTTCGTATATAGAACATTTAAGCGCATCCCGGCGGGTTATGCAAGGGGCGCGCCCCGTTCATTTCCCAGCCTTGCATGTGGCCGGAGCCAGCGCTAGCGCGCCCACTCTGATCGACCGCCGTGGGGCTGGAGTTAGCGCTAAAGCGCTGACCCCAGCCCCACGCCATGAGATCGGACTAAGCGCTAAAGCGCTAACTCTGATCGACCGCCGTGGGGCTGAAGTAAGCGCTAAAGCGCTAACTCCAGCCAACCACGCCATGGGATCGGACTAAGCGCTAAAGCGCCAAGTCCGATCGACAGGAGACACTGATGACCGAAGCTTTTCTGTGTGATGCGATCCGTACCCCTATCGGCCGTTACGGCGGCGCGCTGTCCGGCGTGCGTGCCGACGACCTGGGCGCGGTGCCGCTCAAGGCGCTCGTCGAGCGCAACCGCGACGTCGACTGGACGGCGATCGACGACGTGATCTACGGCTGCGCGAACCAGGCCGGCGAAGACAACCGCAACGTCGCGCGCATGTCGCTGCTGCTCGCGGGCCTGCCGCAGGGCGTGCCGGGTTCGACGATCAACCGGCTGTGCGGCTCCGGGATGGATGCGGTCGGTGTGGCCGCCCGTGCGATCAAGTCGGGCGAGGCCGCGTTGATGGTCGCGGGCGGCGTCGAGAGCATGACGCGCGCGCCGTTCGTGATGGGCAAGGCCGCGAGCGCGTTCGCGCGCCAAGCCGACATCTACGATACGACGATCGGCTGGCGCTTCGTCAATCCGCTGATGAAACAGCTTCACGGCGTCGATTCGATGCCGGAGACGGCCGAGAACGTCGCGGTCGATTACAACATCAGTCGCGCCGACCAGGACCTGTTCGCGCTGCGCAGCCAGCAAAAGGCCGCGCGTGCGCAGCAGGACGGCACGCTCGCCGAGGAAATCGTCGCCGTCACGATTGCGCAGAAGAAGGGCGATCCGGTCGTGGTGTCGCGCGACGAGCATCCGCGCGAGACGTCGCTCGAAGCCCTCGCGAAGCTGAAGGGCGTCGTGCGCCCGGACGGCTCGGTGACGGCCGGCAACGCGTCGGGCGTCAACGACGGCGCCGCTGCGCTGCTGCTCGCGACCGAGGAAACCGCGAAGCGCTTCGGTCTCACGCCGCGCGCACGCGTGCTGGGCATCGCGACGGCCGGCGTCGCGCCGCGCGTGATGGGCATCGGCCCCGCGCCGGCCACGCAGAAGCTGCTCGCGCGGCTCGGGATGACGATCGACCAGTTCGACGTGATCGAGCTGAACGAGGCGTTCGCGTCGCAGGGCCTCGCGGTGCTGCGCATGCTCGGCGTCGCCGACGACGATCCGCGCGTGAACCCGAACGGCGGCGCGATCGCGCTGGGCCATCCGCTCGGCGCATCGGGCGCGCGCCTCGTGACGACCGCGATGTACCAGCTTCATCGCACGAACGGTCGCTTTGCGCTGTGCACGATGTGCATCGGCGTCGGCCAGGGCATCGCGATCGCGATCGAACGCGTCTGACCCGCGTTACGCGGCGAAGCGGCCGGACATGCGCCGCTTCGCCGTTCCCTGAACGATGCGCGGCACGACAATCGTCGTGCCGCGCATCGTCGTTAGCCGGCCTGCGATATCTGCCTGAGGCGTGCGTCGAGCGCGTCGATCTCGCTGTCCGCGAACACCTCGATGCCGTGCTGGCGAAGCAATGCCGCCGTGACGCCGGCCCCCGCATGCCGCCGGTTCGCGAAACTCCCGTCATGAATGAAGGTGCTGCCGCACGACGGACTGCCGTCGGCCAGGATCGCGAAGCGGCAATCGTGCGCGCGTGCGAGTGCCAGCGCGGTTTGCGCGCCGGAGACGAACGGCGCCGTGACGTCGGTTCCGTTCACGTCGACGATGCGTGCGGCGCCCGACAGAACCCGCTGCCCCGATTCACCATCCGCGATTTCGGCGGGCGGGCGCGGCACGCCGAAGCCGCCCGCCAGCTCGGGGCAGACGGGAACGAGACGCCCTTCGCGCTGCCACCGTTCGAGCGCCTCGTGCGCGGCGGTTTTGGCCGAGCCGTTGTAACGCACCGGATGGCCGACCACGCACATGCTGACGAGGATTTTCGGCATGGCCTGCGGCTGCGGTTCGTTCTGCAATTTCGCTCTCCGTGTCGGCCGATGGCGGCTGTGGCAAAGCGGGAAATTCTACGCGTCACTCGCATGCCGGTGCGTCAGGCCATCGGCCCTTCCAGATGAATGTCTTCCGGCTCGAGCGCGTACAGCGCCGGGTCGGGCGACGCGCTGACCGTGAAGCCGAGCCGCAGGTAGAAGTCGATCGTGCGCTGCGACGGCGTCGCCGACACATACAGGCGTTCGGCGCCCATCGCGCGCGCCTGCGCGTGGGCCGCGCGGTACAGCTGCTCGCCGAGCCCGCAGCCGCGCCAGTCGCGGCTCACATGCAGGAACTTCAGTTGCAGCATGTCGTGACACGGGCCGACCGGCCGGCTGTCGACGACGACCGCCGCGACCAGCCGCGCGCCGTCGAACATGCCGCGGAACCAGCCGCCGCGATCGTGGCAGTCGAGCAGGATCGGCGTGTAGTGATCGGCTTCGCCGGCGGGCCAGCCGCCGACATCATAGAACTCGGGAACGAGATGCAGCGCGCCGTCGCGCAGCACATACAGGTGGTCGATGATCTCGCGCCGGTCGATGGTCCACACGAGCGGCACCTCGTCGCGTGCGAGCGTGCGTGCGCAAAGCGCGTCGCGTTCGGCGATGGTACGGCGTGTCATGCGGCCGCCCGGTGCGTGGTGATCCCGCGCGCCCGTGCGTTCTGGCCCGGCGGCCAGCAGATCGCACCGTACGACGTGGACACGCGCTCGAAGCGCTCGCCGCGCGCAGCGGCGACGGGCATCCGGTCGAGCACGTCGGCGCGTTCGAACCGCGCGGGCGGGCCCGCGTCGGCCGGCAGTTGCCGCGCGAAGCCGATCGCTTCGTCGGCGATGTCGACGCCCGTCGCGTCCGCGCCGTCGCCGAGCAGTTCGCGTTCTTCCGGAAACAGTGTCGAGCCGCCATGGCGGAAAAAGTCGGCCTGATCGCCTTTATGGCTGTTATGCGCGACCGTCGCCGTATTCCATGGCAGCCGATTCAGTTCGTGCAATGCCTTTTTCATCGAATTCGAATATTGGTTGAATTGAGCAGAATAGACCGAATTGTTTCGCCGTTCGCAACGAATGCCGGTATTGACACGCCGTGCGGCGAGTTGTGACATGCGGATCGGCGTGCGCGGCGATTATCGCCGGATTATTTGATCGAAATCATGGTGCAGGCCGAATTGCATATTTTATGTGAGGAAAGGGTAAGGTTTTCCGCCGGATTGCCGACAGTAAAAATGAAGACCGTCGTAAAGCGATAAACCGTTTTTCGGCTACTGAGCGCGATTTCAGCGCGACGCGGACGACAGATCCGCCTTTCGGAGCCTTGCATGCGCAACAACCAGCCCGTTACCCAACAAGAATTCGATTTTCCCGACGACGTCACGCTGATGTCGACGACCGATGCCGACGGCACCATCACGTACGCGAACACGACGTTCGCGCAGGTGAGCGGCTTCTCGAACGAGGAGCTCGTCGGCCAGCCGCACAACGCGGTGCGCCACCCGGACATGCCGAAGGAGGCGTTCGCCGACATGTGGGCGACGCTCCGGCGCGGCGAGCCGTGGACCGCGCTCGTGAAGAACCGCCGCAAGAACGGCGATCATTACTGGGTGCGTGCGAACGCGATCCCGGTGATGCGCAACGGCGAGCCGCAGGGCTACATGTCGGTGCGCACGAGGGCGCCGCGCGACGAGACCGAGTCCGCCGATGCGCTGTATCGCGCGTTTCGTCAAGGCAAGGCCGGCCAGCGCCGGTTCCACAAGGGGCTGGTCATCCGCACCGGGCTGCTGCGCATTGCGTCGCTGTCGCAGACGATGTCGGTGCGTGCGCGCGTTCATTCGGCGCTATGCGTACTGGCGCCGGCTGTCATCGGCGCGGGCTGGGCATGCGGGCTGGCCGGCGCCGGGCTCGCGGCGTTTGCCGGCGCGACAGTCGGCGTGGCGGCGGCGGCCGGGCTGTGGCTCGACGCGCAAATCGTGCGGCCGCTGCAGCAGCTGCACGACCAGGCGCTGAACGTCGCGACCGGCGAGAGCCGGCGCGGCGTGCGGATGAACCGCGTCGACGAGATCGGCATGACGCTGCGCACGCTCAACCAGCTCGGGCTGATGTTCCGCTGGCTCGTCGACGACGTCAGCGAACAGGTGCACAACGTACAGCGCGCGAGCAACGAGATCGCGCAGGGCAACAACGACCTGAGCGCGCGTACCGAACAGGCGGCGTCGAGCGTGCAGGAAACAGCCGCGTCGATGGCCGAGATGACGGCGACCGTGTCGAGCAACGCGGAGACGGCGCTGCAGGCGAATCAGTTGTCGGTGTCGGCCAGTGAAGCGGCCGGGCGCGGCGGGCAGGCGGTGAGCGAGGTCGTCGCGACGATGAACGACATCACCGACAGCTCGCGCAAGATCGCGGACATCATCGGCGTGATCGACGGGATCGCGTTCCAGACCAACATCCTCGCGTTGAACGCGGCAGTCGAGGCCGCGCGTGCGGGTGAACAGGGGCGCGGCTTCGCGGTGGTCGCGGGCGAGGTGCGGGCGCTCGCGCAGCGCAGCGCGAACGCGGCGAAGGAGATCAAGACGCTGATCGGCGCGAGCGTCGAGCGGGTCGAATCGGGCGCGCGGATCGTCGACGGCGCGGGCAAGACGATGGAGGACATCGTCACGCAGGTGAAGCGCGTGTCGGACCTGATCGCGGAGATCAGCTCGTCGACGGCCGAGCAAAGCACGGGCGTCGCGCAGGTCGATCAGGCGGTCGTGCACCTGGACAACATCACGCAGCAGAACGCGGCGCTCGTCGAGCAGAGCACGGCGGCGTCGGAAAGCCTGAAACAGCAGGCGACGCGGCTGGTCGATGCGGTGAACGTGTTCAGGTGATCGTCGGGGGCGCGCGCGACTGCGTGCCCGATCAATGAATTGCGGCCATCGCGCGCAATGCGCGTTCAGGTTTTCCGATTCAATCGAAATACGCCAAACGAGAAATATTCGTATTTCATATTTTGCGTTTATGCATTGAATCGAGCCGAAGGGATTGCGCGTAATGATCAGACGAATACCCGTCAAACCGTTGCCTGGCCTGGGGTTTAATTTCATCAATAAACAAATTATTTGGTGAAAACCAGTTGATGCACATTTAATGCATATTTTCCCGAATACGGCATAATGTTTTCGCCGAATTTGCCGAAAGTGCAGGAGCATGACCCACGCGCTTGCGGATCGACCGCAATGCGCGGGGGTCTCGAATCAATCGACAAGCGGGCGCAAGATCCGCTACCCGGAGCTCCTCCACACCATGCGCAATAACCAGCCCGTCACGCAACGCGAATTCGATTTCCCCGACGATGCGACGCTGATGTCGACAACCGATGCCGACAGCCATATCACGTACGCGAATGCGGCATTCATCCAGGTCAGCGGATTTTCTCCCGACGAGATCGAAGGTCAGCCGCACAACGTGGTGCGCCACCCGGACATGCCGAAGGAGGCATTCGCCGACATGTGGGCGACGCTCAAGGGCGGCGAGCCGTGGACCGCGCTCGTGAAGAACCGCCGCAAGAACGGGGACCATTACTGGGTGCGCGCGAACGCGGTGCCGGTGATGCGCAGCGGGCAGCCGAAGGGCTATATGTCGGTGCGCACGAAAGCGTCGCGCGACGAGATCGCCGCTGCCGAGGCGCTGTACAAGGAGTTCCGCGAAGGGCGTGCGGGCAACCGGCATTTTCACAAGGGGCTGATCGTCCGCAAGGGCATTGCGGGCTTCACGTCGCTGTTCCAGACGATGTCGGTGCGCGCGCGGCTTCATGCGTCGCTGTGCGTACTCGCGCCGGTGGTGGTGGCCGGCGGCTGGGCATGCGGGCTGGCCGCCGGCCCGCTGGCGGCGTTCGCGGCGGTAACGGCAGGCGCCGCCGTTGCCGCGGGCCTGTGGCTCGATGCGCAGATCGCGCGGCCGCTCATGCAGTTGCACGGCGAGGCGTTGCGCGTCGCGACCGGCGAGAGCCGCAGCGGCGTGCGGATGAACCGCGTCGACGAGATCGGGATGACGCTGCGCACGATCAACCAGCTCGGGCTGATGTTCCGCTGGCTCGTCGACGACGTCAGCGAACAGGTGCACAACGTGCAGCGCGCGAGCAACGAGATCGCGCAGGGCAACAACGACCTGAGCGCGCGCACCGAGCAGGCGGCGTCGAGCGTGCAGGAAACGGCCGCGTCGATGGCCGAGATGACGGCGACCGTGTCGAGCAACGCGGAGACGGCGCTGCAGGCAAATCAGTTGTCGGTGTCGGCGAGTGAGGCGGCCGGGCGCGGCGGGCAGGCGGTGAGCGAGGTCGTCGCGACGATGAACGACATTACCGACAGCTCGCGCAAGATCGCGGACATCATCGGCGTGATCGACGGCATCGCGTTCCAGACCAACATCCTCGCGTTGAACGCCGCAGTCGAGGCCGCGCGTGCGGGTGATCAAGGACGCGGCTTCGCGGTGGTCGCGGGCGAGGTGCGGGCGCTCGCGCAGCGCAGCGCGAACGCGGCGAAGGAGATCAAGACGCTGATCGGCGCGAGCGTCGAGCGGGTCGAATCGGGCGCGCGGATCGTCGACGGCGCGGGCAAGACGATGGAGGACATCGTCACGCAGGTGAAGCGCGTGTCGGACCTGATCGCGGAGATCAGCTCGTCGACGGCCGAGCAAAGCACGGGGGTTGCGCAGGTCGATCAGGCGGTCGTGCACCTGGACAACATCACGCAGCAGAACGCGGCGCTCGTCGAGCAGAGCACGGCGGCGTCGGAGAGCCTGAAACAGCAGGCGACGCGGCTCGTGGATGCGGTGAACGTGTTCCGCTAATCGCGGGGAGGAGAGGCGACGCGGGCGCGGCGGAGAGGGGCACCGGCCCGCGTCGGACCGCCCGGTTCCGGCCGGGCGGTCAGGGCCCGTCACCGAAGCGACAGGCCCTGAACCGTCACACGGCGAGGCAGAGGTACTTGATCACGACGTAGTCGTCGATGCCGTAGTGCGAACCTTCGCGACCGAGTCCCGACTGCTTGACGCCGCCGAACGGCGCGACTTCGTTCGAGATCAGGCCCGTGTTCACGCCGACCATCCCGTATTCGAGCGCTTCGGCGACCTTCCACACGCGACCGATGTCGCGGCTGTAGAAGTAAGCGGCCAGACCGAACTCGGTGTCGTTCGCGAGGCGGATCACCTCGTCGTCGCTGCCGAACTTGAACAGCGGCGCGAGCGGCCCGAACGTCTCTTCCTTCGCGACCTTCATCGCCGGCGTGACACCCGTCAGCACGGTCGGCTCGAAGAAGCCGTGGCCGAGCGCGTGGCGCTTGCCGCCCGTCACGACGGTCGCGCCCTTCGCGAGCGCGTCCTCGATGTGTGCTTCGACCTTCAGCACGGCCGCTTCGTTGATCAACGGGCCTTGCGTCACGCCCGGCTCGGTGCCGCGACCGACCTTCAGCTGGCCGACCGCCGCCGCGAGCTTCTGCGCGAACTGGTCGTACACGGCTTCATGCACGTAGAAGCGGTTCGTGCACACGCAGGTCTGGCCGCTGTTGCGGTATTTCGATGCGATCGCGCCCTGCACGGCCGCATCGAGATCGGCGTCGTCGAACACGATGAACGGCGCGTTGCCGCCGAGCTCCAGCGATACCTTCTTGACCGTCGCCGCGCACTGCGCCATCAGCAGGCGGCCGACCGGCGTCGAGCCGGTGAACGACAGCTTGCGCACGATCGGGTTCGACGTCAGTTCGCCGCCGATCGCCTTCGGGTCGCCCGTGACGACACTGAACACGCCGGCCGGCACGCCCGCGCGCTCGGCCAGCACGGCCATCGCGAGCGCGGAGAACGGCGTGGCCTCGGCCGGCTTCACGACGATCGGGCAGCCTGCGGCGAGCGCCGGGCCGACCTTGCGCGTGATCATCGCCGCCGGGAAGTTCCACGGCGTGATCGCCGCGCACACGCCGATCGCTTCCTTCGTCACGACGATGCGCTTGTCGCTCGCCGGCGTCGGGATCGTGTCGCCGTACACGCGCTTGCCTTCTTCCGCGAACCACTCGAGGAACGACGCCGCATAGCCGATCTCGCCCTTCGCCTCGGCCAGCGACTTGCCCTGCTCGGTCGTCAGGATCAGCGCGAGGTCGTCGGCGTTTTCCATCATCAGGTCGTGCCACTTGCGCAGGATCGCCGCGCGTTCCTTCGCGGTCTTCTTGCGCCACGCCGGCCATGCGGCGTTCGCGGCGTCGATCGCGTGACGCGTCTCGGCCGTGCCCATCGCGGGCACGGTGCCGAGCAGGCCGCCCGTCGCCGGATTGCGGACTTCGAACGTCTCGCCGTTCGATGCGTTTTGCCATTCGCCGTTGACGTACGCCTGCTGGCGGAACAGCGACGGATCTTTCAGTGCCAGGGTTTCCTGAACCGTGCTCATGTGTATGTAGCCTGCGTTGAAGATGAAGGACGAAACGGCCGCCGCCGTCCTGACGACGGCGGCGGCACATTCAGTTGACGGGAACTCAGGCCGGCACGCCGACCGTTTCCTTCAGCACTTCCTCGAGGATCACGAGCGCTTCGTCGAACACGGCCTGCGGGATCGTCAGCGGGAACAGGAAGCGCACGACGTTCGAGTACACGCCGCATACGAGCAGCAGCAGGCCGCGCTCGAGCGTACGCGCCTGCACGCGCTTCGTGAATTCCGCGTCCGGCTCGCCCGAGCCCGGCTTCAGGAACTCGACCGCGACCATCGCGCCCGGGCCGCGCACGTCGGCGATCTGCGGCACGTCGGCCTGCAGCGCGTTCAGCTTCGCCTTCAGCACGTCGCCGAGTTGCGTGGCGCGTTCGCACAGCTTCTCTTCGTCGATGATCTCGAGCACCGCGTGCGCCGACGCGACCGCCAGCGGGTTGCCCGCGTACGTGCCGCCGAGGCCGCCGGGCGCTGCCGCGTCCATCACGTCGGCACGGCCGACGACGCCCGACAGCGGCATACCGCCCGCGAGGCTCTTCGCCATCGTGATCAGGTCGGCCAGCACGTCGTAGTGCTGCATCGCGAACAGCTTGCCGGTACGCGCGAAGCCGGTCTGGACTTCGTCGGCGATCAGCAGGATGCCGTGCTCGTTACAGATCTTGCGCAGCGCGCGCACGAATTCGGCCGGCGCCGGGTTGAAGCCGCCTTCGCCCTGGACCGGTTCGAAGATGATTGCGGCGACGCGCTTCGGATCGATGTCGGCCTTGAACAGCATCTCGATCGCCTTGATCGAGTCGGCCGTCGTCACGCCGTGCAGCGCGGTCGGGTACGGTGCGTGGAACACGTCGCCCGGGAACGGGCCGAAGTTCAGCTTGTACGGGGCGACCTTGCCGGTCAGCGCCATGCCCATCATCGTGCGGCCGTGGAAGCCGCCCGAGAACGCGATGACGCCCGGACGGCCGGTGGCGGCGCGCGCGATCTTGATCGCGTTCTCGACGGCTTCGGCGCCGGTCGTGAAGAACGCGGTCTTCTTCGGGAAGTCGCCAGGCGCGCGTGCGTTGATCTTCTCGGCCAGCTCGACGTACGACGCGTACGGGACGATCTGGTAAGCGGTGTGCGTGAAGTTGTTCAGCTGATCCGAGATCGCCTTGACGATCTTCGGGTGGCGGTGGCCCGTGTTCAGCACCGCGATGCCGGCGGCGAAATCGATGAAGCGGCGGCCTTCGACATCCCACAGTTCCGCGTTCTCGGCGCGGGCTGCGTAGAAATCGCACATCACGCCGACGCCGCGCGGGGTAGCGGCGTTCTTGCGGGCCTGCAGGTCGGCATTCTTCACGGTCATCTCCTTGATGTTCTTTCCGGTGAGTAGAAAATCGGGCGCGTTGACAGCCCATGGAGGCGACTATAATCACATTTGGCTCTGGCAATCAGAGCCATTTCAATAAATATTCAGGAGCCAATCATGCGCGCGAGCGTGTTGTCGGACTGGCTGGCGCAGCGCCTCGTGCGCGGCGGCGAACAGCCGATCTACCGGCAGCTTCACCGGTTGCTGCAACAGGCGATCCTGTCGCGCGAACTGCCGGCCGGCACGCGCGTGCCGTCGTCGCGGCTCTTGGCCGCCGAGCTCGGGATCGCGCGCAACACGGTCACGCAGGTTTACGAACAGCTTGCGCTCGAAGGTTATGTGAACTCGGCGACGGGCCGCGGCACGTTCGTCGCCGACAGCGCGCCGGACGAGATCGTCGGTGCGCCGCCCGACGCGGCGGCCGGCCCGGCCGTCGTGGTGCCGTCCGCGCGGCGGCTGTCCGCACGCGGCACGCGGCTGGTCGAAGGGGCCGGCGTGTCGAAGCGCCAGGGCGGCGCGTTCATGCCGGGCGTGCCCGATGTGTCGCGATTTCCGGCGCGCGTGTGGACGCGGCTGCACAACAAGTACTGGCGGCGCCTGCGCCCCGACCTGCTGACCTATGCGCCGGGCGGCGGGCTCGCGCTGCTGCGCGAGGCGCTGGCCGACTACCTGCGCACGTCGCGCTCGGTGCGCTGCACGCCCGAGCAGATCGTGATCACGACCGGCATCCACCAGTCGATCGACCTCGCGGTGCGGCTGCTGACCGACCCGGGCGACGCGATCTGGACCGAGGACCCGTGCTACTGGGGTGTGCGCAGCGTGCTGAACGTGTCGGGGCTGACCACGCGGCCGATCCCGGTCGACGACGAAGGCATCGCGCCGTCGGCCGCCGATCTCGCCGAACCGCCGAAGCTGATGCTCGTCACGCCGTCGCACCAGTATCCGCTCGGGATGGTGATGAGCCTCGCGCGGCGGCGGATGCTGCTCGAATATGCGCGCCAGCACGGCTGCTGGATCATCGAGGACGATTACGACAGCGAATTCCGCTACGGCAGCCGGCCGCTCGCGTCGCTGCAGGGCCTCGATACGGCCGGGCAGGTGATCTACGTCGGCAGTTTCGGCAAGACGCTGTTCCCCGGGCTGCGGGTCGGCTACCTGGTCGCGCCGGAGCCGCTCGCGGAAAGCTTCGCGACCGCGAGCGCGGAGCTGTATCGCGAAGGGCAGTTGCTGCAGCAGGCCGTGCTCGCCGAATTCATCGCGGAAGGGCACTTCGTGTCGCATATCCGCAAGATGCGCACGCTGTACGGGCAACGCCGCGAGGTGCTGCTCGATGCGGTCGCGCGCCGCTACGGCGACACGCTGCAGGCGCTCGGCAGCGACGCGGGGCTGCATCTCGTCACGCAATTGCCGGAAGGTGTCGACGATCGCGCGGTCGCGCAGGCCGCGCTCGAACGCAATATCGTCGTGCGGCCGTTGTCCGGCTATTACGCGGAGCGCGGGCGCGCGGCGTCGGGGCTGCTGCTCGGCTATGCATGCGTGCCGGAGGACGAGATCGCGCCGGCATTCGCGACGCTCGCCGAGGCGATCGACGAGCGGGCGTTCGGCGGGGCGGCGGTGGCTGCTTGATGGTCGACGGTGTCGCTGCGTCGCGGAGCAGTGCGAGTCGATCGCCACCGTCTCCCCGTGGCGCGGATGGAACGTACGGGCGGGCGGTGGTGCGACGAAGGTCGTCGGCCCGCGCGCCTACAACCGGATCAGCACCGCACCCGCCACAACCAGCGCGCATGCGGCGAGCCGCTGCGCGCCGGGCCGTTCGCGCATCACGAACCAGCCGATCGCGACCGCGAAGATCGAGCTCGTTTCGCGCAGCGCCGACACGGTCGCGACCGGCAGGTGCCGGTACGCGAGGATCACGATCGCATACGCCGCGAGCGAGATCGTGCCGGCGATCGCGCCCTGCTTGAGCGCGGTGCGCGAGCCGAGCACCGCGCGCGGGCCGCCGCGCACCGCGCAGACGAGCACGAGCTGCGGCACGCTCCACAGCAGGTACACCCACGCGATGTAGCCGAGCGCGCTGCCGGATACGCGCGAGCCGATCCCGTCGCAGATCGAATACGCGGCGATGAACACGCCCGTGAGCAGCGCATACGGCACGCCTTCCCCGGAGAACCTGAAGCCGCGGCGCAGCGCGAGCGACATGATGCCGAACGACACGAGCGCGATGCCGGCGAAGCCGAACGGCGTCGGCCGCTCGTGCAGCACCGCGAACGCGAGCACCGATACGAGCAGCGGCGACATCCCGCGCGCAATCGGATAGATCTGCCCGAACTCGCCGCTGCGATATGCGCGCGCGAGCGTGAAGCAGTACGCGACCTCGAGCGCGGCCGATGCGACGACATACGGCCAGGCGGCGGGCGCCGGCGCGGGCAGCAGCGCGGCGCCGGCGATGCCGAACGCGAGATACGGCAGCGACATCGTGCCGAGCTGGACGAGCCGGTCCTCGCTGACGTGCAGGAACGCATTCCAGATGGCGTGCAGCAGCGCCGAGCACAGCACGAGGCCGATGAACAGGTGATCCATGAACGAGGGGCGGACGAGGGCAGGCGCCGACGATTATGTGGGTATCGGGCGCGCTCGCGCGGAATTGTCGATAATGGCGTGTTGTTATTCACCGGATGCCGACGATGACCGAAGCCACCCAAGCCCAGCCTGCCGTTCCGCGCCTCACGAGCCTCTCGCATGGGGGCGGTTGCGGCTGCAAGATCGCACCGGGCGTGCTGTCCGAACTGCTGAAGCGCGCGACGCCGCCCGCGCTGTTCCCGGACCTGCTGGTCGGCACCGAGACGTCCGACGACGCGGCCGTGTACCGCCTGAACGACGAGCAGGCGATCGTCGCGACCACCGACTTCTTCATGCCGATCGTCGACGATCCGTTCGACTTCGGCCGCATCGCGGCGACCAACGCGCTGTCCGACGTCTACGCGATGGGCGGCAAGCCGATCCTCGCGCTCGCGCTGGTCGGGATGCCGATCAACGTGTTGCCGCACGAGACGATCGCGGCCGTGCTGCGCGGCGGCGAATCGGTGTGTGCGGACGCCGGCATTCCGGTCGCGGGCGGCCATTCGATCGATTCGGTCGAGCCGATCTACGGGCTCGCGGCGATCGGCGTCGTGCATCCGTCGCGCGTGAAGCGCAACGCGGCCGCGCGCGCGGGCGACGTGCTCGTGCTCGGCAAGCCGCTCGGCGTCGGCGTGCTGTCTGCCGCGCTGAAGAAAAACCAGCTCGACGCCGCGGGCTACGCGCAGATGGTTGCGACGACCACCAAGCTGAACCGGCCGGGTGCCGAGCTTGCCGCGCTGCCGGGCGTGCACGCGCTGACCGACGTCACGGGCTTCGGGTTGCTCGGCCATACGCTCGAACTGGCGCGCGGCGCGCATCTCACCGCGCGTGTGCACTACGCATCGCTGCCGTGGCTCACGGGTGTCGAGGCGTTCGTCGCCGACGGCGTGTTCACCGGCGCATCGGGCCGCAACTGGGCCGCGTACGGCACCGACGTGCGGCTCGCCGACGGCCTGCCGCCCGTCGCGCAGGCGCTGCTGACCGATCCGCAGACGTCGGGCGGCCTGCTCGTCGCGTGCGCGCCCGAGGCCGTCGACGAAGTCCTCGCGTGCTTCCGCGCCGACGGCTTCGACCGCGCGGCCGTGATCGGCGAGATGGTGGACGGGGCGGCGCGGGTCGAGGTAGCTTGATCACCGTTCTTCCTGCGGATATTTTGCTGCCGCTGGAATCGATGCCTTTCGTTGACGGCGTCGAGGATCGGTGAGCGATTTCCTGTTCGGGCTGACGATCGCGCTGTCGGTCGGGCCTGTCGCGCTGATGATTGCGAACTACGGGATGCGCGCCGGCACCGCGAGCGGCGTGCGCGCGGCAGTCGGTGTCGCGACGGCCGACGGCTGCTATGCGATCG
Source organism: Burkholderia sp. NFPP32 (assembly GCF_900119325.1). Taxonomy (NCBI): domain Bacteria; kingdom Pseudomonadati; phylum Pseudomonadota; class Betaproteobacteria; order Burkholderiales; family Burkholderiaceae; genus Burkholderia; species Burkholderia sp. NFPP32. Next base: position 64,143 of record NZ_FPJP01000022.1, on the reverse strand, counting down.
TCGCGTTCACGATTGGCGCGATGCTCGCGGGCACGCTCGCGTCGCACCTGTTGCTGTTCCGTGTCGGCGGTGCGCTCGTGTTGCTCGCGATGGGCACATGGATGCTGTGGCAGGCGCTGCGAGACCGGCGCCGCACGCTCGACGGCGATGTCCTGACGCCGGGCAATCGCCCGTTCACGTCGATGTTCTTCGTCACGCTCGCGAATCCGCTGACCATCCTGCTGTTCTATGGCTATGCGACGGCTGCCGCCGGTGCGCATCGGCACTGGCTTTTCGGCGCCGCATGCGTGTTTGCCGGCAGCCTCGCGGGGCAACTCGTGTTCGCATTCGGCGGCAGTGCGATCGGGCGCATCGTGAAGTCGCCGGGGTGGCTCGCGGCGAGCCATGTGGTTGCCGCGCTGGTCGTGCTCGGTTATGGCGTCGCGGGGCTCGTGCGCGTGTAGCGGTTCGGGAGCCGGCCGAAGGCGACGTCGACTTCGACGGGTGCGATGCTCGGCGATATGCCGGCGGGCATGCGTTCCTGCCAACCGGATAGCATTCCTGATGGTCGCTGTGCACGGCGACGGTGGGAAACCAACGGCGCACGTCGCCATTGCGCAACACGCACACCGTCGCACGAAACACGGCTGGCCGTTTCGTAGCCGGGTTCCGCATCGCGCGGGCCCGTTCTATACTCCTTCGCGCAGTCTCCGAGAGCCGTTCTCACCCAACATCATCGAAACAAGGGACGCCGATGCTGACTCGCTCCATTCTTTCCGCCGCCGCATTCTCGCTCGCGGCCTGTGCGACCGCGCCGTCGATTGCACAGGACAACCAGGGCAACAACGCGGGCAACACTGCATTTGCCGAGACCGGTGCACAGGGCCGCCCGGTCAAGGTCATGATCATCACGATGTTCGGTCCGGAGGGCCAGGCCTGGCTCGACCGGATCGGCCCGTGGCGCGACATCGCCGTGCCGGGCTTGTCGCCCGACTATCCGGCCGTTCACTGCAACAAGCAGGACGTGTGCGTGGTGACGACCGGCATGGGCTATGCGAACGCGTCGGCGACGATCATGGCGCTCACGTTCTCGCAGCGCTTCGATCTGCGCCGCACGTATTTCCTGATCTCCGGCATCGCGGGCGTCGACCCCGCGCAAGGCACGGTCGGGTCCGCCGCGTGGTCGAAGTACCTCGTCGATTTCAGCCTGCAGTGGGAACTCGATGCGCGCGAGATTCCGTCCGGCTGGAACACGGGCTTTCTCGGCATCAACACGAAGAGCCCGAACGACAAGCCTCCGCTCGACTACCGCACCGAAGTGTTCCAGCTCAATCCGCAACTGACCGACGCCGCGTACGCGCTGTCGCGCAACGTCGTGCTCGCCGACAGCGCGCAGGCGCAGGCCGCGCGCGCGAAGTTCACGTATGCGCCGGCGAACCGGCCGCCGACGGTGATCCAGTGCGACACGTCATCGGGCAACACGTGGTTCTCGGGCACGCTGATCGGCGAGCGCGCGCGCCAGTGGACGAAGATCCTGACGGACGGCAAGGGCACTTACTGCATGACCGCGCAGGAAGACAACGCGACGTACGAAGCGCTCAAGCGCGCGGCGAGCGTGAAGCGGGTCGACCTGTCGCGCGTCGCGGTGCTGCGCACGGGGTCCGATTTCGACCGGCCGTATGCGGGGCAGACGAGCGCCGACAACCTGCTGAACTACGCGGACCAGGGCGGCTTCGCGCCAGCGACCGAAAACCTGTACCGCGCGGGCAATCCGCTCGTGCAGGACATCGTGACGCACTGGGGCGAATGGCGCGACGGCGTGCCGCGCCGCTGATGGCCGGAGGCCGGACGATGACTCAGCCGGCGGTCAATGCGGGTGCGGGGCCGAACGGAACGGCGTCCAGACCGGCGTGGTGTCGTCCCAGTGATCGAGCGGCGAAGGAAGTTGGTCGTTCATCATGTGCTCCTGCAACTAACTGACTCAGCGAGTCGTCGATGGGTGTTTCGCGACGCCGCGCACGGGGTGACCCGCTGCGCGGCGTCGCGCGTTTACCGGCCTCCGCCGGCGAGCTGGTTGCTTTCCGGCATCGAGCGATACGGGCCTTGCGCGAGTTCGAGCCCTTGCGGATACGAAGTCGCCTTGCGCAGGTATGCGAGCGTGCCGTCGCGGCGAGCCTGTTCGACTTCCGCACTCACTTCGGCGCGCGTGCGCGGGCCGTTGTGCTGCGAGTACCACGACGTGTTGCCGTAGTCGCCGGCGTGCGGCGTGCCCGAATCGGCGAAGGCCGGGGCGGACACGGCGAGTGCGAGGGCCAGGGCGGAGAGAAGGTGGCGGCGGTTCATGACATAACTCCAATCTGTCGGAGTTGGCGCTTCAGCGCTCGCTCCGGTCCCATCAAGCGGGATCTGTTCGATGCGCAACGAGGTGCGCGACAGGGTTTACTCTAGGTATCTGTTCGGTCGCGATAAATGCGGCAGACGCGAATTGATTTGTCGTTGCAAAGGAACAATCGTCATCCGCACGGCCTGCAGGGTTATGCGGAAATCGCCGGCAGCCCCATGCAGCGGGGCTCACACGGATGCGACGACGACGCGCGACGACGCACGCGGACGATTGCCGCGCTCGGCACAAAGGATTGCTGCGGATTCAGGAAAGATGGCGGGCACCGCGCGGGAACGCGGCGCGAAGGCGGGACGACGCGCGGGCCTCGCAGCCCGCGCGCGTTGGTTCAGACGATTACGCGACCCACTCGTTGATGACCGGCGTGTCGAGCGCCGGCGCGCGCTCGGCTTCCTCGAACGTGCGCTTGCTGCACGTCGCGTCGAGGCTGCCCTTGCCGCTCAGCAGCGGGCAGCGGTCGAACACTTCGGCGATCCAGTCGACGAACACGCGCACCTTCGGCGACAGATGGCGGCTGTGCGGATACACGACAGAGATCGGCATCGGCAGCGGCTTGATGCCGGGCAGTACTTCCTTGAGCCGGCCTTCGCGCAGGTGCGGCAGCACCATGAAGAGCGGCGGCTGGATCAGCCCGAAGCCTTCGATCCCGCAGGTCACGTACGCATCCGCGTCGTTCACCGACACGATGCTTTCCATCTTGATCTCGGTTTCCTTGCCGTCGATCAGGAACGACCAGTCGATCGTGCGGCCCGTGCGGCTCGAGAAATAGTTGACGGCCTTGTGCTGGCTCAGGTCCTCGATCGTCTTCGGCTCGCCGAAGTGCTCGAGATACGCGGGCGCGGCGACCGTCACGCCTTCGAACAGGCCGACCCGGCGCGCGACGAGCGACGAATCCTGCAGCGCGCCGACGCGGATCACGCAGTCGACGCCTTCCTGCAGCAGGTCGACCGGACGGTCGGACAGGCCGAGCTGCAGGTCGATGTCCGGATAGCGCGTGTGGAATTCGCACAGCGACGGAATCACGAGCAGCCGCCCGATCGAACCCGGCATGTCGATACGCAACTTTCCGTGCGGCTTCCGGTTGTTGGCCTGGAAGCTCGCTTCGGTTTCCTCGACGTCCGCGAGGATCCGCACGCATCTTTCGTAGTACGCGGCGCCGTCCGGCGTCAGCGACAGCCGGCGCGTGGTCCGGTGCATCAGCCGCACGCCGAGGAACGCTTCGAGATTCTGGATGATCGTCGTGACGGACGCCCGTGGCAAGCCGAGCGTTTCTGCCGCCTTGGTGAAGCTGCTTGTATCGACGACGCGAGTAAACACCTGCATGGCCTGAAGCCGGTCCATCACAACCTCCGCAATCTAATTTGCCGCCGGAACAAGAAGGCTGCGCTACCTCGTGGGTGAACGCAGCCTCGGATTGTTCGGGGTCGTTGAATTGTGTTGCCGGATTATAGGCATTTATCCCAATGTCTGCCGGACCCAGAATTCGTTCCATCTCGAAATGGACGCTGCATCGTCATGGACGCTTCTGAATTCAGCAAATTCCTGAAAGCCGCGCTGCCCGCTCAAGCCTTGGCGGGCGCGGCGCTGACGGTTGCCGAAGTGGAAATTCCCGGCTACGCGCAGGACATCGTGCTGCGCCTCTACCGCCGCCCGGACAAGACCGGGCTGCCAGTAGTGCTTTATTTCCACGGCGGCGGTTTCGTCCGCGGTTCGCTCGAAGACGCCGATTTCGCCGCGCGTTTTTTAGCAGAACGCTTACCAGCTCTCGTAGTGTCGGTCGATTATTCGCTCGCGCCGGCCTTTCCTTTTCCGGCCGCGCCGGAGGACGCGTATCGCGCGGCCGTGTGGGCCGCGACGCGTGCCCGCGCGTTCGGCGGCAATCCGAAGAAGATCGGTGTCGCGGGCCACGACGCGGGCGGGCAGCTCGCGAACTGTCTGGCATTCATCGCACGCGACCGCGGCGAAGTGTCGATCGCCGCGCAGGCGCTGTTCGGGCCGATGCTCGACCCGAGCATGACGCGCATCGGCGACGCCGAGCGTCTCGCGTCGGACATCACCGCGCGCGAATGCGCGGCCTGTTATCGCGCGTATCTGCCGCAGGCCGCGCAGCGCATGCACCCGTACGCGGCGCCAATCGAATCGGTGCGCCTCGCGGGGTTGCCGCCGACGCTCGTCGTCACCGCGCAGAACGACGTGCTGCACGTCGAAGCGGAGAAATATGCGGGCTGCCTGATTTCGTCGGGCGTGCTCACGCAGGTGATCCGCTATCCGGACATCACGCACGCCGCGCTCGCGACGCACGAAGCCGCATTCGAGGAAGCCGTGCGCTTCTTCCAGTGCCGCTTCCAGGCGCGCCAGCCGAACCGTTCCGAATAACCAGAACCAATCCACGTTTATTGGAGATCCACATGGCCATCCTACGCACCTCCCGTTCCCGAATCGCGACAGCGGCGATCGTGACGCTCGCCGTCGTCGGCCTCGGAACGTTCGGCGCAATGCGCGTGAACGCGAACGCGCCCGAAAAAGCAGCCGCGCCGCTGCCCGAAGTCGACGTCGCGACCGTCGTGCCGCAGACCGTGACCGACTGGCAAGGTTATTCGGGCCGCCTCGAAGCGATCGAGAAGGTCGACGTACGCCCGCAGGTGTCGGGCACGATCGTCGCGGTGAATTTCAAGGACGGCGCGCTCGTGAAGAAGGGCGACGTGCTGTTCGTGATCGACCCGCGCCCGTACCAGGCCGAAGTCGACCGCGCGGCCGCGCAGCTCGCGGCTGCCCAGGCCCGCAACGGCTATGCGCAGACCGACTGGCAGCGCGCGCAGCGGCTGATCGGCGACAACGCGATCGCGAAGCGCGATTACGACGAGAAGCAGAACGCGGCCCGCGAGGCGACGGCGAACGTGAAGGCGGCCGATGCCGCGCTGGAAACGGCGCGCATCAACCTCGGCTATACGCGGATCACCGCGCCGGTGTCGGGCCGCGTGTCGCGCGCGGAGATCACGGTCGGCAACGTCGTGTCGGCCGGTGCGTCGGCTGCGCCGCTGACGACGCTCGTGTCGGTGTCGCCGATCTATGCGGCGTTCGATGCGGACGAACAGACCTACCTGCAATACATCAACGGCGCGCGCGACGGCCGCAAGGTGCCGGTCGAGCTCGGCCTCGCGAACGAAGCCGGCTACTCGCGCAGCGGCGTGATCGATTCGGTCGACAACCGGCTCGACACGTCGTCGGGCACGATCCGCGTGCGCGCGCGCTTCGACAACGCCGACGGCGCGCTCGTCCCGGGCCTCTACGCGCGCGTGAAGGTGGGCGGCAGCGCGCCGCACCAGGCGCTGCTGGTCGACGACGCGGCGATCAACACCGACCAGGACAAGAAGTTCGTGTTCGTCGTCGACCAGCAGGGCCGCGTGTCGTACCGCGAAGTGCAGCAGGGGATGCAGCACGGCAACCGGCGCGTGATCGTGAGCGGGCTTTCCGCGGGCGACCGCGTGATCGTGAACGGCACGCAGCGCGTGCGGCCCGGCGAGCAGGTGAAGCCGCACATGGTCCCGATGACGGGCGGCGATGCGCCGTCCGCGCCGCTCGCGAGCACCGCGAAGCCGGCCGCACCGGCGAAGGCGGATTCGTAAGCGGCACGCCGCTTCGCATCCGCGTTCAACCAGACAGAGCCAGAAATGAACATATCCAAATTCTTTATCGACCGGCCGATCTTTGCAGGAGTCCTATCGGTGATCATCCTGCTCGGCGGGGTGATCGCGATGTTCCTGCTGCCGATTTCGGAATATCCGGAAGTCGTGCCGCCTTCGGTGATCGTGAAGGCGCAGTACCCGGGCGCGAACCCGAAAGTGATCGCCGAGACGGTCGCGTCGCCGCTCGAAGAGCAGATCAACGGCGTCGAGGACATGCTCTACATGCAGTCGCAGGCGAACAGCGACGGCAACATGACGATCACCGTCACGTTCAAGCTCGGCACCGATCCGGACAAGGCCACGCAGCTCGTGCAGAACCGCGTGAACCAGGCGCTGCCGCGCCTGCCGGAAGACGTGCAGCGGCTCGGCATCACCACGGTGAAGAGCTCGCCGACGCTGACGATGGTCGTGCACCTGATCTCGCCGGACAACCGCTACGACATGACCTACCTGCGCAACTACGCGCTGATCAACGTGAAGGATCGCCTGTCGCGGATCCAGGGCGTCGGCCAGGTGCAGCTGTGGGGTTCGGGCGACTACGCGATGCGCGTATGGCTCGATCCGCAGAAGGTCGCGCAGCGCGGGCTGTCCGCCGAGGACGTCGTGCAGGCGATCCGCGAGCAGAACGTGCAGGTCGCGGCCGGCGTGATCGGCGCGTCGCCGTCGCTGCCCGGTACGCCGCTGCAGCTGTCGGTGAACGCGCGCGGCCGTCTGCAGACGGAAGACGAGTTCGGCGACATCGTCGTGAAGACGACGCCGGACGGCGGCGTCACGCGCCTGCGCGACATCGCGCGAATCGAACTCGATGCGTCCGAATACGGGCTGCGCTCGCTGCTCGACAACAAGCCGGCCGTCGCGATGGCGATCAACCAGTCACCGGGCGCGAACTCGCTGCAGATCTCGGACGAAGTGCGCAAGACGATGGCCGAGCTGAAGCAGGACATGCCGGCGGGCGTCGACTACAAGATCGTCTATGACCCGACGCAGTTCGTGCGTTCGTCGATCAAGGCCGTCGTGCACACGCTGCTCGAAGCGATCGCGCTGGTCGTGATCGTCGTGATCGTGTTCCTGCAGACCTGGCGCGCGTCGCTGATTCCGCTGATCGCGGTGCCGGTATCGATCATCGGCACGTTCTCGCTGCTGCTCGCGTTCGGGTATTCGATCAACGCGTTGTCGCTGTTCGGGATGGTGCTCGCGATCGGGATCGTGGTCGACGATGCGATCGTCGTCGTCGAGAACGTCGAGCGCAACATCGAGAGCGGGATGAACGCGCGGCAGGCGACCTACAAGGCGATGCAGGAAGTGAGCGGGCCGATCATCGCGATCGCGCTGACGCTCGTCGCCGTGTTCGTGCCGCTCGCGTTCATGTCGGGCCTGACCGGCCAGTTCTACAAGCAGTTCGCGATGACGATCGCGATCTCGACGGTGATCTCGGCGTTCAACTCGCTGACGCTGTCGCCGGCGCTGTCCGCGATCCTGCTGAAGGGCCATGGCGACAAGGAAGACTGGCTCACGCGCGTGATGAACCGCGTGCTCGGCGGCTTCTTCCGCGGCTTCAACAAGGTGTTCCATCGCGGCGCGGAGAACTACGGCCGCGGCGTGCGCGGCGTGCTGTCGCGCAAGACGCTGATGCTGGGCGTGTACCTCGTGCTGGTGGGCGCGACCGTACTGGTGTCGAAGGTCGTGCCGGGCGGCTTCGTGCCCGCGCAGGACAAGGAATACCTGATCGCGTTCGCGCAACTGCCTAACGGTGCATCGCTCGACCGCACCGAGAAGGTGATCCGCGACATGGGCTCGATCGCGCTGAAGCAGCCGGGCGTCGAGAGCGCGGTGGCGTTCCCGGGGCTGTCGGTGAACGGCTTCACGAACAGCTCGAGCGCGGGCATCGTGTTCGTCACGCTGAAGCCGTTCTCTGAACGGCACGGCAAGGCGCTGTCGGCCGGCGCGATCGCCGGCGCGCTGAACCAGCAGTACGGCGCGATCAAGGACTCGTTCGTCGCGGTGTTCCCGCCGCCGCCGGTGCTCGGCCTCGGCACGCTCGGCGGGTTCAAGATGCAGATCGAGGATCGCGGCGCGGTGGGCTACGCGAAGCTGTCGGACGCGACCAACGACTTCATCAAGCGCGCGCAGCAGGCGCCGGAGCTCGGGCCCCTGTTTACGAGCTACCAGATCAACGTGCCGCAGCTCAACGTCGATCTCGACCGCGTGAAGGCGAAGCAGCTCGGCGTGCCCGTGACCGACGTGTTCAACACGATGCAGGTGTATCTCGGCTCGCTGTACGTGAACGACTTCAACCGCTTCGGGCGCGTGTACCAGGTGCGCGTGCAGGCCGATGCGCCGTTCCGCCAGCGCGCGGACGACATCCTGCAGTTGAAGACGCGCAACGACAAGGGCGAGATGGTGCCGCTGTCGTCGCTCGTCACGGTGACGCCGACGTTCGGCCCGGAAATGGTGGTGCGCTACAACGGCTACACCGCGGCCGACATCAACGGCGGCCCGGCGCCGGGCTTCTCGTCGGGGCAGGCGCAGGCCGCGATCGAGCGCATCGCGCACGAGACGCTGCCGCGTGGCGTGCGGTTCGAGTGGACCGACCTCACGTACCAGCAGATTCTTGCCGGCGATTCAGCGATGTATGTGTTCCCGATCAGCGTGCTGCTCGTGTTCCTGGTGCTCGCCGCGTTGTATGAAAGCCTGACGCTGCCGCTCGCGGTGATCCTGATCGTGCCGATGAGCATTCTGTCGGCGCTGACGGGCGTGTGGCTCACGCAGGGCGACAACAACATCTTCACGCAGATCGGCTTGATGGTGCTGGTGGGGCTGTCGGCGAAGAACGCGATCCTGATCGTCGAATTCGCGCGTGAACTCGAACACGACGGCAGGACGCCGCTCGAGGCCGCGATCGAGGCGAGCCGGCTGCGGCTGCGCCCGATCCTGATGACGTCGATCGCGTTCATCATGGGCGTGGTGCCGCTCGTCACGTCGACGGGTGCCGGTTCGGAAATGCGCCATGCAATGGGTGTCGCGGTGTTCTTCGGGATGCTCGGCGTGACGCTGTTCGGGCTGATGCTGACGCCGGTGTTCTACGTCGTGCTGCGTACGCTCGCGGGCGGCAAGATCCACGTCGCGGGCAAGGACTCGGCGGGTTATGGCGTACCGGCTTCGGGCGTGCCGGCATCGGATGCTTGAGGATAGAAAGATGAACAACATGCACAACACGAATGGCCTGATGCGCTTCGCGAAGGTGGCGGCCGCGAGCACCCTGCTCGCGACGCTGCTCGCCGCGTGCGCGGTGGGCCCCGACTACAAGCGCCCGGATGCGCCGACGCCCGCCGCGTTCAAGGAAGCGCCGACGCTCGCCGCGGGCGAACAGGCCGGCACGTGGAAGACGGCCGAGCCGTCGGACGGCGAACATCGCGGCGAATGGTGGACGGTGTTCGGCGACCCGGTGCTCGATTCGCTCGAGACGCAGGCGCTCGCCGCGAACCAGAACCTGAAGGCCGCGGCCGCGCGTGTCGAGGAAGCGCGCGCGGCGACGCGTTCGGCACGCTCGCAATGGTTCCCGCAGGTCGGCGCCGGCTTCGGGCCGACGCGCGAAGGGCTGTCGTCGGCGTCGCAGCTCCAGCCGCAAGGCACGGGCCCGACCAACGCGACGCTGTGGCGCGCGCAGGGCACGGTGTCCTACGAGGCCGACCTGTTCGGCCGCGTCGGCCGCAACGTCGAGGCGTCGCGCGCCGACCAGGCCCAGAGCGAAGCGCTGTTCCGTTCGGTGCAGCTCGCGCTGCAGGCGGACGTCGCGCAGAACTACTTCGAACTGCGCCAGCTCGACTCGGACCAGGACCTGTACCGCCGCACGGTGGAGTTGCGCGATCAGGCGCTGAAGCTCGTGCAGCGCCGCTTCAACGAAGGCGACATCAGCGAGCTCGACGTGTCGCGCGCGAAGAACGAGCTGGCCAGCGCGCAGGCCGATGCGGTCGGCGTCGCGCGCCGGCGCGCGGCTTCCGAGCATGCGCTCGCGATCCTGCTCGGCAAGGCGCCCGCGGATTTCGCGTTCAAGGAAACGCCGATCGTGCCGGTCGGCGTGAAGATTCCGGCGGGCCTGCCGTCCGCGCTGCTCGAACGCCGTCCGGACGTGTCGGCGGCCGAGCGCGCGATGGCGGCCGCGAACGCGCGGATCGGCCTCGCGAAGTCGGCGTACTTCCCGAAGCTCGACATCACGGGCGCGTTCGGCTATGAAGCGTCGACGCTCGGCAACCTGTTCCTGTGGTCGAGCCGCACGTTCCTGCTCGGGCCGTTCGCCGGCACCGCGCTGACGCTGCCGCTGTTCGACGGCGGGCGCCGCGCGGCCGGCGTGCAGCAGGCGCGCGCGCAATACGACGAGCAGGTCGCGAACTACCGGCAGCAGGTGCTCGTCGCGTTCCGCGAGGTCGAGGACAATCTCGCCGATCTGCGCCTGCTCGACGACCAGATCCGCGCGCAGGATGCGGCCGTCAATGCGTCGCGCCGCGCGGCGACGCTATCGCGCACGCAGTATCAGGAAGGCCAGGTCGCGTATCTCGACGTGATCGACAGCGAGCGCTCGGTGCTGCAGTCGCAGTTGCAGTCGAACCAGTTGACCGGCGCGCAGGCCGTGTCGACCGTGAACCTGATCCGTGCGTTGGGCGGCGGGTGGGGTAATGCGCCGACGGCGGTCGGCGATGCGGCGTCGGGCAAGCAGGAAGTTGCCGTGCGTTGAGGTATAGGCTTGCGACGGGCCACCGTAGCAAGTGGTCGATCGAAGAACCCCGATCCGTGACGACGCGGATCGGGGTTTTTTATTGGGCTTTTATCGGCCGTCTGCTATGTCTGCTGCTCCGGCTGCACATCCGTGCGTTCCGCGATGACCATGGCGTACCGGCCGACGGCATCGGCGATACGCTCCGCCAATGCAGGATCGCGCACCGCGCGGGCGAGCGTGACGCCGCCCGACAGCAGCGCGAGGAATGCAATCGCGCGGTCGTCGTCGGGTTGGTCGCCGAGCCCGGACGACACTTCGTCGACGATCTGCCGCAATGCTTGCTCATACGCGTCGCGCGTGTCGTCGTCGGCGCGCATCACCTCGGGGGACAGGCTCGGCAGCGCACAGCTTTCGCCGAGCGCGCAGGTACGCCGCGGTCCGAGATAGAACGACACGAACGGGCGCCGCCAGCGCGCGCCGTGCTCCGCCTTGAACGCGGCGACGCCTTGCCGCAACTGGTCGAGGCCCGACAGCACGACGCTGCGGAACGCTTCACCTTTCGATTTGAAATGCCCGTAGAACGCGCCGTTTGTAACACCCGCCGCCTTCGTCAACGGACCGATGCCCGAACCGCCATATCCCTCCTGACGGAACAGGCGGCTCGCGGCATCGAGGATGCGCGCGCGGGTTTCGTGCTTGTGCTCGACGGAATAACGCATGACAGGCTCGCTTCAGAGCGATCACTCTTTATCTTGCATAGAGAGTGATCAGTGTCTAATGTATAGAGAGTGACTGATATTTATATCACGTCACGATTCCGATGACCTGACCAGGAGGAAGTGCGATGCCGATCACGCTGACAGTATCCGAAGGGGTTTTCACGCCGGACGACGAAGGGCCGGTGTTTGCCGAGCTGACCGATGCGCTGCTGGATGTCGAAGGGTTGACCGGGAATGCGTTCCTGGCACCGAACGTGGTGGGCACGCTCAATGTGCTGCCCCGGAACCGGACTTTCGTGCACGGACGGGCGCAGCCTGCGGCGTTCGTCGAATTGAAGCTTCCCGCCGTGGCGCTCGCGGCGCCCGACAGGCAGCGGCAATTCGTCGAACGGGCGACCGCGATCGTGCTGCGCCGGGCCGGCGGGCGGCTGACGCCGGCGCAAGTGTGGGTGAACGTCGTCCATGCCGTCGACGGCGGATGGGGCATTGCCGGACGACGCTTCGACAACGCATCGCTCGTCGATTCGATCCAGAGTGCTGCTGCGCAGTAACTGCAACTAACGGTCGAGCCATCATGCGTCGACCACCGGTGCGGCGATTTTCGCCGCACCGCCCGGGCATCCCGCCCGCAGCGCGCGGGGCGGCAATCCGCCATCCCGCGCCCCGGGGCTGCTTCGACGAATCGGCAGCGTTCGAGCGCGTCACGCTCCCGCGAACGCATCCCCCATCGGTTTCGTCCGCATTCCCCGCGCGAGGCGGGTCCACGGCAGGTCCGCGGGGTCGGCCTGCATCGGCCCTGGCGCCTTGGCGACCAGCACCGCATGCGCGATGTCCTGGAAGTCGGCGCGGAAATGCACCGAGCTCTTGTTGACCAGGATCTTCATCGCTTCCGGCTCGACGCCGCCCACGCGATACAGATTGCGATCGAGCATCTGCGCCTTGCCGCCGCTCACGACGATTCGCACTCCGTCGATCCGCAGACAGGCCACCGGCCCGACGTCGGCCTGCATGCCGTTCATCATCGGGCCGTCGTAGCGGCACACGCCGTCGGACAGCGCGACGACCTCGAAGCGCCCATGAAACGGTTCGTCACCGGGCACGCCCGAGCCGCCGAGCGACAGTTCGAGGCTGGCGCCGACACCGGCTCGCCAGGCTGCCGCGGCCGCAGTCGGATCCCACAGCAAGCCCAGCGCCGCGTCCCGCGCGCCGTTGCGCAGCAACGCGCGAAGCAGGCCCGTCGTATTGGAATCGCCGCCCGCGCCGGGGTTGTCCTGCGTATCGGCGATCACGACGGGCTTGCTCGCGCCCTCCGCGAGCCGCATGGCCTCGCGCACGGCGTCGTCGGGCGACAGGAACGGCACCTGCCACTTCGCCTCGTCGGCCAGCATCTTGTCGTACAGCGCCTGCACGGCCGCGTCGATCGCGTCGGTGTAGCCGTAGCCCCAGATAACCGGCCCGCATTCGGGGAAATCCGCTGCCGGAAAGCCCGGCGCGAACGACAGCGAGACCACGTTGCCCGTCTCCAGCGCCGTGAGGCGCGCGTACATGTCGTGCGCGGGATCGAGCAGCGTGCACATCCCGTTGATCGGAATCAGGAACGGTAGCCGTCGCGCCGCGCGACGCAGCGGGCCACCGCCCGCGAGCAGGCGTTCGAGCAGCACGGCCGCGCGTTCGCCGGTCTCTGCCATGTCCACGTGCGGATAGGTGCGAAAGGCCACCAGCGCGTCGGCGCGGCTCAGCATCAGGTCGGTCACGTTCGCGTGCAGGTCGAGCGAGGCGACCACCGGCACGGCCGGGCCGACCGCGTCGCGGATGCGGTCGAGCAAGGTTCCTTCGCCGTCGTCCGTATGCTCGGCGACCATCGCGCCGTGCAGATCGAGATACACCGCGTTGCAGCCGCCGCGTCGCGCTGCATCGACGATCTCGGTGGCAATGCGCTCGAACGCATCCTCGGTGACATGCGCCGACGGGCTCGCACCCGCCCAGATCACCGGCAGCAAGGTCCAGCCGCGCCGCTCGGCAGCGTTGATGAAGCCGCCGGCCGGAATGTTGACGTCGCGCAGCGCGAGCACGTCCGTGCCGCGCACCAGGGCCGGAAACCCCTCGCCGCGTTCGAAGTTTGCATAGGCGGCCTTGGTGGGCGCGAAAGTGTTGGTTTCGTGTTGGAAACCGGCAATCAGGATCCGTGCGGTCATGAGACTGATTCCAGGAAAACGATGGATGCAGGCGGCACGCGTGCGCCGGCGCGTCATGTCATCGCGCCGCGGCGGGCAGGCGGTTCATGATCAGCGCCACGGCGCCTGCGACCATCAACGCAACGATGACCAGCAGCCCCGCCTGCATGCTGCCGGTCGCGGTGCGGATCTCGCCGATGACGGTCGGGCTGAGGAAGCCGCCGAACAGGCCGATCGTGTTGATGAGCGCGATGCCGCCCGCGGCCGCGTTGCCCGTCAGGTATTGCGACGGGATCGCCCAGAACACCGTATAGGCTGCCCACAACAACGCCGTGGCGATCGTCATGCAGACGAGCGATACCGCAAGGTTGCCGCCGGCGCAGGTCGCGGCGGCCAATGCGGCGGCGCCTGCCAGCGCCGACACCGCGCTGTGCAGCCGACGTTCGCCGCGGCGGTCCGAGCGCCGGCCGATCACGAGCATCGCGCATGCGGCGCCGATGTACGGAATCATCGAATAGAAGCCGACCTGCATCGTGTCGGTCACGCCGTTCGCCTTGAGGATCGACGGCAGCCAGAAGCTGACCGCGTAGATTCCGCAGATCATCGTGAAGTACGCGAAGGCCAGCAGGTAGACGCGCGGGTCGCGCGCCGCCTGTCCGAACGCGTGGTGACCGGCGGCGGGCGCGTGCAGTTCGGCCGCGAGCAGGCTTTTCTCGCGGTCGGTCAGCCAGGCCGCGTCGGCCGGCCGGTCGGCCAGCACCTTGAACACGAGCACGCCAAGCACGGCGCACGGCAGGCCCTCGGCGACGAACATCCATTGCCAGCCGGCCAGCCCGTGCGCGCCGTCGAGGGTGGTCATCAGCCAGGTCGACAGCGGCGAGCCGACGATGCCGCCGATGGGGCCGGCGAGCATCACGACGGCCATCACGCCGGCCATTCGCCGCGGGCCGTACCAGTAGGTCAGGTAGAAGATCATGCCCGGCGCGAAGCCGGCTTCGAACACGCCGAGCAGGAAGCGCAGCACGTAGAACGACGTCATGTCGTGCACGAACATCATCGCGGCTGACGTCAGGCCCCACAGCACCATGATCCGGCTGATGGTCTTGCGCGCGCCGATCCTCGGCAGCATCAGGTTGCTCGGAATCTCGAACAGCACGTAGCCGAGGAAGAAGATGCCCGCGCCGAGGCCGTAGGCCGCGTCGGAGAAGCCGAGCGCATTTTGCATATGGAGCTTCGCGAAGCCGATGTTCACGCGATCCAGATACGCGAACGTGTAGCACAGCAACAGGAGCGGCAGCAGGCGCCAGTTCAGCTTGCGATACAGCGCCTGCACGGGCGCGCTGTCCTGCGCGGCCGGATGGCGGGAGGATGGAACGGCGGACATGTCGGTCTCCTGTGGCGTGAGCGTCTTGCGGCATCGATCTCGATTGGCGCATCGTCGGAGAGACGAAAAAGCAGAGCAAGAGCAACTTAAGTGAGCTAATGTTGCTCGACGGGCAACACATACGGCAAACCGGAATCTCCATGCGCGAACTGAACCAGCGCCGCTTGCGCTACTTTCATGAAGTCCTGACCCACGGCTCGATCCGCGGCGCGGCCGACAGCGTCAATACCGCGCCGTCCGTGATCACGCGGCAGATTCGCCTGCTCGAGGAGGAAATCGGCGTCGTGCTGTTCGAGCGTCAGGCGCGCGGCGTGCGCCCGACCGAGGCCGCCGCGCATCTGCTCGAATACTGGCGCGGCTGCCGCTCGCAGCAGGAATTGTTCGAGGAGCGCCTGCAGGCATTGCGGCGGCTGCAATCCGGCCAGGTGCGCATCGTGACCAGCGAGGGTTATGTCGACGTGCTGATGGACGAGGTGCTGACCGATTTCTGCATGCGCTATCCGAAGCTCGACGTGATCGTCGACGTGCTGCCCGTCAACAGCGTGCTGCAGGAGGTGGCCGAGAGCCGCGCGCATGTCGGGCTTGCGTACAACCCCCCGGCCCATCCGGAGATCGAGTATCTCGCCACCTCGTCGCAGCCGGTGGTGGCGCTCGTTCACGCCGGCCATCCGCTCGCGGTGCGCGGCGGGGCGGTCCGCGCGCACGAACTCGTCGAGTATCCGCTTGCGCTGATGCCGCCGGCATTCGGCCTCGGCCAGGTTGCGCAAATGCTCGCCTATACGGAGAACCTGTCGATCCGCCCGACGCTGACGACCAATTCCCTCGCCGTGCTGCGCCACTTCGTGAAGCGCCATGCCGGGATCACGCTGATCGGCGCGTTCGCGGCGTACCGGGAACTGGAGAGCGGTGAACTCGTCGCGCTGCCGATCGCACATCCGTTATTCGATTCCGCCAAGGCGCGACTGCTGGTGAAGGTGGGGCGGCCCCTCGGCGTCGCGGCCGACACGTTGCTGAACTGCCTGCTGCACGACATGAAGATGTTCGCTGCGCACGGCGCGGGTCGGGACAAGGCCGCCAAGCGGCCGCGGGCGACCAGACGCGCGCGTTAGCGTGCGTCGTGTCGCCGCCGCTCAGGCAGCGTCGCCGGCAGCGCGCAGCGCGCGCACCAGTTCGCTGGCCGCCTTGCCGAGCCCTGTGTGCTTCGGCCGCCGCAGGTACACGGGCAGCGGCAGCCCGTTGCGGATGTTCGCGAACACGAGCGGCGCGAGTTCGCCGTCGGCGACGTATCGGCCGATCATCGATGCGGGCAGGTTCGCCCAGCCGTGACCGGCCGTCACGAGCGCGATCGCCGTGGCCATGTCGGTCACCTTCCAAGTGCGGTTGCCGATGACGGGCCGCACGTCGGTCAGCGGCCGCCCCGGATCGACGATCACGATCTGCCGGAAACCCGACAGCCGCTCGATCGCTTCAGGATGCGCTGCTTCGGCGATCAGCGGATGGCTCGGCGCGGCGACTGCAATGAGCGTTTCCGTCCACAGCGCGTGGATCTGTTCCTGCGGATGCAGGTCGAGTCCGCCGTATGCGATGCACAGATCGACGGCGCCACGATGCAGCGCGTCGACGATCGCGTCCTGCGGCGCCGTGACGACGCTGATCGCGAGCGCCGGATATTTCGCGGCGACGGCCGTCAGCGCGCGGGCGACGGGGGCGCCGTCGAGTTCCGCCGCGAGCCCGAGCCGCAGCGTGTCCTCGACGCCTTCCGACAGATGCTGCGCATGCGCGCGCAGCGCGTGCAGCCGTTCGGCGATCGAGCGTGCATCGGGCAGCAGCGCGGCCATCGCGGCGGTCGGCGTCGGTTCGCGCGTGCCGCGGTCGAACAGCACGAGATCGAGTTCGGCCTCGAGGTTCGCGATCGCCATGCTGACCGCCGACGGCGTGCGGCCGAGCGCGCGCGCGGCCGCTGAAAACGAGCCTTTGTCGATGACGGTCAGCAGCATGTCGATATGGTCGCTGGTCAGCACGCGATACCTCCTGTCAGAAAAATTGAAAGGACCTGACTTTTGCGCACAGGGTACCCGCTGCTAGTCTCGCCACCTTGTTCGATTCGAAGGGGATGTTCATGCAAGGCTGGAAGCGACGCATAGTCTACGTCGTGATGTTCGAGGTGCTCGGCATCCTGATCGCGTCGACGGTGCTCGGCGTGCTGAGCGGCGCGAGCGCCGAAACGAGCGGCCTGCTGGGCGTGATGATCTCGACGACGGGCGTCACCGTCAATTTCCTGTACAACCTCGCGTTCGAGGCGTGGGAGCGGCGGCGCGCGGCGACGACGCGCACCGTGGGGCGCCGCGTGCTGCACGCGATCGGATTCCAGGTCGCGCTCGTGACGTTCCTGATCCCGCTGATCGCGTGGTGGCTCGACGTGTCGCTGGTGCAGGCGTTCCTGTTCGACGCGGTGCTGATCGTGTTCTTCCCGATCTTCACGTTCGTGTACAACTGGTCGTTCGACAGCGTGTTCGGGCTGCCGGATGCGGTGACGCGGAAGGCGAAACCGGCGGCGTAACCGGGCGCCCTCGATGCGGACGGGCGCCCGCATCGTCCGGGGAATGGAGCGGTGAAGATCGGGCGGAACGAACGCCGCCCGGGAAATTACGCGGCGACGAACTCGTGCACGTAACGGTTGAACACCGCCGGGCTCGCCGCATTCATCCCGTGCGATGCGCCTGCGACGGTCTGCCGTTGCGCATCGCCGATCCACTGCGACAGCGTGTCGACGTTGTTGCGGAACATCTTCGGGCTGCGCTGGCCGTCGATCAACAGCGTGCGGCATGCGATATCGCCGGCCGTGTGCTGCGAATACGCGGGCAGCGGGTCGCGCAACTGCTTCGGCAGCGTGCTCGCGTTGTCGATCGCCATCGTGCGGAAGCGCGACGTGCTCTTTTTCCATGCGCCGGGCAGGCTCACCGAATCGACGAACATCTCGAGACCGGATTCGACGTCGCCTTGCCCGATCAGGCTCACGGCCTTCGTGCGCAGCGCGATCGCGGCGGCCGGCAGCGCGGCTTCGCGCACGCCCTGCTGCTGCAGCGGGCCGCCCGGATCGGCGAGCGTCAGCGTGTCGACGAGGTGCGGATGCTGGCACGCGACGTTGAACGCGATGCTGCCGCCGCGCGAATGGCCGACCAGGTGCACGGGGCCGAGATCGAGTGCGTCGATGAATTCGGCGAGCTCGTCGACGTGGTTCTGCCAGCTGAACTCGTCCTGGATGCCCGCTTCGACGGCCGGCCAGTAATGGCTGAGGCTCGGCGCGATGCAGCGGTAGTGGGCCGACAGCGACGCAAGCTGCGGATCCCAGTAGCGGTAGTCGCACAGCGAGCCGTGCACGAACACCATCGGCGCGCCGCTGCCCCGCTCGACATACGGCAGGCTGATGCCTGACGAAAGCGTCGCAAATTGCAGGTTGGGGTTCGCGAGCACGGACGGCTCGATTCGCATGTTCATGACTGAAAGACTCAAAGGTGCGTCAACACGACGCAACTATGCATCACGGCGACCTGCAAGGAAAACGCATAATTTTCATCG
Source organism: Burkholderia sp. NFPP32 (assembly GCF_900119325.1). Lineage (NCBI taxonomy): Bacteria > Pseudomonadati > Pseudomonadota > Betaproteobacteria > Burkholderiales > Burkholderiaceae > Burkholderia > Burkholderia sp. NFPP32. The sequence continues at coordinate 45,507 of NZ_FPJP01000022.1, read as the reverse complement.
TGACGATCAATTTTATTGATGGCTGCGCCGCAAACCCCTGTCGGAGCGTGGCCATATGTCGAAGCCTTCAATCATCTGACGATTGATTTCGGCGGAGAAAGGGCGTGCGGCGGCCTGCGCACACGCGCAAACGCACCGGAAAAGAGGGGCGGCAGGGGGCTGCGCGTCAGCGCACCGTCAACGCGGGCGCGGCCCGAAGCTCGACGGGGAGGTCGTTGTCGGTCGCGAACTGCATTGCGAAGTCGAACGCGTCGGCGCACACGTCGCGCAATTCGTCCGACACGATCAGGCATTTGACGCCGCCGTCGACGACCGGCATCGCGAGCCGCGACAGCGCGCACGGATAGCCGGGCCGGCGTTCGCCGACGAACAGCGTGATGACGCCCGCGAGGCGCTCGGGCCAGTCGCTCGGGCGGAAGGTTTTCCGCGCGCGCGTGACGCCGCGGATCAGGTGGCCGTGGGTTTGGCCGTGGGTTGGGCCAATGAGGCGGCCGTGTTCGGTGACTTCGATGCGATCCATGCCGTGGTGCGTGTCCTCGTTCGCGTCATTCGCCGCCGTCGGCCGCCGCGTCGCCGCGCGCGGGAATCCGCAGGTTGCGCAGCTTGTGATAGAGCGTCTTCTTCGGCATGCCGAGCGCGACGCTTGCGTCCGCAACGTTGCCGTGGTGACGCTGCAGCATGTCCTCGATCAGCATCCGTTCGAAATACGCGAGCTGTTCCGCGAGCGTGCCGCCCACGGCTGGCGCATCGCCCGACGACAGCAGGCTGTCGCCGGTCAGCCCGAGCACGAAGCGATCGGCCACGTTCTGCAGCTCGCGCACGTTGCCGGGCCATGCGTGCGTCATCAGTTCGGACACCTGCGCAGCCGTGACGACCGGCGCCGGCTGCCCGAAGCGCCGCGCGGCCGCGAGCACGAAATGCTCGAACAGCAGCGGCACGTCCTCGCGCCGCTCGCGCAACGGCGGCAGCTCGATCTGCGCGACGTTGAGGCGATACAGAAGATCCGCACGAAAACGCCCGTCGGCCGCGAGTTCGGCGAGATCGGCCTTCGACGCGGCAACCACGCGGCAGTCGACCGGAATCAGCTCGTTCGCGCCGAGCCGCTCGACCACGCGCTCCTGGAGCACGCGCAGCATCTTGATCTGCAGCGGAATCGGCATCGTCTCGATCTCGTCGAGGAACAGCGTGCCGCCGTGCGCCCATTCGATCTTGCCGATGCGCTTCTTGATCGCGCCGGTGAACGCGCCGGCTTCGTGGCCGAACAGTTCGCTCTCGAAGATCTGCTCGGGCAGGCCGCCGCAGTTCAGCGCGACGAAATGCGCGTCGCGCCGGCCGCCGAAGTCGTGCAGGCTGCGCGCGATCAGTTCCTTGCCGGTGCCGGTTTCGCCGGTGATCAGCACCGACACCGACGTATCGGCGAGGCGCAGGATCTTCTTGCGCACGTCGGCTATCGCAGGCGACTTGCCGAGCACGTACGCCTCGATGCCCTGCCAGTTGTTGAGCGCCGCGCGCAGCCCCTGCACCTCGAGCGTCAGGCGGCGCTTCTCGACCGCGCGCGCGACGCGGCCGGCGATCACGTCCGACGAGAACGGCTTCTCGATGAAGTCGTACGCACCGACCTGCATCGCGCCGACGGCCGTCGAGATATCCGCGTGGCCGCTGATCAGCACGACCGGGATCTGCGCATCGACGGCCATCACGCGATCGAGCAGCTGCAGCCCGTCGATGCCCGGCATCCGCACGTCCGACACGATCACCACCGGTGCGCCGGGTGCGACGTGCGCGAGCGCGTCGGCGGCCGACGCGAACGCGTCGACCGGGAACCCGGCGAGCGCGACGGCCTGCTCGACGCCGATCCGGACGTTTTCATCGTCCTCGACGACCAGCACCCGAATCTCATCTTCCATGCTCTGTCCTTTGCAGCGTCGCCGCCGCGAATTCGATACTGAACTGCGCGCCGCCTTCGACGCGGTTCGTCGCGGCGATCTTCGCGCCGAACGCCTCGACGATGCGCGACGTGATCGCGAGGCCGAGCCCGAGGCCCTGGCCGCGCGGCTTGGTCGTGACGAACGGCTCGAACAGGTGCGGCAGCACGTCGGGCGCGATGCCGGCGCCGCTGTCGGCGATCGTGAAGCGCACGCGGCCGGCTTCGTCCGGCTCGGCCGCCTCGATGACGATGCGGCGCACGGGCGCGTCGTGCACCGCGTCGAGCGCGTTGCCGAGCAGGTTCACGATCACCTGCTGCAACTGGCTCGATTCAGCGGACACCGCCGTGCCGGGCGCGATGTTCACGTCGAGCCGCACGCCTTCGTCGCGGATTCGCGCGTCGTAGATGAGCCGCGCATGCGCGACGGCCTCGTTCAGCGACACCGCGACGCGCTCGACGTCGGGCTTGCGCGCGAAGGTTTTCAGCTCGCCGGTGAGCACGGCCATGCTGTCGACGAGCTTGCCGATCCGTTCGAGATTGGCATCCGCCTGCGCCGGCTGGCCGCGCGCGAAGAACGTGCGCGCGTTGTCGCACAGCGTGCGGATCGCGACGAGCGGCTGGTTCAGCTCGTGCGTGAGGCCGGCGGCCATCTGCCCGAGCACCGCGAGCTTGCCCGCGTGCACGACTTCCTGCTGCGAATCGCGCAGCCGCTGCTCGGTGCGCTCGCGCTCGTCGATCTCGCGCTGCATCCGCTCGTTCGCGGCCGTCAGCGCGGCCGTGCGCTGCGCGACGGTCAGTTCGAGCCGGTCGTTCGCGCGGCGCAGCGCATCCTGTGCGCTCAGCCGCGCGACGATTGCCCGGCGGCGCTGGATCGCGTAGCCGGCCAGCAGCGCGGCGATCAGGAACGCGCCCGTGACGAACACGAACGCCGTCTGCTGCTGGCGCCGCGCGCCCGCGACGTCGAGCAGCACCATCAGCGAATCGCCGGCCTGCGGCGCGGGCCGCGACATCACCAGATAGCGCGTGCTGCGGCCGGCGCGGCGCGGATCGGGGAACGCGCCGAGCCACGCGGCCGCGCTGCGCTCGCCGATGTGGCGGTACGGCAGCGCGTCGACGGTACGGCCCGCGTATTGGCGCGACGCCTGGATGTCGTGCTGCTGCTGCGCGGTGATCGGGCGCAGCGCGGTGAATTTCCATGCGGGTTCGGTCGAAATCACGACCACGCCGTTGCTGTCGACGACCATCGCGGCGACACCCGGCGCGCGCCATGCCGATTCGAGCGAATCGACGCTGATCTTCACGGCGGCCACGCCGATCGGCACGCCGTCGTCGCGCACCGCGCTGGCGAAGTAGACGCCCGGCACGCCCGTGTTGGTGCCGATGCCGAAGAAGCGGCCGCTGCCGCGCGCGAGCGCGTCCTTGAAGTACGGCCGGTACGACACGTTGGTGCCGACGAAGCTGATCGTCTCGTTCCAGTTGCTGGCGGCGATCACTTCGCCCTGCAGGTCGATCACGTCGACCGCGCCGCTGCCCGCGTCGCGGTTCACGGCTTCGAGGTACGTGTTCACCTTGTGCACGAGGTCGGGCGCGTCGTGCGGCGCGGCCTTCAGCATCGCACGCACGCCGTCCTGCCGCGCGACCAGGCCGGGCAGGATCTCGAAGCGGCCGAGCTCGCTCTTCAGGCTCGACGCATACAGGTCGAGCCGGTGCGCGCCGGTTTCCTCGAGCGCGTCGATCGCGCGTTCCCATGCGAAATCGACGGCCGCGCCCGCCACGCCGACATACAGCACGGCCGCCGACGCCCAGCCCCACCACGGGATTCCCTTGAAGCTCTTCTGCACGTTCGCCCTCATCGAAGCCCGCAACCGGTCGTCAGCAACCGCGTCGCCGCAACGACGCGCGCCGCGCGCCGGCAAAGCCGGCGGCGGCGCGTGCGAAGCAGCCGGCGCGACGAGGCGCGCGGCGGAGCGTCACCCGAAGTGCGCGACCAGGATCAGCGTCACCGTGACGACGATCGCGCCGCCGATGCGCGTCGCGATCTGCGCGAACGGCATCAGCTGCATCCGGTTCGCGGCGGTCAGGATCGCGACGTCGCCGGTGCCGCCTTGCCCGCTATGGCACGCGTTCACGATTGCGGTGTCGATAGGGTACATCTTCATCAGGCGGCCGACCACGAAACCGGTGCCCATCAGCGTCGCGACGGTCGACACGATCGTCACGACGTTGACGATCGTGAATGCGGCGGTCAGCTTGTCCCACGGCGTCATCGCGACGCCGATCGCGAACAGCAGCGGATACGTGACGGCGGTCGAAAAGAACTTGTAGACGACGAACGCGCCTTCCTGCAGCGGCGGCGACACCGCGCGCGCGAGCTTCACGAGCACCGCGAGGAACAGCATCGCGACCGGCGCGGGCAGGCCGAACAGCTTGTGTGCCATCAGGCCGACGAGGTACAGCGTGATCGCCGTGATGCCGGCGCCCGCGATGTGCGTGACGTCGACGTGGCCGCGGATTTCTTCGTTTTCCGGCGTCATGTCGCCGGTTTCGCCGACCTGCAGGCGGCCGTTGCCCGTCAGGTGCGGCAGGCGCTTGCCGAGCATGTCGAGCGCGCCCGACAGGATGATCGCGGTCAGGCTGCCGAGCATCACCGGCGGCAGCACCATCGCGAACATCTCGCCCTGCGGCAGGTGCATCAGTTCCGAATAGCCGATCGACAGCGGAATCGCGCCTTCGCCGACGCCGCCGGCCATGATCGGCACGACGATGTACAGCAGCGTGTGGCGCGCGCCGAGGCCGAGCGCGGTGCCCACCGCCGTGCCGACGATCGCCGCGGCGACCGAGCCGACGGCGAGCGGGATGAAGATCTTCAAGAAGCCCTGGATCAGCACGCGGCGGTCCATGCTCAGGATGCTGCCGACGATGATCGACGCAATGAACAGGTACAGGAAGTTGGTCGACTTCGTGAATTCGACCGTCAGGTTCAGCACCGGCTTCGGCAGCAGGTGGTAGTACGTGAGCGCCGACGGCACGAAGGTCGCGAAAATCGCGGCCGCGCCGATGTTGCGCAGCAGCGGCAGGCGCTTGCCGAGTTCGGCGCACGTGAAGCCGAAGAACGCGAGCACGGCGATCGCCATCGAGATTTCGCCGGGCACCTTGCCCGTCACCGCGAAGCCGACGATCAACCCGAACAGGATCACGTAGACCGGCAGCGGGATGATGCCGATGCGGATTTCCATCAGCTTCCACCAGCCTTCCGGCCAGAAGCGTGCGCGCGTGGCGGGGCCGGCTTCGGCAATCGGCTCGGGATGGGACGGGGTATGGATAGAGGTCTGCAAGACGTGTCTCCTGATGTTGGAATGCCTGCTTTGCTTCGCGGCATCGTGTGCCGACTATTACGCAACCTCCGTGCCAAGGTGTCGGCCTGTCGGCTTGTTTGCAGATCGTTGATTCATAAGGGATTTGTATCGTCTGCGGAAAGGGCGGCGCGAAGGCCGTTCCGAGATTTCGGAATTCGTGCGGCGGGCAGGCCGAGATTTCGGCCGGATGGCCGGCCGGGCCCCCGGCCGCGCCCGATCGACCGCCATATCGCCGCGCGAGATTTTCTTCGCACAATCGCTTCGTAGACCGCCCCCTCGCCGCTCTCTATCATCGGCTGATCCTTTTCCGATGCGACGACGACTGTCCGGAGAACGCCCGCGCGTTCGCCGCGGCGTCGCTCATCCGTCGATACCGTCTTTGGACAGGAGAGTGGTTTCCATGCTGCATGCCGTTTTTTCCGCCCGCTTTTCCTCCGGCCGCTTCGCGCGGCCGGCCCGCCTGCTGGCGGCCGTGCTGCTCGCCGGGTTGTTCGGCGTCGGGCTGCCGAACGGCGCACGCGCCGACACCGCGCCGCTGAAGGTCGGCATCTCGACCAGCCCGCAGATCGAAGCGCTGAAGATCGCCGCGAAGGAGGCGAAGGCGCAGGGGCTCGACGTGAAGATCGTCGAGTTCACCGACTGGAATACGCCGAACGCGGCGCTCGCGAACAAGGACATCGACGTCAACTACTTCCAGCACATCCCGTTTCTCGAGAACGCGAACAAACAGGGCGGCTACAACTTCGTGTCGATCGCGCCCGGCACGATCATGAAGATCGGCCTCTATTCGAAGAAGGTGAAAAGCTTTGCCGAGCTGAAGGACGGCGCGCGCGTCGCGATCGCGAACGATCCGGTGAACGGCGGACGCGGGCTGTTGCTGCTGCAGCGCGCGGGGCTGATCACGCTGAAGCCGGGCGCCGACTACCGCGCGACGACGCACGACATCGTGTCCAACCCGAAGCACCTGAAGATCATTCCGCTCGAAGCATCGCAGCTCGCGCGTTCGCTCGACGACGTCGATCTCGCGCAGGGCTATCCGAGCTTCATCAAGCTTGCCGGCACGACCGACCCGAACAGCGCGCTGCTGTTCGACGGCACCGAGAACAAGATCTTCGCGATCCAGTGGGTCGTGCGGCCCGACAGCGTGAATGACCCGCGCATCCGCAAGTTCATCGCGATCTACCAGCACTCGCCGGCCGTGCGCAAGGCGCTCGACAACGCGTTCGGCTCGCTGTACGCGATCGCGTGGTGACGGAGGCTGACATGACGACGGCGAACCGGAAGAAGATCCTGCTCAACGCGTTCAACATGAACTGCGTCGGGCACATCAATCACGGGTTGTGGACGCATCCGCGCGACCGCTCCGCGCACTACACCGATCTCGACTACTGGGCCGATCTCGCGAAGACGCTCGAACGCGGCAAGTTCGACGGGATCTTTCTCGCGGACATCGTCGGCGTGTACGACGTGTTCGGCGGCGGCCCCGACGCCGCGCTGCGCGAATCGGTGCAGGTGCCCGTCAACGATCCGCTGCTGCTCGTGCCCGCGATGGCGCAGGTCACGCGGCATCTCGGCTTCGGCGTGACCGCGAACCTGACCTACGAGCCGCCTTACCTGTTCGCGCGCCGCATGTCGACGCTCGACCACCTGACGAAGGGGCGCGTCGGCTGGAACATCGTCACCGGTTATCTCGACAGCGCCGCGCGCGGGATGGGCCTCGCGCAGCAGGTCGGCCACGACGACCGCTACGAGCGCGCGGACGACTACATGGACGTCGTCTACAAGCTGTGGGAACAGAGCTGGGACGACGACGCGGTGATCCGCGATGCCCAGGCGCGCGTGTTCGCGCAGCCGGGCAAGGTGCGGCGCGTGAAGCACGACGGGCCGTTCTATTCGGTCGACGCGATCCACCTGAGCGAGCCGTCGCTGCAGCGCACGCCGGTGCTGTACCAGGCCGGTTCGTCCGCGCGCGGCGTCGAGTTCGCGGGCCGGCACGCGGAATGCGTGTTCGTGAACGGGCAGAGCAAGGCCGCCGCGCGTGCGGCGGCGCTCGACATCCGCGCGGCCGCCGCGCGGCAGGGGCGCGACCCGGCGTCGATCCGGATCTTCGCGGGCGTGAGCGTCGTGACGGCCGAGACCGAGCGGCTCGCGCGCGAGAAATTCGACGAATACCGGCGCTACGCGAGCCCCGAAGCCGGCCTCGCGCATTTCGCGAGCTCGACCGGCATCGACTTCGCGAAGTACGGCCTCGACGAACCGATCTCGTACGTGAAGACCGATTCGATCCAGTCGGCCGTCGACGCGATCTCGCGCAAGAGCACGACCGGCACGTGGACCGTGCGCCGGATGCTCGAACAGATGTCGCTCGGCGGCCGCTACGCGCCGATCGTCGGTTCGCCGTCGCAGGTCGCGGACGAGCTGCAGTCGTGGATCGACGAGACGGGCATCGACGGCTTCAACCTGACGCGCACCGTGATGCCCGAGTCGTTCGAGGATTTCGTCGACTGGGTGGTGCCCGAGCTGCAGAACCGCGGCGCTTACAAGGAAGACTACGATCCCGCGCCGACGCTGCGCGAGAAGCTGTTCGGCGCGGGCGCACGCCTGCCTGCATGGCACACCGGCGCGCAGCATCGGCCGGCCGCCGCGCCCGAACCCGCGCATCCCGCGCACGCCTGAACGTGACGGAGCGAAGCGATGACGCAATTGTTCGATACGCTGGGTTTCATCGACGCATCGGCCGCGCGCGCAGGCGCTGCTTCCGCGACGCATGAAGCGGCGGCCGCGCAGGCTGGCGGCGTTGCCGTGTCGCTGGAGCAGGTCGGCAAGGTGTTCGCGACGCCGCGCGGCCAGGCCGCCGCGCTGCGCGACGTGACGCTCGACGTGCGGCGCGGCGAGGTGTTCGGGATCATCGGCCGCAGCGGCGCCGGGAAGTCGACGCTGCTGCGGCTCCTGAACGGCCTCGAACGGCCGAGCTCGGGCCGCGTGCGCGTGCAGGGCATCGACGTCGGCGCGCTCGACGAGGACGGGCTCGTCGCATTGCGCCGCCGCACCGGCATGGTGTTCCAGCATTTCAACCTGCTGTCCGCGAAGACGGTATTCGAGAACGTCGCGCTGCCGCTGAAGATCGCCGGCGTGCCGAAGGCCGAGCGCGTGCGCAAGGTCGACGCGCTGCTCGAACTCGTCGGGCTGACCGCGAAGCGCGACGCGTATCCGGCGAGCCTGTCGGGCGGGCAGAAGCAGCGCGTCGGAATCGCGCGCGCGCTCGTACACGATCCCGAGGTGCTGTTGTGCGACGAGGCGACGTCGGCGCTCGACCCCGAGACGACGCAGTCGATCCTCGCGCTGCTCGCCGACATCAACCGCCGCCTCGGGTTGACGATCGTGCTGATCACGCACGAGATGGAGGTGATCCGCGCGGTGTGCGACACGGTCGCGGTGATCGAACAGGGCGAAGTCGTCGAAACGGGCCCGGTGTGGCGCGTGTTCGGCGATCCGCGCCACGGCGCGACGCGCGCGCTGCTCAGCACGCTGGTGCACGACCTGCCGGCTGAACTGGCCGCGCGCGTGCAGCCGTTGCCCGAGCAGGCCGCGTTGCCGGACGGCGCGCAGGTCGTGCTCGACGTTCGTTATACGGGCGAGAGCGACGGCGAGCCGGACGTCGGCGCGCTCGCGGCGGCGCTCGGCGGCTCGGTGCGTTTCCTGCACGGCGGGATCGAGCGCATCCAGGGGCATGCGCAGGGGCGGCTCGTGATCGCGGCCACGCCGCGGGCGGATGACGCCGGCCAGTCGTCGGCACGCGGCGGCGCGGTTGCCGCGCTGCTCGAACGCGCGCGCCGCCATGCGAATCACGCGGAGGTGCTCGGCTATGTTTGAGCTCTGGTGGCCCGAACTGCTCGACGCGATCCGCGACACGCTGTCGATGGTCGCCGCGTCGGCCGCGATCGCGGCGCTGATCGGCATTCCGCTCGCGGTGATCCTCGTGACGACCGCGCCCGGCGGCATCTACGCGCGGCGCGGCGTGAACGCGGTGCTCGGCGCGCTCGTCAACGTGTTCCGCTCGACGCCGTTCATCATCCTGCTCGTCGCGCTGCTGCCGTTCACGCGCGTGCTGATCGGCACGACGATCGGCGTATGGGCGGCCGTCGTGCCGCTGTCGATCGCCGCGATCCCGTTCTTCGCGCGGATCGCCGAAGTGAGCCTGCGCGAGGTCGATCGCGGGCTGATCGAAGCCGCGCTCGCGATGGGCGCGAAGCGCCGCCACATCGTGTGGCACGTGCTGCTGCCCGAGGCGCTGCCCGGCATGCTCGGCGGCTTCACGATCACCGTCGTCGCGCTGATCGGCTCGACCGCGATGGCGGGCGCCGTCGGTGCGGGCGGGCTTGGCGATCTCGCGATCCGCTACGGCTACCAGCGTTTCGACACCACCGTCATGGCGACCGTGATCGTGATCCTGATCGCGCTCGTCTCGGCCGTGCAAATCACGGGCGACCGCCTGGTCCGACGTGTGACCCGGCGCACCTGAGCGACGCCACAAGCGTCCGCTCGTTTCATTCATGATCCTGAGAGAACAATACCTATGACCTTGCCCATCGGCGCGCCGCGCGAATGGAACGGAGAATTCGAGGAAGCGCTGTTTCTCGACGTGGCGCGACGCCATCGTCCCGGCTTCCCGGCCAAGCTGGCCACGCCGCCGCGCGAACCGCGCAACGCGGACGAACTGGCCGCCGTCGCCGACTACTACACGAAGATGGCGTCGCACGACCTGTTCATCGTGCAGGTCGTCGCGAAGGCGATCGACACGCTGTTCCGCGACGATCCGCATTTCCAGCTGATCCTGTCGCGCCAGCTCGGCGACGACGGCGCGCACGCGGTGATCGGCCGCGAGCGCGTGAGCGAACTCACGGGGCGCGATCCGTTGCCGGAAGTCGACCGGCTCGTCGCCGCGCACTGGGCGCGCATCGGCGATATCGCGGTGCGCGACGTCGCGGGCTTTCTCGCGTTCGAATGGCATTACGAGCTGCACATCCTCGCGAAGCTGTGGATCCAGCGCAAGACCGGCCGCATCGGCGACGGCGCGATGCGCGAGCACGGCGAGAACCGGATCCGGCCGGACGAGGAGTGGCATCGCGTGCAGATCGTCCAGTGGTGGTTCGATACGTTGAAGGCGCTGCCGGCCGCCGAGCGCGAAGCGCTGATCGATCGCGTGATCGCGGCCGACGAGGAAACGCAGGCGCGGCTCGACGGTTATCTGCACGACGAGTATGCGCATACCGCGCACGTGTTCGGCGCGGATATCGCCGACTACCGCGCGATCTACGACGACTGGCGGCGCGAGATCCTGTCGCGGTTGACCGGCAGGCGCGAACTCGGGAAACTCGTGCCGTTGTCGGAAGCCGTCTCGACCCAGGAACAGGAAGCCGTCGCATGAATGATCCACGCGGCCCGGCGACGCTCGCCGCGGCAACGGATGTCTCGGCAATCGATCCGGCCGCACTTGCGCGCGCGATCGACGCACTGCGTGCAACCGCCGCCGCCCGCGACCGCGCGGGCGGTCACGCGGCGCAGGAGAAACAGTGGCTCGCCGACGCGGGCCTGCTGACGCTCGCGGTGCCGCGCGCGTTCGGTGGGCAGGAAGCCGCGTGGCCCGCGATCTACGACGCGATCCGCCAGATCGCGCGCGTCGACAGTGCGCTTGCGCATCTCGTCGGGTTCCAGTGCCTGCAGGTGGTGAGCGTCGACGTGTGGGGCAGCGCCGCGCAGCGCGAACGTTATCTGCGCGGCACGGTCGAGCAGCGCTGGTGGTGGGGCAATGCGGTCAATCCGCTCGACACGCGGCTGGTGGCCACCGCGACGCCGGACGGCGGCTACCGGCTCGACGGCGTGAAGGGCTTCTGTTCGGGCACGCGCGGCTCGCAGCGGATGACGGTGTCCGCGCACGATCCGGAAACCGGCCGCACCGTGTTCGGCGTGGTGCCGACCGATCGCCCGGGTATCACGGTCAACGACGACTGGGACCCGATCGGCCAGCGCCAGACCGACAGCGGCAGCGTGCGCTTCGACGGCGTGACGCTCGCGCCGGACGAGGTGCTCCACCGTTCCGAGGCGCCGCCGACGCCGCGCGCGACGCTGCGCACGCTCGTGTCGCAGCTCGTGCTGACAAACCTGTTCGTCGGGCTCGCGGAAGGCGCGCTGGTCGAGGCACGCGATTATGTGCTGAAGCATGGCCGGCCGTGGATTCACTCGGACGCCGCGCAGGCGAGCGACGATCCGTACACGCTGCAGCGCTTCGGCGACATGCGCGTGCGGGCCGTTGCCGCGGCGGCGCTGGCCGATCGCGCGGCCGGCGCGTTGCAGCACGCGTGGGCGCGGCACGATGCGCTGACGGCGGACGAGCGAGCGGAGGTGGCGCTTGCGGTATCGGACGCGAAGATCGTCGCGCAGCGCGCGGCGCTCGACAACGGCGAGGCGCTGTTCGACGCATGCGGTGCGCGTGCGACGGCTGCGTCGCTCGGCCTCGACCGCTTCTGGCGGAATGCGCGCACGCATACGCTGCACGATCCGCTCGACTATCGGCTGCGCGATGTCGGCCGGTTCGCGCTGACGGGAGAATTGCCGCCGGCGTCGTTGTATACGTGACATGACGGCGGGCCGCACGGGCCACGCCGTCATGTCGTCGGCGCATGGGCGCCGATGGCCGGCCTGCGGGCGTCGGGAAACAGCTCCCGACGCGTTGCCGCTGCAGCTGGATTACCAGCGGTAGCCGACGCCGGCGCCCGCGCCGAACGAGCCATGGCCCGACACGGCCGTCGTCACCGAGCCTTTGACCAGCCATTTCGCCGTGGCGACGGAAAGGCCGACCGCCATTGCGCTTTGGCCGCCATACGTGCCGCCGCCGAGCGCGACCACCTTCTCGCCGGGCAGCACTGCCTGCGGCAGGTTTGCCATTGCAATCGCGCTTGCCGTGCCGGCATTCGCGTCCTTGCGATACTTCGACATTTCTTCGCGAACCGAATTGATTGCGCCGTTCAACTGACGCACGTTGACGCCGTCCGTCGGCGCGGTGCCGTCGGCCACGTTGGTCAACTGACGTTCGGCACCGGGCGAACCGATCGATACCGTGTTGTCCCGGTCGGCGACCGAATTCGCGCCCAGCGCCACCGCATTGTTCGCGGTGGCCCGGCTGTTCGTGCCGATGGCTGTCGAATCCGTGCCCGATACATTCGAGCCGGTGCCGATGGCCGTTCCGTTTGACGCGGTGACTTTCGAATTCGTGCCGATGGCGGTTCCGTTCGTCGCCGTGACGGTCGAATTGACGCCGACGCCCGTGCCGTTGTCGCCGGACACGTTCGCGCCGTTGCCGACCGCCGTGCCGTTCGGCACGCTGACAACGGTGTTCCTGCCGATGGCGGTTCCCGTGCCATCGGCGACCGTGCCGCTCGGGACGCTCGACGAGATCTTGCCGACGGTCGTCGTGAGGCTGGCGAGGTCCGCCGTCAACGTCGACACTTGATTTGCGATCGAGAAGAGCTGCGAGCCGTTGACTGCATCCGTGCTGGTCGCGCTGATCGCGCCGGCCGCGACGTTCACGATCTGACGCTCGGCGCCCGCGCTGCCGACGCTGACCACACCCACGGGCGTGCCCGCGAAGCCGCCGTAGCTGACGCCGTTGAGCGTCACGCTGTTGACGGTCGTGAAAGCGCGCGTAGACGCGTTCGAGCCCAGTGCGACGGAATTCGCATCGGCGGCGTTCGCGCCTTCGCCGATCGCGACCGCATTCACTGCGGATGCCGTCGCACGCGCAATGGCGATGCTCCCGACAGCAGAGGCCGAACTGTCGACGCCGAGCGCTACCGCATCGTTCGCGCCGGCGTTTGCCTGAAAGCCGAGCGACGTACCGCCGGCCGCAATGCTGCCCTTGCCCACGGCCGTGGAGAATGTCGTGGTGGCGCTGGCGCTTTGCCCGACCGCCGTCGACTGGTCGACGGCGAACGCGCCCTGGCCGAAGGCGGATGCTGTCGTGCCGTTCGCGATGGCTCCGTTGCCGACTGCCGTCGCCTGGGTTCCGACCGCGCTTGCGGCCGTGCCCATCGCCGTCGCCTGGTCGCCGGTTGCCACGGCATTTCCGCCGACGGCCGTCGCAAACGTACCGGTCGCGGCCGCCATGCGGCCGATCGCGACGGTTTCGCTATAGGCTCCGGTCGACGAGCCCGAATTCGCGACTGCCGCAGTGCCGATCGCCACGTTGTCGCAGCCCGTTGCAGCGGCCGGATACGTGCCGCTTCCCGAGATGGCGATGTTGCCGACACAGCCGGCCGACGTTTCGGTCGACGTCCCGTTCTGCACATAGTCGGCGCGCGCGGGTGCGGAAGCCGCGAATGCGACAACCGCTGCGCTCACGGCGATGGCCAGCGCTGCTTTCGACTTCGCCGGCGCGCGCAGTGCCGGATTCCCCAACCCTCGATGCATCTTGCTCATGTTTTTCCTAGGCTCGATATAAAAATTGTGTTGTGGCTCGCTTGTCGTTCTCACGATTTCCCGATCGCAGTGCATTCGCGATCTTTTTTGCCGAAGCCTTTGTTCGAATACAGTCCAATTGAAAAGATGTACTAAACAAATTTGACATTCGGCGGAGTGAGTCCAAGGGGAAATGGCACGGGGGCCGCTACATTTGACGTTTTCCGGAACGCGGACGCGTCCCGGATCTGCAGCATTGAGATGCGACGACGCATTTTGATAGGACTCGCCAGCGCCCATGTTTGCCATGGCGCCCGATCTCTATGCTTTGGGGAAAGTGCGTCGTCTTGATGGTTGCGCCGACCGCCGGCATACCGGTCCTGAGCGCGGAAGCGGGCGTTCGGGCGTCGGCTTCCGTCAATCTCCGCTGCGCGCTTGCTACTACACCGCCAACGCGTCCGCCAGCTTCCGCATCGCGTCCACCGTTTCCGGATTCGCCGGAAAGAACGCCTCGATCGCGAGTTCCGACAGCGTCACGTCGACCGGCGTGCCGAACACGGTCGTCGTACTGAAGAACGTCAGCTCGCCGCCCGCTGTGCGCAGCCGCAGCGGCACGGCAATATCAGCGAAGTCGGTGTGCGCGTGCGCGTCGTCGGGTTGGCCGGCCGGCGCCGGATACGCGGCAAGCTCGTCGCGCAGCGCATGCAGCGTGCGGTCGCCGCTTGCATCGATCTGCCGCTGCAGCCGATGCAGGATGTGCGCGCGCCATTCGTGCCAGTTGACGATCTGCGACGCGAGGCCGTCCGGATGCAGGCTCAGCCGCAGCACGTTGACGGGCGGCTGCAGCAGCGACGGATCGGCCTGCGCGACCAGCGCGCCGAGCATCCGGTTCGCGGCGAGCAGCGTCCAGTGGCGGTCGACCGCGAGCGCCGGGTACGGCTCATGGCCGCGCAGCACGGCTTCGACCGCATGGCGTGCGGCGTCCAACTGCGGATCCGAGAACGGCCGCTCGCGAAAGAGCGGTGCAAAGCCGGCCGCAACCAGCAGCGCATTGCGCTCACGCAGCGGCACGTCGAGCCGTTCCGCGAGATGCAGCACCATCTCGCGGCTTGGCTGCGCGCGACCCGATTCGACGAAGCTCAGATGGCGCGCCGAGACTTCCGCGTCGAGCGCGAGCGCCATCTGGCTCAGGCGCCGACGCTGGCGCCACGTGCGCAGCAGCGGGCCGATGCCGGACGCGCGGCCGGCGGACGGGGAGGGCGAGGAGAGGGTGGCGGTCGGGTTCATGCGCAGATGATAGGCAATCCTGTACGCGCCGGGTATTACCTGCAAGGTAAGCATTCCGGTCCGACCCGCGTCGCCGACCGCTGGCTTCAGCGGTCGACGGCCCGTTGCGCATGCGGCTCCCCGGGCGCCCCCGGCGCTGCGTTACCATAGCTTCCGTGCCACCTGAGAGGCGATTCCGGACCCGCGACGACAATGCATGGGCCGGTTCCGCGCACGTTTACAACAAGGCATTCCAGGGGAATCCAACAATGAAAATGAAAACGCTTGCCGTGCGGCTCGCCTGCGTGGCGACGCTCGCACTCGCCGCGACCAGCGGCCATGCGCAGACCGAAGCTGCGCAGGTGGAAATGAGGGCCGCCGCCGCGGCCGCCAACGAGGCCGTCGTCAAAGGGCCGACCGACATCGACGTGAAGCACGAAGCCGTGCTGAAGCTGAAGGCCGGCGAGTCGTTCGTGCCGGCCGCCGAAGCCGGCCGCTACCTGCGTTCGATGGGCAACTCGATCGACGAATCGAAGCTGGTCGGCCTCGTGCTGCCCGACGATCCCGACGCCGACTGGATTTCGGTCGTGTCGTTCGAGCCGAGCGGCTACATCCGCGACGACGACGCGAAGGACTGGAAGCCCGACGAACTGCTGAAGAACCTGCAGGCCGGCACCGAGGAAAACAACCCGGCACGCAAGGAACGCGGCCTGCCCGAAACCGAGGTGGTCGGCTGGGCAAAAGCGCCCGCGTACGACGCGGCCACGCACCGGCTCGTGTGGTCCGCGATCATCCGTGACAAGGGTGCGGCCCCGAACGCTGCGAACGACGGCGTGAACTACCGGACGCTCGTGCTCGGCCGCGACGGCTACCTGTCGCTGACGATGGCGTCGACGCTGGCCGATCTGCCGAAGTACAAGGCGTCGGCCGACGGCCTGCTGTCGAACATCAGCTTCAACGACGGCAAGCGCTATGCCGATTTCAACAAGTCGACCGACCATGTCGCGGAGTACGGCCTCGCGGCGCTGATCGTCGGCGTCGGCGCGAAGAAGCTCGGCCTGCTCGCGCTGATCGGCGCATTCGCGGTGAAGTTCTTCAAGATCGGCGCGGTCGCGCTGCTGGCCGGCGGCGCGGCGCTGAAGCGCTTCTTCGGGCGCAAGCCGAAGGCGGCCGTGGTGCCGGCCGTCGCCGATGCGCCCGACGCAACCGGCACGGAGCGCAAGGAATGACGAAGCTGTTGCTGCTGATCTTCGGCGGCCTCAAGCTCGGCAAGGTGCTCGTTTCGGCGGGCACCATGCTGGCGTCGATCGCGGTCTACGCGCTGTTCTACGGCTGGCGGTTCGCGGCCGGTTTCGTCGCGCTGCTGCTGGTGCACGAGGCCGGCCACTACCTGGCCGCGCAGCGGCGCGGGCTCGACGTCGGGCTGCCGACGTTCATCCCGTTCGTCGGCGCATGGATCCAGCTGAAGGAGATGCCGCACGACGCGGAAACCGAAGCGTACGTCGGGCTCGCCGGGCCGTTCGTCGGCACGCTCGGCGCGCTGGCCTGCTACGCGGCTGCACGCCACTACGACAGCAACCTGCTGCTCGCGCTGTCGTACACGGGCTTCTTCCTGAACCTGTTCAACATGATTCCGCTGTCGCCGTTCGATGGCGGGCGGATTACCGCGGTGCTGTCGCCGCGCATCTGGTTCGCGGGCGTGCCGGTGCTGATCGCGCTGTTCGTGTATCGGCCGAGCCCGCTGCTGATCGTGATGGCGATCCTCGCGCTGCCGCAACTGAAGCGCGCGTGGCGCTACGATCCCGACGCGCCGGAGAACCGCGTGTACTACGCGACGTCGATCGAGACGAAGACGACGTACGCGCTCTGCTATGTCGGCCTGCTCGCGTTCCTCGCGCTGATGACATCCGGCGTGCACGACATGCTGCGCGTCGTGCATTCCGCGACCTGACGCAAGAACGGCGGCCGCTTTTACGCGGCCGCCGTCGTCTTCCATCCTTTTGCGCCGAAATTTTCCGCCGAAGCTCAAGCGTCGCGATGACGCAGCTCGACGCGCCTGATGTCCTTCACGATCACGAGATAGCTGAACACCGTGACGAGCGCGTTCAGCCCGACGAACACGAGCGCGCCGTTGAACGAGCCGCTCGCGCCGACCAGGTAGCCGATCGCGATCGGCGCGACGATGCCGGCCGTGTTGCCGAACATGTTGAACAGGCTGCCCGACAGGCCGATCGCTTCCTTCGGCGCGGTATCCGCGACCACGGCCCAGCCGAGCGAGCCGATCCCCTTGCCGAAGAACGACACGGCCATCAGCGCGATCACGAGCGCTTCGCTGTCGACGTAATTGCAGCCGATGATGACCATCGACAGCAGCATCCCGCCGACGATCGGGATCTTGCGCGCGAGCGTCAGCGACACGCCGCGGCGGATCAGCGCGTCCGACAGCATGCCGCCGAGCACGCCGCCGAGGAACCCGCAGATCGCGGGCAGCGACGTCATGAAACCGGCCTTCAGCAGCGACATGCCGCGCGCCTGCACGAGGTAGATCGGGAACCACGTGAGGAAGAAGTACGTGAGCACGTTCACGCAGTACTGGCCGAGATAGACGCCGATCAGCATCCGGTTCGACAGCAGCTGGCGCACGTAGTACCAGCCGGCGACGCGGCTGCCTTCGGACGCCGGACCGGTGCCGCGCGACTTCGACCGCACGAGGCCGCCGCCCTGCTCGATATGGTCGAGCTCCGCGCGGTTCACCGCTGGATGGTCGGCCGGATCCTTCATCACGCGCAGCCACAGGAACGCAAGCGCAATGCCAGCGAGGCCGAGCCACAGGTACACGTGGTGCCAGCCGTACGCATGCGTGAGCCACGCCATCAGCGGCGAGAACACCACGGCCGCGAAATACTGCGCGGCGTTGAAGATCGCCGACGCCGTGCCGCGCTCGGCGGTCGGGAACCAGCTCGCGACGACTTTCGCGTTGGCGGGGAACGCGGGCGCCTCGGCGATGCCGACCGCGAAGCGCATCGCGAACAGCGCGGCGACCGCGAACGCGGCGCTGCCGCCGAGGCCGATCGTGCTCTGCAGCAGCGTGAACGCCGACCACAGGAAGATGCTCGCCGCATACACGCGCCGCGCGCCGAAGCGGTCGAGCAGCCAGCCGCTCGGCAGTTGCGCGAGCACGTACGCCCAGCTGAACGCCGAGAAGATATAGCCCATCGTCACCGGATCGATGCCGAACGCCTTGCGGATCGGCGTACCGGTGATCGACAGCGTCGCGCGGTCCGCGTAGTTGAGCGTCGTGACGACGAACAGCATCGCCAGGATCCAGTAGCGCACGGCGGTCCGGCGCGCGCTGCCGGCGAGTTCGATCGGAAGATCGCGGGGAGAGGTGTGGTCGTTCACTTTAAATGTACGTCGTCGTATGACATGGCTGAAAGTTTATTGAGAAAGCCCGAATTCAGAAACTTCGGGTTTTCCCTCGAGGATCGTCATCACAATGTGGGAAAGACGCGCTTATGCTGACTGCACAAGGCTTTCCGGTGTATCGTCGACGCCATCGCAGGCGGTGAGAATGCTGCCATGCTGTCGGCAGACATCGTATCTGTTGAGATACAATTGACGGACCATTCCCGAACGAACCACGGAGCACACCCCATGCAACTGACTGGAGAGATGCTGATCGGCGCCGAAGCGGTGGCCGGGTCGGCCGGACCCTTGCACGCGTTCGATCCGACGAAGGGCGCACCGATCGATGCGCCGGCGTTCGGTGTCGCGACGCAGGCCGACGTCGACCGCGCGTGCGAACTCGCGCGCGACGCGTTCGATGCGTACCGCGCGCAGCCGCTCGCGGCCCGCGCGGCGTTTCTCGACGCGATCGCGGATGAAATCGTCGCGCTCGGCGACGCGCTGATCGAGCGCGCGCACGCCGAAACGGGCCTGCCCGTCGCGCGGCTGCAGGGCGAGCGCGGCCGCACCGTCGGCCAGCTCCGGTTGTTCGCGCGCGTCGTGCGCGACGGGCGCTTCCTCGCCGCATCGATCGATCCCGCGCAGCCCGCGCGTACGCCGCTGCCGCGCGCGGACCTGCGGCTGCAGAAGGTCGGGCTCGGGCCCGTCGCCGTGTTCGGCGCGAGCAACTTCCCGCTCGCGTTCTCGGTGGCCGGCGGCGATACGGCGTCGGCGCTCGCGGCCGGCTGCCCGGTGATCGTGAAGGCGCACGAAGCGCACCTCGGCACGTCCGAGCTGGTCGGCCGCGCGATCCGCGCCGCCGTTGCGAAATGCGGGATGCCGGCCGGCGTGTTCTCGCTGCTGATCGGCCCCGGCCGCGTGACCGGCGCGGCGCTCGTCAGCCATCCGGCGATCCAGGCCGTCGGCTTCACCGGTTCGCGGCAGGGCGGCATGGCGCTCGTGCAGCTCGCGAACGCGCGCCCGCAGCCGATTCCCGTCTACGCGGAAATGAGCAGCATCAATCCCGTCGTGCTGTTCCCGGCCGCGCTCGCCGCGCGCGGCGACGCGATCGCGACGGGCTTCGTCGATTCGCTGACGCTCGGCGTCGGCCAGTTCTGTACGAACCCCGGCCTCGTGCTCGCGATCGACGGCCCCGACCTCGACCGCTTCGAGACCGTCGCTGCGCAGGCGCTCGCGAAGAAGCCGGCCGGCGTGATGCTCACGCGCGGCATCGCCGATGCGTATCGCAACGGCCGCGGCAAGCTGGCCGAACTGCCGGGCGTGCGCGAAATCGGCGCGGGCGAGGCCGCGCAGACCGAATGCCAGGCGGGCGGCGCGCTGTATGAAGTCGGTGCGCAGGCGTTCCTGGCCGAGCCGGCGTTCAGCCACGAGGTGTTCGGGCCGGCGTCGCTGATCGTGCGCTGCCGCGATCTCGACGAAGTCGCGCGTGTACTCGACGCACTCGAAGGCCAACTCACGGCCACGCTGCAGATGGACGCCGACGACAAGCCGCTCGCGCGCCGGCTGCTGCCGATCCTCGAACGCCAGGCCGGGCGCCTGCTCGTCAACGGTTACCCGACCGGCGTCGAGGTGTGCGATGCGATGGTGCACGGCGGGCCGTTCCCCGCGACGTCGAACCCCGCCGTCACGTCGGTCGGCGCGACGGCGATCGAGCGCTTCCTGCGGCCCGTGTGCTACCAGGACTTCCCGGACGACCTGCTGCCCGAAGGGCTGCAGGAAAGCAATCCGCTCGCAATTCCGCGTCTGCGGGACGGGAAGGCGGAGTGACGGGGCGGATCGATTGAGGGCACGATACCCGGTGGTTGGTGCGCCGGGGCAGGGAAACAGAAAGGCGGAAGTGGCCGGTGGGCCGCTTCCGCTTTTTTGCATGGCGGGTGTTCGTGCCGTCGATCTCGTCGGGTCAGTGGGCGGGGCGAGCGGCGAGCTGCAGGCGGTCGGCTGCGGCCAGCAGGCGCCGGTCGCGTGTCCACAGCTTGCTGCCGCTGGTCAGTCTGACTGAAGCGAGCAGATGCGCGTCGACGTAACCGATGCCGAGTCCGTCAAGCGGCACGACATCGATCATGCGTTGAACTTCGTCGTCGGTTGCCGAGGTGGCAGCGGGGAGGTCGCGCAGCGCGTCCAGCACGGTCTGGCGATCGCGCAGGCTGCCGAGCGAAAGCTCGCCGACGACGAACGGATGGATCAATACCCGCTCGGCTTCGAGCAGCGTAGTGAGCGCTGCATCACCGGCTCGCAGGTGATCGATCCAGACGGACGTGTCGACAAGAATCATGCTGGCTCCGACGGGCGGCGCGGCACGGGTTCGAGATCGGGTTCGGTGCCGCCGAGACGAGCCAGCCGTCGTGCGCTTTCGCGGGCAATCAGCGCGCGCAGTGCTTCTCTTACCAGCGCCGACTTTTCGGTGACGCCAGTCAACTGCTGCGCTTTGGCGAGCAGGGCGTCGTCCAGGGATAAGGTGGTGCGCATGATCGGCTTCCGAAACGATAGGTGCATCAATTATGTCACCGATTGATGTCGATTGTGATGCCTCGCGCTGAGGGGGAGATGACCGGGGGCATGTTGGTGCAGCACGGTGGGTCGGGCGGGGTGAGCGGCGGCACCGGGGGCCAGGCTGTCGTCGATCTTGCCGTCTTCCGCGTCGCCCGAATTTCTCCTACAGTAGCGAAGCCCCGGGCCGCACGGTCCGTGGGCGAGCCTGAGAGACCGACAAAAGACAACGAGGGAACCCTCCGATGAACATCAACAAGCGTGGCGATCACCTGTTCGCGGCCGGATTGTGGAAAGCGATCGGCGACGTCGCGAAATCCGTGCGCACCCAGATCGGCCAATACAGCGAAGGGCGCGTGCTCGCGAACGCGCTGCTGGAATTCCAGCGGGACCTGGGCGGCAGCGAATTCGACCTGACGATCAACCAGGGGCGGCTCGTCACGGGCGCCGACGCGCATTCGCTCATGTTCGGGCAGGCCGTCCGACGTTTCCGGCAGGACATGGAAGCGCTCGTGTTCGCGCTCCAATACCGGCGCAGCATCGACGAACGCGACCAGGGCCTGCGCGCCGAAGCGTTGACGCAGGCGAACAGCCAGCTCGCGACCGCGAAGCAGTCGGCGACGATCACGGTCGGCCGGTTCTTCGACGCGGTCGTCGATCGCGATGTGCTCGGGCAGATCCTCGACGGCGAATCGAAGGCGCGTGCGCGTACGGGCGCGCAGGACCAGATCGAGGCAACGCGGGTCAAGCTGGGGAACGTGCGCTACCGGATCGTCGGGATCATCGCGCAGATGTGACGGAGGCGGCCGGCCCGCGAAGCGGGTGGCGTCGGGCGGAGCGCTGCGACGCCGCACGCATCGCGGCGGAAGCGTGCACGATTACCGATACAAACGACCGCGGCAGATACAAACCGGCCGCGACACAAAAACGTTGCGCACTGCGTAACGGCGAGCCGGCCGCGGCGCCGATGCAGGCGCCGCGCCGGCCACCCCCGCTTACTGCGGGCCCATCTTCCTGATCAGCACGTCGAGCTCCGCCGCCTCTTCGTCGGTGAGGTCGACGAGCGGCGCGCGCACGGGGCCCGCGTCGTGGCCGACGAGCTTCGCGCCCGCCTTCACGATGCTGACCGCATAACCCGCGCGGCGATTGCGGATCTTCAGGTACGGCAGGAAGAAATCGTCGATCAGGCGGCCGACCGTCGCATGGTCGTCCTTCGCGATCGCTTCGTAGAATTCCATCGCCGTCTTCGGGATGAAGTTGAACACGGCCGACGAGTACACCGGCACGCCGAGCGCCTTGTACGCGGCGGCATAGACTTCGGCCGTCGGCAGGCCGCCGAGGTACGCGAACCGGTCGCCGAGGCGGCGGCGGATCGTGACCATGCTTTCGATTTCGCCGACGCCGTCCTTGAAGCCGATCAGGTTCGGGCAACGGTCGGCAAGGCGCTCGAGCATGTCGGCGTTCAGCTTCGAATTCGCGCGGTTGTACACCACGACGCCGATCTTCAGCGCGCGGCACACCTGTTCGACGTGGTCGGCGATCCCTTCCTGGCTCGCTTCGGTCAGGTAATGCGGCATCAGCAGCACGCCGCTCGCACCGAGGCGCTCGGCTTCCTGTGCATATTCGATCGCGACGCGCGTCGCGCCGCCCGCGCCGGCGAGGATCGGCACCTTGCCCTTGCAGGTTTCCGTCGCGACGCGGATCACGTCCGAATACTCGCGCTGCGTGAGCGAGAAGAATTCACCGGTGCCGCCGGCCGCGAACAGCGCGCTCGCACCATACGGCGCCAGCCATTCGAGGCGCTCGGCATAGGTGGTCGGGCGGAAGTTGCCGTCGGCGTCGAAGTCGGTCAGCGGAAACGACAGCAGGCCGTGGGAAATGATTTGTTTGAGTTCTTGCGGTGAAGTCATGGTTGGGTCGTCCGTCTAGCGCGAGTGCTGGGTTCGTCGGGAACGGCATACGAGCCACATTGGCGATGTCGTTGTATGTCATCGTACAACGAGGGAAAGGGTGGCGCAAGCGGTTTGCTGGCTGCTCGATAGTAGGGTCTTTCCGGATAAGGGTTTACGCAGAATCCCCGATTGAGGCCGAGTGTCGTATGATGACTAACGATATGACCGGTCGCCTCCAGGAAATTCCGATGACTGCTTCTCCTCTCTACATCCGCGTGCATCCGGACGACAACGTCGCGATCGTCGTCAACGACGGCGGCCTGCGCGAAGGCGCGACGTTCGCCGACGGGCTGACGCTGCGCGAAGGCGTGCCGCAGGGGCACAAGGTCGCGTTGGCCGACCTCGCGGCCGGCGACCCGATCGTCCGCTACAACGTGGTGATCGGCTATGCGCTGACCGACCTGCGGCGCGGCAGCTGGGTCAACGAGCGCACGATGCGCATGCCCGAGCCGCCGGGGCTCGACGACCTGCCGCTCGCGACGCGTGCCGTGCCGCCGCTGGCGCCGCTCGAAGGCTATACGTTCGAGGGCTTCCGCAATGCCGACGGCTCGGTCGGCACGCGCAACATCCTCGCGATCACGACGACCGTGCAGTGCGTGTCGGGCGTCGTCGAGCATGCGGTGAAGCGGATCAAGGCCGAGCTGCTGCCGCGCTACCCGAACGTCGACGACGTGGTCGGGCTCGAGCACACGTACGGTTGCGGCGTCGCGATCGATGCGCCCGACGCCGACATCCCGATCCGCACGCTGCGCAACATCAGCCTGAACCCGAACTTCGGCGGCGAGGTGATGACCGTGAGCCTCGGCTGCGAGAAGTTGCAGCCCGAGCGCCTGCTGCCGCCCGGCACGATTCCGGTGGCCGCCGACGGCGCGACCGACAACGGCGGTGTCGTGTGCCTGCAGGACGCCGCGCACGTCGGCTTCAACTCGATGATCGACTCGATCGTGACGATGGCCGAATCGCATCTCGAGCGGCTGAACCGCCGCCGCCGCGAGACGTGCCCCGCATCGGATCTCGTCGTCGGCG
Source organism: Burkholderia sp. NFPP32 (assembly GCF_900119325.1). Classification (NCBI taxonomy): domain Bacteria; kingdom Pseudomonadati; phylum Pseudomonadota; class Betaproteobacteria; order Burkholderiales; family Burkholderiaceae; genus Burkholderia; species Burkholderia sp. NFPP32. The sequence continues at coordinate 21,574 of NZ_FPJP01000022.1, read as the reverse complement.
TGCAGTGCGGCGGCAGCGATGCGTTCTCGGGGCTCACCGCGAACCCGGCCGTCGGCTTCGCGGCCGACCTGCTAGTGCGCGCGGGCGCGACGATCATGTTCTCCGAGGTGACGGAAGTGCGCGACGGCGTCGCGCAGCTCACGTCGCGCGCAGCGAACGAGGATATTGCACGCGAGATCATCCGCGAAATGGACTGGTACGACCGCTACCTGCAGCGCGGCCGCGTCGACCGCAGCGCGAACACGACGCCCGGCAACAAGAAGGGCGGCCTGTCGAACATCGTCGAGAAGGCGATGGGTTCGATCGTGAAATCGGGCAGCGCGCCGATCGCCGGCGTCGTGCGCCCCGGCGATCGCGCGCGGCAGAAGGGGCTGCTGTACGCTGCGACGCCTGCGAGCGACTTCATCTGCGGCACGCTGCAGCTCGCGGCGGGGATGAACCTGCACGTCTTCACGACCGGCCGCGGCACGCCGTACGGCCTCGCGCAGGTGCCGGTGATCAAGGTCGCGACGCGCAGCGATCTCGCGCGCCGCTGGCACGACCTGATGGATCTCGACGCCGGGCAGATCGCGACCGGCGCGGCCACGATCGAGGACGTGGGCTGGGAACTGTTCCGGCTGATGCTCGACGTCGCGAGCGGCAAGCGCCGCACGTGGGCCGAGCAATGGAAGCTCGCGAATGCGCTGACGCTGTTCAATCCGGCGCCGGTGACCTGACGCGCGCGGTGGTGACGGCAGACGATGCGGGCGCTTTCGGGCGCCCGTTTTTGCAGTGGCGGCGGGCTCGCGATGCGGCGCATGCATGTCGTACGCGGCCGGCACGAATTCCTTACCTCGCACGTAATCGACCGCCCGCGCGAGGCCGGCGACGATAGCGGCACGCGGACACGAAACGTTCGCGACACCGTTCCCTCACCGACACAAGGAGCCTCGCCATGAACACCGCCCAATCCGCACGGTCCGCTCACGCCGACCTGATCGACCGCTACTTCGACGCATGGAACGAACCCGACGTCGCGCGCCGCCGCGCTCTGATCGATGCGACCTACGCGAGCGATGCGACCTATCGCGATCCGCTGATGGCCGGCGACGGCCACGCGGGCATCGACACGATGATCGCGGCCGTGCAGGCGCGTTTCCCCGCATACCGCTTCCGCCGCACGACCGACGTCGACGCGTTCGGCCAGCATCTGCGGTTCTCGTGGGCGCTCGTGTCGCCCGACGGCGCGGCGATCGTGAAGGGCTCGGACTTCGGCGCCGTCGATGCGTCGGGCCGTCTCGCATCGGTCACGGGTTTCATCGACGAAATGCCCGTCGCGGCGTCGTGAAGCGAGCGATACCTGCCCGGCGGCGACAGGGATCGGGTAATTTATGCGTTCATTCCTGATCCTGGAGACAAGCCGACATGTTGAAGAATCTCGACCCGCTGCTGCACGCCGACATCCTGCACACGCTGCGCGCGATGGGCCACGGTGACGAAATTGCGATCTGCGACGCGAATTTTCCGGCGGAATCCGTCGCGGAGCACACGGTGGTCGGCCGCGCGCTGCGGATCGACGGCGCCGATTCGGCACGCGTCGCGCGTGCGGTGCTGTCCGTGCTGCCGCTCGATACGTTCGTCGACACACCCGCATGGCGGATGGAAGTCGTCGGCGACGCGGCTGCGGTGCCGCCCGTGCAGCGCGAGGTGCAGGCGGAGATCGACCGCGCGGAAGGGCGTGCGGTGCCGCTCACTGGCGTCGAGCGTTTCGCGTTCTACGAGCGCGCGCAGCAGGCGTATGCGGTGATCGTCACCGGCGAACTGCGCGGTTACGGCTGCTTCATCTTCAAGAAAGGCGTGCTGTTGAGCGACGCGGGCTAAACGCTTTTGTCGTGCCGCCGCAAGCGGGCCGCGCGACCGCTGCCGTGTAAAGATTTGCTACAACCTTTTTCTTGGACACGGCCGAAAGACCCTCTATGCTGGCCCATTTGCCGCAGGCCCAGCAGGGCCGTGCGGCCCCCGAGCTTCACGGGCGCGCCCCGTGCGGCCGGCCGAACTGCATACGAGGAGAGAGGCATGACGCGTTCCGTCGATTCCGGCGTCATTTTTTTCGCACGCCTGGCGCTGGCGGCGTTGTTCCTGTGGGGCGGCGTGATGAAGCTGCTCGGCTACGGCGATTTCGTCGGTTACCTGCATGGGTTGAACGTGCCGTATCCGCAGGTCGTCGCGCCGATCGTCGTCGCAATCGAGGGGCTTGGCGGCCTGCTGCTGATCGTCGGCTACAAGGTGAAGCCGCTCGCGCTGCTGATGGCGTTCTATACGGTAGCGACCGCGATGGTCGGGCACAATTTCTGGGATGCGACGGACGCCGCGGTCCAGCATGAGATGGTGATCCACTTCTGGAAGAACATCTCGATCGCCGGCGGTTTCCTGCTGCTGTTCGTCACCGGCGCGGGCGGCGCGAGCATCGACGGCCTGCGCCGTCCGAGTTCGTCGTACGGCGGCCTGCGCTGATCGCACGCGCGCCGTTGCGCTGAAGCAAAACGAAAGGGCCGAATCCCGCACGCCGCGGGATTCGGCCCTTTGTTCATGGAACGGGCGCGTGCGCCGCGTTCAGTGCGCGTCCTTCACGTCCTTCGCATCCTTCGAGAACTGCACGGCGATCGCGCCGAGCACGCAGATCGTCGCGACGTACACGACCGGTGCGAGCGGATTCGACTTCATCATCAGCGACACGATCACCGGCGTGAGGCCGCCGAAGATTGCATACGCGACGTTGTACGAGAACGAGATGCCCGAGAAGCGCACGACGGCCGGGAAGCTCTTGACCATCACGAACGGCACCGCGCCGATCGTGCCGACCATGAAGCCCGCGATCCCGTAGTAGAGCGGCAGCGTCGACGCGTCCGCCGCGACCTGCACGAACAGCAGGTAGTAGCACGCGGCCAGCCCGAGGCCGCCGATGCCGAGCACGCGCTTCGCGCCGATCCAGCCCGCGAGCGAACCCGCGGTGATGCAGCCGGCCGTCAGGCACAGCGTCGCGACGCTGTTCGCGAACAGCGTCGTCGCGGGCGTCAGGTGGAACTGCTTCTGCAGCAGCGCGGGCGTCATCAGGATCACGACGACGATCGCGGCCGACAGCATCCACGTGAGCAGCATCGACACGATCACCGCACGGCCGTGGTCGCGCAGCACGGCCTTCAGCGGAATCTCGGCCGCGAGCGCCTTTTTCGCCTTCATCTCGGCGAACACCGGCGTTTCATGCAGCCAGCGGCGCAGGTACACGGAGAACAGCCCGAACACGCCGCCGAGCAGGAACGGGATGCGCCACGCGAACGCGGCGACTTCGGCGCTCGAGTAACGGCTGTTGATGCCGGCGGCGACGAGCGAGCCGAGCAGGATGCCGGCCGTGAGGCCCGCGGTCAGCGTGCCGCAGGCATAGCCGATATGGCGCGACGGCACATGCTCGGACACGAACACCCACGCGCCCGGCACTTCGCCGCCGACCGCCGCGCCCTGCAGCACGCGGAACAGCAGCAGCAACACCGGCGCGAGGATGCCGATCGAGTCGTAGGTCGGCAGCAGGCCCATCAGCAGCGTCGGCACGGACATCATCAGCACGCTCAGCGTGAACATCCGCTTGCGGCCGAACAGGTCGCCGAAGTGCGCCATGATCACGCCGCCGAGCGGACGCGCGAGATAGCCGGCCGCGAAGATGCCGAACGTCTGCAACTGGCGCAGCCAGTCGGGAATGTCGTGCGGGAAGAACAGCTGCCCTATCGCCGGTGCGAAGAACACGAAGATGATGAAGTCGTAGAACTCGAGGGCGCCGCCGAGTGCGGCGAGGCCAAGGGTCTTGTAGTCGCTGCGCGTGAGCGCGCGTTCGGCGGCGCGAGGCACGCCGCTCAATTCGGAAGCTTGCATGGTCAGGACGATCGGTTTTCGAATGTTGTTGTCGGTGCTGCGTCTCCAGGGCCCGCTATCGGCATGGACTGACAAGGCGCGGCTTGCGTCGTCGAGGCGTGCCGGGTGCCGGATAGGGCACGAAACACGCACCGCCGCACCGGGATGGGGCGCGGCGCAGACGAAGCGTCAAAGCGGGTGGGGGGATTCTACAGGAGCGCGAAATGCGCGAGCGCGGGTGCGCGCCGAGGAGCGCTTCGAACGTCCAGCCGAAGCGTGCGCGGCGCGGGCGGCCGGTGAGCCGCTTCCCGCGCCACGCGGGGCAGGTCGCGCGTATCAGTTGCCGGCGATCGTATCGACCGGCTTGAACGCGCCGTGCTCGACCTTGTAGATCGTGACCGGCGCATCCTTCAGGTCGCCCTTCGTGTCGTACGCGATGCTGGGGGCCGACACGCCCTTGACCGATACCTTGCCGAGATACGGCGTGTACACCTTCGGGTCGGTCGAGTTCGCGTCCTTCATCGCGGTGAGCAGCGCGATCGTGCCGTCATACGAGTACGGCGAGTACGTGATCACGTCTTCGTTGAAGCGCGCCTTGTAGCGTGCCGCGTAGCCGGCGAAGCCCGGCATCTTTTCCTTCGGCAGCCCGCCCATGTAGACGATCGCGCCTTCGGCCGCTTCGCCGCCGACTTTCAGGAACGTCGGCGAGCGCGACATCTCGCCCGTCACGAACGCCGCCTTCATCCCGAGCTGGCGCATCTTGCGGATCATCGGCGACGATTGCGCGTCGCCGCCGCCGTAGAAGACCGCGTCGGGATTGACGCCCTTGAGGTTGGTCAGGATCGCCGAGAAATCGAGCGCCTTGTCGTTCGTGAAGTCGCGCTTGACGATCGTGCCGCCCGCCGCCTCCACGGCCTTCGCGAATTCGTCGGCGATGCCCTGGCCGTAGGCCGTGCGGTCGTCGATGATCGCGATGCGCTTGAAGCGCAGCGTCTTCACCGCGTACGTGCCGACGATGCGGCCCGCTTGCGCGTCGCTCGTCAGCAGCCGGTAGGTCGTCTTGTAGCCGCGCGCCGTGTATTGCGGCGACGTCGCCATCGAGATCTGCGGCAGCCCCGCGCGATCGTACAGGTCGGACGCCGGAATGCTGGTGCCCGAGTTGAAGTGGCCGATGATCCCGCGGACGTTGTCGTCGATCAGCCGCTGCGCGACGGTCGTGCCGGTGCGCGGGTCGGCCTGGTCGTCCTGCGAGTCGAGCTGGAACGTGACGGGCTTGCCGCCGATCGTCGGGCGCGTCGCGTTGAAGTCGGCGATCGCGAGCTGCACGCCCTTCTGCATGTCCGAGCCGTAGTTCGACTGCGGGCCGGTCAGCGGTGCGGCGAAACCGATCCTGACGACGTCGGCGGCGATGGCATGCGTGCCCGACAGTGCGCAGGCGGCAGCCAGCGCGACGTACGATACCTTCAGCTTCACTTTCACTTCCCCTTGATGGCGTGGTTGGGCCGCCGCCGGCTAGCGGGCCGGCGCCGGTAAACCGGGCGAGACGGTTCGGCCGGCAGGCCGATGCGAAGGCCATGTCTACTCGCCGCGGGCAGCCCGGGCTGTGCCGGAATCGGCGTGCGCTGCGGGTGATGCGGCGGGGTCGTGCGCGCCGATTGCTGCAGCGGCGCGGTGTCGTCTCGTGACCGTGAAGCGAAGTCTAGATAGCGAAAATGCGCGCGTCTTGCGCGTTCGGTGCGCGGCCGGCGACGATATCGGCATATCGTCGATAACCCTGATATATGCCGAAATCGTCATGTCGAATGCGCAATCGCGCCAAGACGCTGCACGTCCGCATTTTTAGGATGGTGGATCCGGGCGCGCAGTGCCGGTGCGCCAATGCGGCAGGTCGGCATCGGCGCATGCGTGACTGCATGCGGCGGCGCAAGCGGATTCGCGGCCGGCCGCCGTACCCGCAGCGCGGTAGTTGCGCGCGCAACGTATGTCGCTTGCCGATGCCGGCCGATCGGCGGCGCGATGCGACGACTGCCGCCAGCTTGCCCGCCCCCGCGATCGGCGCGACGCGATTGAAGGGGCGCTCCTATAATCGACGCCATCTGCCACTCGCTTCGCGGATGCCGGGATGACGACCTTGCTTGCCGTACCGCCCATGAGCCTGTCCGACACGTTGCGCTACCAGCCCGACAACGCCGATTTCGGCGCGATGCTCGCGCACTTCCGCCTGCTCGAACCAGTGTTCGATGCGTTGCCGGATGTCGCGTTCTTCGTGAAGGATGCGAGCGGTCGCTACGCGCTCGTCAACCGCACGCTGGCGATGCGCTGCGGCTACAAGGACAAGCGCGACCTGCTCGGCAAGACGACCGACGAAGTGTTTCCGCGCCGCTTCGGCCGCAGCTATTTCGAGCAGGACATGGCGACGATCAACGCCGGCCAGCAACTGATGGACCAGCTCGAGCTGCACCTGTATCCGGGCCGCCAGCCGGGCTGGTGCCTGACCTGCAAGGAGCCGCTGCGCGATGCCGCGGGCAAGGTGGTCGGCCTCGCGGGCATCTCGCGCGACCTGAAGGCGCACGAGGGATCGCATCCGGCCTACAGCAAGCTCGCCGACGTGGTCCAGCACATCCAGGATCACTACGTGCAGCCGCTGAACCTGAAGCATCTCGCGCAGATGGCCGGGATGTCGGTCGCGCAGCTCGAACGCTATTTCCACAAGGTGTTCCACCTGACGCCGCGCCAGGTGCTGCTGAAGACGCGGCTCGATGCGGCCACCGCGCTGCTCGTCACGCACGACAAGGTGACCGACGTCGCGGCGCTATGCGGTTACACGGATCACAGCGCGTTCACGCGCCAGTTCAAGGCGACGGTCGGCGTGACACCGACGGAATACAGGTTGATGCTGCAGGAGCGGGCGGGATGACGCGAGACGCCGGAAGGGCCGGCGCGTCGCAGGGATCGGGGCGATGCGGGGAAGCGGGGAAAACGGCGGCTCAGCGGTAGCCGAGCCCTTTCAGGACGGCCGTGCCGTCTTCGGTCAGCCGGAAGCTCGGAGCCGTATCGGCGTCGAGCTTGATCATCTCGACGAGGCCGGCTTCCTGCAGCGCAGGCAATTCGGGTTTGGCGTTCGCTCCGATCGGCGCATGCAGCAGCACGAGCAGCGTCGCGATTTCGTGATGACTGAGCAGGCGGCGCAGCATCGTCTTCTTTGCAGGGGGCGCGGCCTGGCGGCCCGCGGGTGCTTCTACGGCGCTCATCGCTTTCCTCCTTTTCGAGATAACCATCGGGTACTGGTTGCGGATGGTGCCGTCGAAGACTTAAGCGATTCTTAAAACGGTGGCGGGCGACGGGATGCTGCGCTGCGGTACGGGTTACCGTATGTAACGTCATACGGAGCGCGGCTTCCGGCCCGGCCGCGGTCAGCCGCGCGGGCTGGTTCTCGGCCGCTCGATTCGCCACGATGGTGCACGCGCGATGCGGCCCTTTGAGTCGGGCGCGGGCTGCGGCGTGATCCTGCCCCAGACTCCCGATTCGCGTCCTTCCGTTATTTCCTGCGCTGCGCCTGCGCGGCGAGCCGCACGGCCGCGTTCGCCGCGCCGTAGCCGTCGTATCCGCCGCGCCGCTCGACGATCTCGAGCGAGAAGCGGTTGTCGACCAGTTCCGTATACGCGTGCAGGAATTCGCCGCCGTGCTCGTCGCGGTCGTACAGCAGGTGGTGCGCGCTCAGCGTGTCGATCAGCTCGTCCGGCAGTGCGTAGCGCGCGGCGAGATCGTCGTAGTAGTTCGGCGGAATGCGCAGGAACGGCACGCCGTCGGCCGCGAACGCGGCGATCGTCTTCACGATGTCGTCGGTGCGGAACGCGACGTGGTTCAGCCCGGTGCCGTGGTAGCGCTCGAGCGATTCGGCGACGGCCGTATGACGGTCGACCGACGCGTTCAGCGCTATCCGCACCGAGCCGTCGGCGCTGCGCACCGCGCGGCTGCGCATCAGCCCGTACGGATCGGGCACGAGCCAGCTGCGCTCGGCCTCGAAGCCGAACGCCGTCTTGAAGAACAGGATCCACGTGTCGAGCGCGTCGGCCGGCAGCGCGAGGCACACATGGTCGATGCCCGTCAGCGGGCCGACTTCGCTCGGGCCGTCGATGTCGGTCAGCACGAAGTCCGATTCATACAGCGTCGGCGCGTTCGGCGCTTCGTCGACGAAATACTCGAGGCTGCCGTCCGGCGCCTGCACGCTCGGCAGCACGCGCTCGTTCGGCCCGACGCGGCCGGAGAACGGCGCGTAGCCGAAGCCGGCCGCGCGTTCGAATGCCACTTTCGCGTCGTCGACGCGGAACGCAGACGCGCACAGCGACAGCCCGTGCCGCTGGAAGAACGCATCGGCGAACGAGTCGCGCTCCGCGTTCAGCACGATCGACGCGGCGCCGTGCTGGAACAGCGTCACGTCCTTCGAGCGATGCCGGCCGGCGAGCCGGAAGCGCATCTTGCCAAGCCATTCGCCGACGGTCGCCGCCGCCTGCGCGTCGACCGCGAATTCGATGAACTGCAACCCGACATGCGCGGGCGGCGCCGGCGGCGCGAAGAGCGGCTGGCCGGCGGCCGGCGCACGGCCGTCCTGCGCAAGCCGCGCGCGCGTCAGTTCTTCCAGATAGAGCAGCGAGCGATGGCCGTCGGCGGCCGTGATCGCGGTCGGCGCCGCGCGGAAGCCGTCGTTGAAGATCTCGAGCGACAGCGGCCCGGTGTAGCCCGATTCGATCACGCGCGCGGTGAAGCGCGCGAGGTCGAAGTCGCCCTGGCCCGGGAACGAGCGGTAGTGGCGGCTCCATTCGAGCACGTCCATCGCGAGTTTCGGCGCATCGGCGATCTGCACGAATGCGATGCGGTCGCCGGGAATCTCGGCGATCGCATCCGGCGAATCGTCGAGCGACAGCGTGTGGAAGCTGTCGAGCGCGAGGCCGAGATGCGGGCTGTTCACGGCGTTCACGAGTTTCCACGCATGGCCGTACCGGTTCACGACGCGGCCCCACGCAAGCGCTTCGTACGCGGCGACCACGCCGGCCTCCCGGGCGGCTTCGGCGAGCGCGCCGAGCTGGTCGACGAGCAGCCCGTCGTCCGCGATCGTGTCGGTCGACACGTTGCTGCAGACGAGGATGCGGTCGGTGCCGAGCGCGTGCATCACGTCGAACTTGCGCTTGATGCGATCGAGATTGCGTGCGAGCTGTGCCGCGCTCACGCCCTCGAAGTCGCGAAACGGCTGGAACAGCACGATGTCGAGGCCGAGATCGGCGGCCATGCGCCGGACGTCGGCCGGCGATCCGTCGAAGTAGACGAGGTCGTTTTCGAAGATTTCGACGCCGTCGAAGCCCGCGGCCTGGATGGCGGCGAGCTTCTCGGCGAGCGTGCCGGACAGTGACACGGTGGCGATCGAGCGCTGCATGGGCGAATCCTGCGGATGAGCGGGGCATGGCGTCGGTCGAACCGGCCCTGAATGAACCAGTCGTTGAGTTCCGGGCGCGCGCCATATCCCGAATTTACTGGGTAAGTGACATGGATTATACAAACTAACTAGTTGGTACAAATTAGCGAAAACCCGAAAAGACATTGCGCTTGCGCAAGCGCACACTAGCGCCAAATCTTGACGTCAGGGGGCGAAGTCGGCTAGCGATTCGCCCCCGTTTTAGGAGCAGAATCACCATGAGCAAGCACAAGGTGCTGGTGCTGAACGGCCCGAACCTGAATCTGCTGGGGACACGCGAGCCCCATATCTACGGCGCGGAAACGCTCGCCGACGTCGAGCAGCGCTGCCGCACGGCGGCCGACGGGCTCGGGCTGGAGATCGATTTCCGCCAGTCGAACGCGGAGCACCAGCTGATCGACTGGCTGCATGCGGCGCGTCACGACACGCACGGCATCGTGATCAACCCGGCCGCCTATACGCATACGTCGGTGGCATTGGCCGATGCGCTGTCGGCGATCGCGAAGCCGGTGATCGAAGTGCATATCTCGAACGTGCATCGCCGCGAGGCGTTCCGTCACCATTCCTATGTGTCGGCGGTCGCCGAAGCCGTGATCTGCGGCTGCGGCACCGAAGGCTACGTGTTCGCGCTGCAGCGTCTGTCGACGCTGTTTGCGCAGGGAGCCGCGCGATGAGCCGCCCGTCGTTTCTGATCGGCCTGATCGGCCAGGGTATCGGCGGTTCGCTGTCGCCCGCGATGCACGAGGAAGAAGGATTCCGCCAGGGCTTCGGCTACGTCTACCGGCGCATCGATCTCGACGTGCTCGGCGTGACCGCCGACGCGCTGCCGCAACTGCTCGATGCGGCGCAGCGGATGGGCTACAACGGACTCAACATTACGCACCCGTGCAAGCAGCGCGTGATCGAACACCTCGATGAGCTGTCGGACGATGCCCGCGCGCTCGGCGCAGTGAACACCGTGCTGTTCAAGGACGGCAAGCGGATCGGCCACAACACCGACTGGTCGGGCTTCGCGAAATCGTTCCGCCGCGGGCTGCCCGGTGCGTCGCTCGAACGCGTCGTCCAGCTCGGTGCGGGCGGCGCGGGCGCGGCCGTGGCTCATGCGGCGCTGCAGATGGGCGCGGCCGAACTGACGATTTTCGACGTCGACGGCGCGCGCGCCACCGCGCTCGCGGGCGAGCTGCAGCAGCGCTTCCCGGCCGCGCGCGTTGCGTCGGGCGGCGCTCCGTCCGGCGACGATCTCGCGGCCGCGATGCGCGCCGCGACGGGCCTGATTCACGCGACACCGACCGGCATGACCAAGCACTCGGGCCTGCCGCTGCCGGCCGAGCTGCTCCACGCGGGCATGTGGGTGGCCGACATCGTGTATTTCCCGCTCGAAACCGAACTGATCCGCGCCGCGCGCGCGGCCGGTTGCGCCACGCTGCCAGGTGGCGGGATGGCCGTCTACCAGGCCGTCGACGCGTTCGAGATCTTCACCGGACGCACGCCCGACCCCGAGCGGATGTTCGATCACTTTCAGTCGCTCGTCGCGCGCTGACCCCCTTATAGAAAGAGAGACCAGGAGACGACCATGCAGCACACCACCCATACGAGTGCCGCGCCGGCGCAGGCGGCCGGCACGGTCCGGCGCACCTCGGCGCGCTACAAGATTCTCGCGCTGCTCGCGATCGGCACGATGATCAACTACCTCGACCGCACCGTGCTGGGGGTGGCTGCGCCGCAGCTTACCAAGGAGCTCGGCATCAACGCGGCCGTGATGGGCATCATGTTTTCCGCGTTTTCGTGGACGTACGTCGCGATGCAGGTGCCCGGCGGCCTGTTCCTCGACCGCTTCGGCAGCAAGATCACCTATTACTGGTCGATGACGCTGTGGTCGCTGTGCACGTTCCTGCAGGGCTTCGTGCCGGGCATCGCGACGCTGCTCGCATGCCGGCTCGGCCTCGGCGTGACGGAGGCGCCGTGCTTCCCGACCAACAGCCGCGTCGTCGCGACGTGGTTCCCGCAGAACGAGCGCGCGATGGCGACGGGCACCTATACCGTCGGCGAGTACATCGGCCTCGCGTTCTTCAGCCCCGTGCTGTTCGCGCTGATGGGCGCGTTCGGCTGGCGCTCGCTGTTCTGGGTCGTCGGCGCGGTCGGCATCGCGTTCGGCCTGGTCTGGTGGAAGTTCTATCACGAGCCGCGCAACCATCCGGGCGCCAACTCGGAAGAGCTTGCGTATATCGAGGCGGGCGGCGGTCTCGTGCACGCTGCACGCAAGGACGGTGACAACGGCGGCAAGGGCGGGCAGAAGAAGTTCAGCTGGGCGATGGCCGGCCAGTTGCTGAAGAAGCGCCAGCTCGCGGGCATCTGCCTCGGCCAGTTCGCCGGCAATTCGACGCTCGTGTTCTTCCTGACCTGGTTCCCGACCTATCTCGCGACCGAGCGCCACATGGGCTGGCTGAAGATCGGCTTCTTCGCGGTGATGCCGTTCATCGCCGCGTCGGTCGGCGTGATGTTCGGCGGGATCTTCTCCGACTGGCTGCTGCGCCGCGGCAAATCCGCGAACCTCGCACGCAAGCTGCCGATCATCGCGGGCCTGCTGCTCGCATCGACGATCATTCTCGCGAACTACGTGCAGAGCAACGAGGCCGTAATCGCGATCATGTCGGTCGCGTTCTTTGCGCAGGGGATGGCCGCGCTCGGCTGGACGCTCGTGTCGGACATCGCGCCGGACGGCCTGCTCGGCGTGACGGGCGGCATCTTCAACTTCGCGGCGAACCTCGCGGGGATCGTCACGCCGCTGGTGGTCGGCTTCATCGTCGCGTCGACCGGCTCGTTCGTCGGCGCGCTCGTGTTCATCGGCGTGATCGCGCTGGTCGGTGCGCTGTCGTACATCTTCGTCGTCGGCGACATCAAGCGGATCGAGCTGTAAGCATCACCTCCACGCACATCTCTTGCGTTCGCCCGGCGGCCGGTTGGCCGCCGGGCTTTTTTGTTTGCGCGCCGGCTGTTGTGCCGGCTTGTATCCCGGCTCGCGTGGCGCGTTACGCGCGCTGCACGGCGATGCCGAGCGATTCGACTGCTTGCGCGATCGCCGCGACCGCGCGCCGGATATCGTCGGCATCGATCGCGCCGATGCAGCCGACGCGGAACGTCTCGAGCTGCGTGAGCTTGCCCGGATACAGGATGAAGCCCGCGTCGCGCACCGCGTCGTAGAAGCGGCGGAAATCGTAGGCCGGATGGTCGGGCGCGTGGAACGTGACGATCACGGGTGCCTGCACGCCCGCGTCGAGGAACGGCACGAAGCCGAGCGCGCGCATCGATTCGACCAGCGTCCGGCAATTCTCCGCGTAGCGCGCGCCGCGCGCGGGCTGGCCGCCTTCGGCGAGGTACTGGTCGAGCGCGGCGCGCAGCGCGGCGATCACGTGCGTCGGTGGCGTGAAGCGCCATTGGCCCGTCTTGCGCAGGTACGCATATTGATCGTGAAGATCGAGCGCGAGCGACCGCGAGTTGCCTTCGCTCGCGTCGAGCGCGTCGCGCCGTACGATCGCGAAACCCATCCCCGGCACGCCTTCGAGGCATTTGCCGCTCGCGGAGATCAGCGCATCGATGCCGCTGTCCGCCAGCGCGATCGGCAGCGCGCCGAACGAACTCATCGCATCGACGATCAGCCGCTTGCCGTGTCGCCGGCATGCGGCCGCGATCGCGTCCAGCGGGTTCAGGATGCCGGCGCTCGTCTCCAGGTGCACGAGGGCGACGTGCGTGATGCGCGGCTCGCGTGCGAACGCGGCCTCGACCGCGGCCGCGTCGACGGCCGCGTCCTCGCCGAACGGCAACGCGATCGCGTCGATGCCGAGCCGGCCGAGGATTTTCAGGATGCGCGCGCAATACGCGCCGTTGTCGGGCACGAGCACGACGCCGTCGCGCGGCACCAGCGTGCCGAGCGCGGCCTCGACCGAGAACGTGCCGCTGCCCTGCATCGGCACGCACACGTAGTCGTCGCCACCGCGCGCGATCGCGACGAGGTCCGTGCAGACGCTGGCCGTCAACTGGTTGAAAGCGGCGTCCCACGACCCCCAGTCATGTTGCATTGCGTGGCGGGTTGTGGCGGATGTGGTGAGCGGGCCGGGCGTGAGCAGGATTGGGTCGGGCATGGTTTGTCTCCAGCAAAGGTCGGGCGAAACGCCGGGCGGCATTTCTGAATGACGTGCATGATATTGGCAAAATGTGTCATTTTTTGGAAATTGTGGCACTCGTCACGGGTTTGTCATTGAACGCTGTGATCCTTCGGTTGCCGCGCGAAACCAACCGCAGCGCGGCGGCGAGGCGGGCCGCTTATCGGCCTGCCCGGAGATAACAGGCCTTGCATGGAGCCGGAGGAAGTGCGGAAGCGCCAACTCCGGCCGACAGCTTTGCATGGGGCCAGAGTAAGCGCTGAAGCGCTAACTCTGGCCGACAGCGCCGGACATGCCCCGGCCGTTTGGTGTTCCGCCTACGGAGAAGTGAGATGACACTGCAGAATTCCTCGCGCGCCGCTGCCGGCGCGTTCCGCAAGCTCGCGCTGGCCGCCTGCGCCGCCGGTTTGCTGCAAGGTGCCGCGCTGCCGGCGCATGCGGCGAACGCGGTCGTGCTGTATACGGCGGACGGTCTCGAGAACCTCTATCGCGATGTGCTGCCGGCCTTCGAGAAGAAGGAAGGCGTCAAGGTCAACATCGTGACGGCGGGCAGCGGCGAGGTCGTCAACCGCGCGAACATCGAGAAGAATTCCCCGAAGGCCGACGTGATCGTCACGCTGCCGCCGTTCATTCAGCAGGCCGGCCAGATGGGCCTGCTGCAGGCGTACCAGAGCGTGAACTACAAGAACGTGCCGGCGATCGCGAAGGCCGAGGACGGCACGTGGGCGACGTTCGTGAACAACTACTTCTCGTTCGCGATCAACCCGGACGTCGTGAAGAACCAGCCGAAGACGTTCGCCGACCTGCTGTCGCCGAGCTACGCCGGCAAGGTCGCGTACTCGAACCCGGCCACGGCCGGCGACGGGATGGCCGTGCTGATCCTGACGACCTCGCTGATGGGCGAGGACAAGGCGTTCGACTACCTCGCGAAGCTGTCGCAGAGCGTGAAGTTCCACACGAAGGGCACGGGCTACCTGAACGTGCTGCTGTCGCGTAACGAGATCAGCGTCGCGAACGGCGACCTGCAGATGGACCTCGACGATGCCGAACACGGCGCGCTGTCCGTCAAGCCGATCTTCCTGGCCGCGAAGGACGGCGACCAGCCGACCACGTTCCAGCTCCCGTACGGCATCGGCCTGATCAAGAGCGGCCCGAACCAGGACGCCGGCAAGAAGCTGATCGACTACCTGATGTCGACGGAAGTGCAGTCGAAGGTGCCGGACATGTACGGTATCCCGGGCCGCACGGACGTGCCGCTGGCAGGCAAGAACGGCGAAGCGGTCAAGAAGGCGATCGCCGGCGTGAAGCTGATCCCGGTCGACTGGGCCCAGGTGATGGCGAAGAAGCCGGTGTGGATCGAGCGCTGGAAGAAGGACGTGATCGGCAGCTCGGGCAAGCAGCTCGACGTCGTCAAGCCGAAGTGATCGGCGCACACCGCCTGTATCAGCGAGCAAGAGGATGAACCCGGTGGAAACCACCCTGACCCATCCCGGCGCATTCGGCGCCGCCGAACCGCACGCGACGCTGCGGTCCGGCGCGCCGGGCGGCGTGCAGATCCAGCACCTGAGCGTGCGCTACGGCGCACGCACGGTGCTGGAAGATCTGTCGCTGTCGATCGGCGCCGGCGAATTTCTGACCGTGCTCGGCAAGAGCGGCTGCGGCAAGACCACGCTGCTGCGCTTCATCGCCGGGTTCGTGAAGGCCGACGGCCTGACCGGCACGCTGACCGTTGCCGGACGCGACCTGACCTATGCGCCGCCGCACAAGCGCAATCTCGGTCTGCTGTTCCAGAATTACGCGCTGTTCCCGCACCTGTCGGTGTTCGAGAATGTCGCATTCGGGCTGCGCGCGCGCGGGATGGCGTCGTCGGAAGTGACGCGACGCGTCGCCGACGCGCTGAAGCTCGTGCAGCTCGGCGATGCGGGCCACCACCTGCCCGCGCAGTTGTCGGGCGGAATGCAGCAGCGCGTCGCGCTGGCCCGCGCGCTCGTGATCGAGCCGGACGTGCTGCTGCTCGACGAGCCGCTGTCGGCGCTCGACGCCAACCTGCGCGCATCGGTGCGCAGCGAACTGAAGGCGCTGCACGAGCGCCTGCCGAACCTGACCGTCGTCTGCGTGACGCACGACCGCGACGACGCGCTCGTGCTGTCCGACCGCGCGCTGTTGCTGCGCGACGGTCGCATCGCGCAGCTCGGCACGCCGCAGCAACTGTACGACGCGCCGCAGGACGGCTACGTCGCGCGCTATCTCGGCCCGGCGAACCTGCTGCCGCCGCACGTGATTTTCCCGCTCGGCGATCCGCGTCACGAAGTGCGCGACAAGGTCGCGTGCGTGCGCCCCGAGCGCCTGACCGTGATGCCGCTCGCGGCGGGCGGCCTGCACGGCACGGTGTCGTCGGTCGAATGGCAGGGCGCGGACCTGTCGATCGCGGTCGTGATCGACGCGGCGCCCGACGAACCCGTGCGCGTCACGATGCAACGCGGCCGCGGCGCGGCTCCCGAGCGCGGTGCGCGCGTTTCCCTGCATTGCGAGGCAGACGATGTCGTCCTTATCGAGCCCTGAGGCCGGCCTGCCGCCGCATGTGCTCGCGTCGGCCGCCGCGCACGCTGCCGTCGCGCGGCGCCGCAAGCGCATGGGCGACCTGCACCTGGCCGCGCTTGCTATCGTCGTGCTGGGCCCGCTCGTCGTCTATCCGCTGGTGCGGCTCGTACTGCTGAGCGTGTCGGGCGATCACGGGCTGAGCTTTGCCGCATACCGGACCTTCTTCGGCAACCCCGACTCGCGCAACGTGCTGCTGACGACGCTCGGCGTGCTGTTCGCGAGCGCCGGCACCGCATCGGTGCTCGGCGTGCTGCTGGCCGCGCTGCTGTTCTTCAAGCCGTTTCCGGGCGCGTCGCTCGTCACGCGCTTCCTGGAACTGTACGTCGCGTTTCCGTCGTTCCTCGTCGCGTTCACGCTGATCTTCCTGTACGGCTCGCAAGGGTCGATCGGCATCGCGCTGCAGCGCCTGTTCCATCTCGAGAATCCGCCGCTCGATTTCCTGTTCGGCATCGGCGGCGTGATTCTCGCGCAGACCGTGTTCTATACGCCGTTCGTCGTGCGGCCGACACTCGCGTCGTTCGCGACGCTCGACCTGCGGCTGATCGAAGCCGCGCGCAGCCTCGGCGCGCCCGGCTGGATGCTCGCGCGCCGCGTCGTGCTGCCGATCGCATGGCCGGGCATCGCCGCCGGCACCGTACTGTGTTTCCTGCTGACGCTGAATGAATTCGGGATTCTGCTCGTGCTCGGCAGCGCGCGGCTCGTGACGCTGCCGGTCGCGATCTACAGCAGCGCGACCGTCGATCTCGACCTGCCGACCGCGTCGGCCGGCGCGGTCGTGATGCTCGCGCTGTCGCTGGCGCTGTATACGGTTTATCGCCGGGTGAACCGGCGTGCGACGGGAGGGGACGATGTCCGCTGAATTCCGTATCGGGCAGGCCGTGCCGCGCCACCAGATCGGCTGGAGCGACGCGCTGCTCAAGCATGCGTCGCGCGTCGCGCTCGCGCTGGCCGCGTTCGCGTGCTTCTGGCTGTTCGTGCTGCCCGTCATCGTCGTCGCGCTGTCGAGCGTGTCGACGCAATGGTCGGGCACGATCTTGCCGGCCGGCTACAGCCTGCGCTGGTTCGAGCGGCTCGGCTCGCCGGAATACGATGCGCTGCTGACGAGCCTCGAAATCGGCTTCGGCGTGTCGGCGATCGGCACGATCCTCGGGCTGTGGCTTGCGCTTGTGCTCGAAGGGCGCGACCGACGCGGCCTCGGCGCGGTCGTCGACGCGCTCGTGATGGTGCCGAACGGCGTGCCGAGCGTCGTGCTCGGGCTCGCGGTGCTGATCGCGTATCACCAGAAGCCGGTCGACTTGTCGAGCTCGGCGGCGATCGTCGTGCTCGTGCAGCTCGCGCTGATTTTGCCGTTCTGCTATCGCTGCGCGGCCGCCGCGCTGCGCCCTGAGCTGACCGTGCTGCGCGAAGCCGCGGCGAGCCTCGGTGCGCCACCCGCGATGGTGCTGCGCCGCGTGCTGCTGCCGCAGCTCGTGCCGGCGCTGCGCGCGAGCCTCGCGCTCGGCTTCGCGCTGTCGCTCGGCGAGCTCGGCGCCACACTGACGGTTTATCCGCCCGGCTTCGCGACCGTGCCGATCGTCGTGATCGGTCAGGTCGAGCGTGGTTATTACCTTCCGGCATCGGCGTTGTCGCTGCTGATGCTCGGCGCGTCGCTCGCGGCGCTGCTGCTGATCGCCGCGCGCGTGCCGCGCGGCACGCGGGCAGCATCATGAACGCCGCGTTCGCATTGCGCCATCCCGGTGAAGCGTCGGCGGCCGGCGCATCGCCGGATCTCGCGGGACGCTCGGTCGACGTCAACGGCCGGCGCTACCGGCTGCCGGTCGAGCCGACCGTCGTCGTCTGTGTCGACGGCTGCGAGTACGACTATCTCGAACGTGCGGTGGAAGCGGGCGTCGCGCCGTTCATTTCCCGGATGATCGCGGAAGGCACGGCGTGGCGCGCCGATTGCGTCGTGCCGACCTTCACCAACCCGAACAACCTGTCGATCGTCTGCGGCGTGCCGCCGTCGGTCCATGGGATCTGCGGCAACTATTTCTGGGACGCGACCGCCGACGGCGGGCGCGGCGCCGAAGTGATGATGAACGACCCGGCCTATCTGCGGGCCGGTACGCTGCTCGCGGCGGCGTCCGACGCCGGTGCGCGGGTGGCCGTCGTGACGGCGAAGGACAAGCTGCGCCGGCTGCTTGGCTGGCAGCTGAACGGCATCTGCTTTTCCGCCGAGAAGGCCGCGCAGGCGAATCTCGCGGAAAACGGCATCGTCGACGTGCTCGACTGGGTCGGCCTGCCGTCGCCGGATGTCTACAGCGCGGCGTTGTCCGAATTCGTGTTCGCGGCCGGCGTGCGGCTCGCGCAGACGCGGCAGGTCGACCTGATGTACCTGTCGACCACCGACTACGTGCAGCACAAGTGCGAGCCGGGCAGCGCCGGCGCGAACGCGTTCTACGCGATGATGGACGGCTATCTCGCGCAGCTCGACGCGCTCGGCTGGGCGATCGGGCTCACGGCCGACCACGGGATGAACGCGAAGCACGATCCCGCGACCGGCCGCCCGAACGTGATTTATCTGCAGGATGCGTTCGACGGCTGGTACGGCGCGCAGGCCGCGCGCGTGATCCTGCCGATTACCGATCCGTATGTCGTGCACCACGGCGCGCTGGGTTCGTTTGCAACCATCTACCTGGCGCCGGGCGTCGACCGGGCCGAGGCGATGTGGCGCGTCGGCGGCCTCGACGGTGTCGAGCTCGTGCTCGACAACGCGGAAGCCGCCGCACGCTTCGAGCTGCCGGCCGACCGGATCGGCGATCTCGTCGTGATCGGCCGTCGCGACATGACGCTCGGCACGCGCGAGCGCGAACACGACCTGTCGGGCCTCACGGTGCCGCTACGTTCGCATGGCGGCGTGTCGGAACAGGAAGTGCCGCTGCTGTTCAATCGCCGTATCGAGCGGGACGATCCCGCGCGTCGCCCGCGCAGCTTCGACGTGTTCGATTTCGTGCTGAACCGGATCGCGACATGATGGCCCACCCCCGGCAAGACCACCCCGAGTTTCGCGCCGAGGCGCTGCGCTGGTGCGGTACGCGCGCGACGCGCGAGCGCACCTTCGATATCGACGATCCTTATACGGGCGCCCGGGTCGGTACCGCGCCGCTCGCCAGCGTCGACGACGTGCGCGCCGCGTTCGATTACGCGATGGCCTACCGGCCGAAGCTTACGCGCTACGAGCGTTCGCAGATCCTCGAACGTGCGGCCGCGCTGCTGCGCGAGCGTACCGAGGAAGCGTCCGACCTGATCACGCTCGAATCGGGGCTGTCGAAACAGGATTCCCGCTACGAGATCGGTCGCGTTGCCGACGTGCTGAAGTTCGCGGCGGTCGAGGCGCTGCGCGACGACGCGCAAAGTTTCTCGTGCGACCTGACGCCCCACGGCAAGGCGCGACGCGTGTTCTCGCAGCGGCAGCCGCTCGACGGCGTGATCGTCGCGATCACGCCGTTCAATCATCCGATGAACCAGGTTGCGCACAAGATCGCGCCGGCGATCGCGACCAACAACCGCGTGATCGTGAAGCCGTCGGAGAAGGTGCCGCTGTCGGCGTTCTATCTGGCCGATCTGCTGGTTGAGGCCGGGCTGCCGGAGCCGATGCTGCAGGTGCTGACCGGCGACCCGCGCGAGATTGCGGACGAACTCGTTACGCATCCGCATGCATCGCTGATCACGTTTACCGGCGGCGTTGCGATCGGCAAGGCGATTGTCGCGCGGGCCGGCTACCGGCGCATCGTGCTGGAGCTGGGCGGCAACGACCCGCTGATCGTTCTCGATGATGCCGATCTCGAACGCGCGGCATCACTGGCGGTGCTCGGTTCGTACCGGAATTCGGGCCAGCGTTGCACGGCCGTCAAGCGGATGCTGGTGCAGCGCTCCATCGCGCCCGCGTTCACCGAGTTGCTCGTCGAGAAGACCCGCGCATGGAAGTACGGCGATCCGTTCGATCCCGCGAACGAAATGGGCACGGTGATCGACGAGGCGGCGGCGCGGCTGTTCGAGGCGCGGGTCGACGAGGCGGTTGCGCAGGGTGCGCGCCTGCTGACCGGCAATGTGCGGCGCGGCGCGCTGTATGCGCCGACCGTCCTCGACAACGTCGATCCGTCGATGACGATCGTGCGCGAGGAGACCTTCGGCCCCGTATCGCCCGTCATCGCGTTCGACACGATCGACGACGCGATCCGGATCAGCAATGGAACGGCGTTCGGGCTGTCGTCGGGGGTCTGTACGGACAGCACGGCAGCCGTCGTGCGATTTGTAAACGAGCTGAACGTCGGCACCGTGAATGTATGGGAGGTGCCCGGATACCGGATCGAGTTGTCGCCGTTCGGCGGGATCAAGGATTCGGGGCTCGGTTACAAGGAAGGCGTTCAGGAGGCGATGAAGAGCTTCACGAACCTGAAGACGTTTTCGCTGCCTTGGGAGTGAGCGAATGGCATTGACGGTGGAAGAGATCCACGGGCTGTATCGCGAGCACGGCCATGTGGCCTATAGCGGTGAACCGGTCACGCAGCTCGAGCATGCGTTGCAAAGCGGATTGCTGGCGGAAGAGGCAGGGGCTGGCGAAGCGCTGGTTGCGGCGGCGTTTCTGCACGACCTCGGGCACCTGCTGAATCGCCAGGGCGAGACGCCGAGCGCGCGCGGGATCGACGATCTGCATCAGTATTACGTGCTGCCGTTCCTGCGGCCGCTGTTTTCCGACGCGGTGCTGGAACCGATCCGGCTGCACGTCGATGCGAAGCGCTGCCTGTGCCGCACGGACGCCGGCTACTTCGAGAGCCTGTCGCCGGACTCGGTGCGCAGCCTCGCGTTGCAGGGGGGCATCTTCAGTGAAGAGGAAACGGCGGCGTTCCTGCAGCGCCCGTTTGCGGAGGACGCGCTGCGTTTGCGTCGCTGGGACGATACCGCGAAGGAAGAAGGAAAAACGACGCCGGATCTCGATCACTATATGGAGATCGTCGCGCGCCAGGCGCGCGCGGCCTGACGGTTCCGCTGCTTCTCTATAAGGCCCCGCACGCGGCAGCGTGCGGGGCCTTATATTTTTTGCGAAACCCCTTGCGCGATTGCCGAGGGCTGCATAGAATCACGCCTCTTTCGCGCTAACGGAAACGCGGCGCGGGAGAGGGGAAGCGAAGTCGGTGGTGTGCAGCAGGTTGGGCGCACGGCTGGCGCAGGAAGATGAACCCCGCAGTCGCAACGAAGTGGTTAAAAAGTTGTTGACGATCTGCGAAACACGGTTCATAATCTCGCTTCTCTGCTGCTGAAAACGCAGCGCTGCTGAGAAACACGAAGTTTCTCGCAGAAATGCTCTTTAAAAATTAACAGCCGATAAGTGTGGGCGCTTGATGAAAGCGAGCTGATCTTCGGATCAGAAAGCGAAAGTATCAAGAGTCTCACACTAAAGTAAGTCAGGTTTATGAAGTGA
>NZ_FPJP01000035.1:0-44555 GCF_900119325.1 Burkholderia sp. NFPP32 | reverse complement strand
GGCCCCCGTCTCCCGAGCGAACCAGGCAGCCGCGTGAGAGAGTATGTCGCGCTCCATCTCGAGTTGGCGGACTTTACGGCGTAGCCGCGTTAATTCCTGCCTCTCGGCCGTGGTCAGTCCGTCCTGGCGCATTCCCGAGTCGCGATCGGCCTGAGCGACCCAGTTGATGATGCTCTGCGCCGTCGGCTCGAACTCGCGCGCCAATTCCTCAGGCGTACGTCCTGCCTTCACCAGCTCTACCATCTGCGCCCGGAACTCCGCCGGGTACGGCTTCCGATGCTTGCCCATGACGGCACCTCCTCTTCAAAAAGAATAGGTGTCCGTTGAAGCGGGTCAACTTCAGAGACGCACCAATCCACGCGCCAGTGCCACCGACAACCGCGCCTGTAGCCACGCCGAACAACGCACCGCGCCAAACGATCCCGCCCGTAGCCGCCGCGCCCAAGCCACCGCTGATACCCCCGATAATTCCTCCAGCAATTGCACCAGGGATGCCAAATTCGCCTGTTGGGTCAATGAGATTGATTGGATTTCCACCTACATAAGCGTATAGGTTGCTTCCTCCGTTTAAACCAATCGGGTCTTCGCTTACGAATCGGCCTACACGTGGCTGATAATAACGCGCCCGATAGTAGTAAAGGCCAGTGCCGTCGTTCTCCCGTCCAGTGTACTGAGCAGTGTTGGTGTTGGTCTCGCCAGTCGCAGATGGATTGCCGTACGGCTCGTACATGTAACTTGTCTTGACTACCCCACTGGTGTCCGTGAGCGCCACTGTGCTGCCCAACGCATCAGTTACGAAGCTCCGCGCCCCAAGGCCATCGGTACGGCTGTAGACCTCGTCAATATCGAGCCCCAGTAGCAGATTCGCGGTGGGTGTGCCGCTCGCCAGTTCCTGTGCCACGTTCGGGCCGTCGTAGAGGAAGTTCGTCGCCGCCCCGTTCACCGTCTTGCCAGTTCGCCGCCCCAGTGTGTCGTAGGTGAAGCTCGCGGCCGCCGTCCCGGAGAGCGAGGCGAGTCGACCACGCGAGTCCCAGCCATACGTAAGGCTGCCGTCCCCGGTGAGATCACCGTTTGCATCATAGGTAAGAGTATTACTGGACCAGTTGGTCAGCCGGTTATCCGCATCGTAGGTCGCACTGGCCAGCGTAGCCGGAAGGTTTAGGCTGGCGAGTGTGCCGCCAATCTGTGTACGCCGGCCGGTGTTGTCGTACACGTAGGTCAGGGCGCCGATAGCGGTACTGCCATTCGCGTAGGTTATCCCGGTCAGTTGATTCGCGATATCGTAACTGTAGGTCGCGACGATCCCGTTGGCCAAGGTCAGCGTCGATCGCCGACTAGCGGCATCGTAAGTGAATCCCACCTGCGCGCTGCCCTGCGTGACGGCGGTAAGGCGGTTCCCGTTGTCATAGGTGTATGTGACCGCATTCTGACCCGCCACTTGGAAGCTTGTGCGCCGGTTCGCTGCATCGTATGCGTACGTCACACCACCTTGCGGAGTGGTTTCGGCCGTAAGGCGATCGAGGCCATCGTAGGCGCGCGTGATAGTTCCACCCTGACTGTCAGCGATCTGCGTGGCGCGGTCACCCGCATCGTAGGTAATAGCCACAGTCGCATCGGGCGACGTCGGACTCCCCCCGGAATTGGTCTGCCCATAGGCAGCCGACACCCCGCGGTTCAGTCCATCGTAACCGAACGTCGCGATCTTGCCGTTCCGATCGGTGAACTTAGTGAGATTGTCGGTCCCATCATAAATGTAGGTTTCGATTGCCTGCAGCGGATCAGTGCGGCTCGCCCGCCGCTCCTTCGAGTCGTAGGCAAAGGTCGTTACTCCACCTCGCGCGTCCGTGAAGGACGTCAGGTTGCCATTGGTGTCGTAAGCGAAGGTCGTGACGCCGCCTCGCGCATCCGTCACGCGGGTCGGCAAGCTGCGCCCGTTATAGTCGAACACTGTGCGATTACCGAGCGGATCCGAGACGGACAGTAACCGGCCGACTCCGTCCGTGTAGCGGATAATTGCACGGCCGAGCGCATCAGTGATGCCCGCGAGGTCCCCATACTGATAACTGAACGTCGTGGCATGACCCAGCGGATCGGTGCTCCCGATCATCTGCCCGAGGCTGTTGTAAGTAAAGTGAGTGGCGTTGCCTAGCGGATCGTCTATCTCGGTGAGATTGCCCGAGGTGTCGTACCGGTAGGTCGTGGTGTGACACGTACACGATCAAGTTCGATCCGGACTCGACCAGCACCCCGACATCGACGTTTACTCTGACGTCTGTTCCAGCGGATGTGACCGGAGCGATTACGATTGGTGGGTCGGCTGTTACGCTCTCCACCACGGCCCCTGGCCAGAATGGCAGTCTGACTTTCAGTGGCACCGCTTCGCAGCGTGTGTCTCTGTACATGGTGCCAAATTCGGGTGGCGGTTGCGGGCGAGTCACTATTTTCAATCCTGACGGTGTCAACACGACTGGGCCTTCGTATGGGTACTACTACTGCGGAAGTCCCATCTTCACCGACGTGCTGATATTGCCAGCCACCGGTACGTACACGATTAAGTTCAACCCGGAGGCGGCTGCGGTTCAAACTGCAACGTTCACCTTGTACAGCGTTCCACCGGATGCAACGGGGACGATTTCAATAGGTGGGGCCGCTGCTAGCCGCCGATGGTGAGGTCGAGATAAAGATCAACCTGGAAGTGAGCAACATCGCGAACCAGTTAACGACATCGCAAGGCACTATCGCTTATCAGATCGGGACCCGATCCGCCGCCACCGTACTACGGCTGAAGGATGGCGAAAACCAGGTCCTTGCTGGCCTAATCAATGACAACGATACCCACACGGCCAACAAGGTACCCGGACTGGGCCAGCTTCCGATATTGGGCAGGCTCTTTTCCAGCCACCAGAACGATGGCAAAAAAACCGAGATCGTTCTCTCGATCACGCCCCATCTCATTCGCACCCTCCCGAGCCCCGATGCACGACTGTTGGCATTCGACTCTGGCACTGAGTCTAACTCACGCAGCATGGTAAGAAGCGACGCCAATGTGGACGCTAACTCGCAGCCCGGCGCGGCACCCGTTATCCCCTCGTCCGCAAAGCCGGCGCCTGAAGGACAAGCACCAGCAACTACAGGCAGCACGACCTCCTCGCCATCAAGTTTGCCGGGCACCTCTGCGCCGGTCGCACCTGTGAATGGATCGGCGAATCCCGTGTCCGACCCAGCGAATGGGTCCGCACAGGCGATCTGGCTTGCACCTTCGCAAGCCAAAGTTGGCCAACCGTTCACCGTACAACTTGTCATGAATTCGGGTCAGCCCGTGACTGGCATTCCCGTAGCGATTGGCTACGATCCGAAAAAACTGGAAGTGGGCAACATCGTTGAAGGCGAATTCCTGAAACAAGGGGGTACGCCCACGAGCTTCCAAGTTAGAGCCGACCCGGCAGCCGGGCAAATCTACGTAACCGATACTTACACCGGTGATGGGCAATCAAGCGTCGCCGGAGCGACAGGGCAAGGTGCCGTATTGATGGCAACGTTCAAACCGATCAGCTCGGCCAATCCATCTTTTCTGAGAAACAACAACAACAACACCCCCCAAAAACCACCCCCACCCTCGCCGTACCGGCAATCGTCAATCCAACTGTACCGGTACTGTACCGTCAACCGTCGCTAAACTGACCTCCATCCCAGTCTCGAACCGAATGGAGAATCCGCGATGGAATTCCTCACCCTGAGCGCGCTGCCCGCCGGCATGCTGTTCGCGCTCGTCACGTCGATCACGCCCGGCCCGAACAACACGATGCTGCTCGCATCCGGCGTGAATTTCGGTTTCCGCCGCACGATGCCGCACCTGTTCGGCATCAGTATCGGCGTCGCGATCCTGATGCTCTGCGTCGGCTTCGGCCTCGGCGAAGCGTTCAGGCGCCTGCCGCTGCTGTACACGATCCTCGAAGCCGCGAGCGTCGCGTACCTGCTCTACCTCGCGTGGCGCATCGGCACGTCGGGCGAAGTGAAGGCGAACGGTGGCAAGCCGCGCCCGATGACGTTCATCGAAGCCGCCGCGTTCCAGTGGGTCAACCCGAAAGCCTGGATGATGGTGCTGACCGCCGCGACGACGGTCCGCCTGTCCGCCGACTACGGCATGAACGCCGCGTGGATGGCCGTCGTGTTCATCCTGATCGGCTTTCCGTGCATCAGCCTGTGGGCCGCGTTCGGCCTCGGCCTGCGCCGCTTCCTGTCGAACCGCCGCGCGTTGCGCGTCTTCAACGTGACGATGGCCGTGCTGCTGATCCTGTCGCTGTATCCGCTCATCGCGCACCTGCTGCCGCAGTGAGCGCTCACAGCGCGCCCGTTGAGATTCATGTGATGCAGGCGTACCCTTTCGGTACGGGCGCGCGCAGCCGCTTCGCGGTTGCGCCGCTGCTGTCGGGAGAAAGCCGATGAAGCCAATGCTGAGGACGGGCGAGCACATCGAGGGGATGCACTGGATCGCCGAGTATCGCCCGCTCACGCACGACATCCGCGTGCTGCGCGAGAATATCGAAGTCGGCACTTACTGCGCGCCGCCCACGCTGTTCGGCGAAGAGGAAGAGATGGGCGCCGCGAACCTCGCCGATCATCGCGGCCGGGAGGCCGCGCTGCGCGCGTATCTGCGCAACTTCGTCAAGGAACACGACGCGGAGGAATAGCGGCGCGAAGGGCGCCGCTCACAGAGGGCCGGCGCATCGCACCGGCCCGCGCTTCGCTCAATGCCCGAGCGACTCGATCTTGCCTGCCGGCTGCACGACGCCATGCGGCCGCGCCATCTGCTTGATCAGCAGCGCGATGCACGCGAGCACGCCCGCGACGGCGATCGTCGCGAACACGCCCGCGAACGTGAAGTGCCGGCGCGTCAGTTCGGCGACGAGGAACGACCCGGCAATCCCGCCGAAGCGGCCGACGCCGAGCATCCACGCAACACCCGTGCCGCGCCCCTCGGTCGGATAGAACGCGGCGGCAAGCGCCGGCATCGACGATTGCGCGGTGTTCATCAGCACGCCGGCCACGAACACGACCAGCACGAGCAGCCCGACGTTGCCGGCCGCCTGCCCGATCGCATACACGCTCACCGCCGTCAGCGCATAGCACACGGCGATCACGCGGTTCGCGTTGAAGCGGTCCATCAGCACGCCGCACAGCACGGCGCCCACGCCGCCGAGCGGGAACAGCGCCGAGATCAGCGTCGCGCTCTTCGGCGTCAGGCCGGCATCCTTCAGCAGGATCGGCATCCAGTTGATCGACGCGTAGAAGATCACGAGGCCCATGAAGTACGCGATCCACAGCATCACGGAGCCGACGATGTAGGAACGCGACAGCACGACGCCGAGCCCCTTGCCGCCCGTCTGCGGCGCGGCTTCGGTCATCGCGAACGAGCCGGCATTCAGCGCGTCGCGCGAGATGCGCGCGAGCGTTGCGCGGATCTTGTCGACAGCCTGGCCGCTCGCGACCATGAAGCGCACCGATTCCGGCATCTTCAGCAGCAACAGCACGCCGAGCAGCAGCGGCGTCACGCCGCCGAGCATCAGCACGCTGCGCCAGCCGAAATGCGGAATCATCCACGCGGCCAGGAAACCGCCGAACGCGGCACCGAGCGGGAAGCCGCAGAACATCAGGTTGATCACGGTCGCGCGGCGCTTGTCCGGACAGAATTCGCCCATCATCGTGACCGCGTTCGGCATCGCCGCGCCGAGCCCGACGCCGGTGACGAAGCGCAGGATCGTCAGGTGTCCGATGGTCGTCGAGAACGCGGACACGAAACACGCGACACCGAACAGGAATACCGAGCCGAGCAGCAGCGAGCGGCGCCCGAGCCGGTCGGACAGCGGGCCCGACACGAGCGCGCCGCACGCGAGGCCGAACAGCGCGGCGCTCAGCACGGGCGCGAGATCGGGCTTGGTCAGGTTCCATTCGCCGAGCAGCGACGGCGCAATGAAGCCGATCGCGGCCGTATCGAAGCCGTCGAGCAGCACGATCACGAAACACATGAGGAACACGAGCCACTGAAAGCCGCCGAACGGCTGCTCGTTGATGAAGGTCTGGACATCGACCGTGGTTGCGCGATTCATCGCGAGTCTCCTGTGTCGACCGGAGTTGGCGCTTCAGCGCTTACTCCGGTCCCATATATGTATGAGCAATACGGCATGGCAGCCGCGCCCTTCCTTTGTTCGCCCACCGGCCATCCGGTGCGCCGCGCGCCGATACTCTGCCGGCGCGTTCATCGATCCCGTCGTCGACGGCCCGCTTGGGACAGCGGGCCACACGATCGGTTGCGGTCGCCCTCAGCCGACCGCTCCTGACCGGCCGTCTTACGCGGCCGTCCTAGGCGGCCCCGTCCTGTTCCTTGAAAATCTTGTCCGCGAGATGGAACGCGGAATTCGCGGCCGGCACGCCGCAATAGATCGCGGTCTGCAGCAGCACTTCCTTGATCTCGTCGCGCGTCACGCCGTTGTTGCGCGCGGCGCGCAGATGCAGCGCCAGTTCCTCGCCGCGGTTCAGCGCCACCATCATCGCGATGGTCAGCAGGCTGCGCGTATGGCGCGGCAGGCCGTCGCGCGTCCAGATCTCGCCCCATGCATAGCGCGTGATCAGGTTCTGGAATTCGTCGGTCACCTCGGTGCGGTTCTCGAGCGAACGGTCGACGTGCGCATCGCCGAGCACCGCGCGGCGCACCTTCATCCCTGCTTCGTAACGTTCCTGGTCGTCCATCGCCGGTGCCTCACGCGGTCAGGAAATCGAGCAGCGCGCGGTTGAAGCCGCCGGTACACTCGATGTTCGAAATGTGCGCGGCGTCGAATTCGACGTGAAGCGCACCGGGAATCGCGGCAGCCAGCGCTCGGCCCTGGTCGGGCGGCGTCGACATGTCCTTCGCGCCGGTCACGACGAGCACCGGCAGCGCGATGCCTTTCACCTCTTCGCGCAGGTCGGCCGCGTTCAGCGCGTCGCAGTTCGCCGCGTAGCCGTCCTTGTCGGTATGCACGAAGGTGTCGCGGATCGCGTCGAACAGGCGCGGCTCGCGTTCGACGAACGCATCGGTGAACCAGCGCGGTAGCACGGCGTCGGCGAGCGCGGCCATGCCTTCGGCGCGCGCCTTCTGCGCACGCGGCGCCCACACTTCCGGCGAACCGATCTTCGCGGCGGTGTTCGACAGCACCGCGCGAACGATACGCGACGGGTAGCGCGCGGCCAGCGCGGCGCCCGTCAGCCCGCCCATCGAGATCCCGCAGAAATGCGCGCGCGCGATGCCGACGTGGTCGAGCAGGCCGATCACGTCGCCCGCGAGCTGGTCGATCGTGTACGAACCGGCCGGCGCGTCGGAATGGCCGTGGCCGCGCGTGTCGTAGCGCAGGATGTTGAAGTGCTGCGTGAGCGGACGGATCTGCGGCGCCCACATCTGCAGGTCGGCGCCGAGCGAGTTCGAGAAGACGAGCCATGGCGCGTCGTCGCGCGCGGCACGGTCGATCCGGTAATGCAGTTTCACGCCGTTGACAGTGGCGAAAGGCATCAATGTTCTCCTGGTTGGGTCGTACCCGCATGCAGCGCGAGCACGGCGTCGACATAGGCCTGCGCCTCGCCGACGTAATGTGCGGGATCGAGCAGCCGCGCGAGCGCGTCGCGCGACAGGTGGGCGGACACGGTTGCATCGGCGGCGAGCACGTCGAACAACGTCGCGCCGGTGCGCACGGCTTCCTTCGACGCATGCTCGACGACGTGATGCGCATCGAGCCGGCCGATCCGGTCGCCAAGCGCGAGCATCACGGCTTCGCCGAGGATCAGCCCGTGCGTCAGGTCGAGGTTCGCGGCAAGGCGTTCGGTATTGACGTCGAGGCCCGCGACGATCTGCGCGATCTGCGCGAGCGCGCCGCCCGTCAGCCGCGCGAGGTCGGGCAGCGCATCCCATTCGGCCTGCCAGCCGCCGAGCGCGCGCTCGTGCTCCTGGACCATCCCCGCGAACACGGTCGCGACGAGGTTCGGCGCGCGTACGGCGGCGGTCAGCACGGCCGCGCAGCCGACCGGGTTGCGCTTGTGCGGCATCGTCGACGAGCCGCCCTTGCCGGCGGCGGCCGGCTCGCCGAGTTCGCCGACTTCGGTCTGCATCTGCAGCGACACGTCGCGCGCGATCTTGCCGAGCGTACCCGTCAGCATCCCGAAGCATGATGCGGCTTCCGCGATGCGGTCGCGCTGCGTATGCCACGGCACGGCCGGCACGGCGAGCTTCAGGTCGGCCGCGAGTGCGGCCGCGACGCCACGCGCGTGCTCGCGCAGGCTCGCGAGCGTACCGGCCGCGCCGCCGAATTGCAGCACCAGCACGCGCTCGCGCAATTCGGCGAAGCGCGCGCGATGGCGCAGCAGCGCATCGAGCCATTGGGCGAATTTCAGGCCGAGCGTGATCGGCAGCGCCTGCTGCAGCCAGGTGCGGCCGATCATCGGCGTCGCGCGATGCGTGCGTGCGAGCGCCGCGAGCGACGCGCACGCCTGGTCGAGCATCGGCTCGAGCACGTCGAGCGTGTCG
The DNA here is from genome assembly GCF_900119325.1 of Burkholderia sp. NFPP32. Classification (NCBI taxonomy): domain Bacteria; kingdom Pseudomonadati; phylum Pseudomonadota; class Betaproteobacteria; order Burkholderiales; family Burkholderiaceae; genus Burkholderia; species Burkholderia sp. NFPP32. Next base: position 36,004 of record NZ_FPJP01000035.1, on the reverse strand, counting down.
CGCAGCTGCAGCACGGTGGCGGTATCGATGATGTCCTGGCTCGTCGCGCCCCAGTGCACGAACTTCGCGGCCTCGGGGTCGTCGGCCTTCACTTGCGCGGTGAGTTGCTTGACGAGCGGAATCGCAAGATTGCCGCCAAGCGCCGCGCCGTGCGCGAGCGCGTCGGCGTCGAGCCGGCTTGCGTCGCACGCCCGTACGATCGGCGCGACCGCGGCAGTGGGAATCACCTGCTGCGCGGCGAGCGCGCGCGCGAGCGCGGCCTCGACGTCGAGCATCCGCTGGATCGTCGCGCGCGGCGACCAGATCCGGTTGAGCGGCTCGGTGCCGCAGATGAGGGAGGTCAGGCGGGCGCTGTCTTCGAGCATGGCATCAGATTGGGGAAACGGCGTGCGCCTATTGTCCACCCAAGCGCGCCGGCGTGCGCTCGATCGCGCGCGCCGGCACGCCTGCGGTTCAGGCAGCGGCCTTTTGCGTCGCGTCGATCAGCGGCACGCCGGTCAGCTTCTGCAGTTCGTCGAACGACAGGTCGGTGAAGATCTCGCTCACCGCGAGGCCGTCGGCCGTCACGTCGAGCACGGCGAGATCCGTATAGATACGGCTCACGCATTGCACGCCGGTGACCGGATACGAGCACTGCGCGACGATCTTGCTCTCGCCCTGCTTCGTCAGGTGCTCCATCATCACGAACACCTGCTTCGCGCCGATCGCGAGGTCCATCGCGCCGCCGACGGCAGGAATCGCATCGGGTGCGCCCGTATGCCAGTTCGCGAGATCGCCGTTCGCGGACACCTGGAACGCGCCGAGCACGCAGTAGTCGAGGTGGCCGCCGCGCATCATCGCGAACGAATCGGCGTGGTGAAAATACGCGCCGCCGGTGAGCAGCGTCACGTGCTGCTTGCCGGCGTTGATCAGTTCGTCGTCTTCTGCGCCGGGCGCGGGCGCGGGGCCCATGCCGAGCAGGCCGTTCTCGCTGTGCAGGAAGATTTCCTTGCTCGGGTCGAGGTGGTTCGCCACCAGCGTCGGAACGCCGATGCCAAGGTTCACGTACGCGCCTTCGGGGATGTCCTGCGCGACGCGCTTGGCCATTTCATCGCGGGTCAGTCGTTTCATCTGGATATCTCCCTCAAGCGGCTTGCGATGCAGCGTGTTCGGCGGCCAGCTCGGCCGCATGGGCGGCCTGCGGCACCTCGACGATGCGCTGTACGAAAATGCCCGGTGTCACGATGTGTTCCGGGTTCAGCGCGCCGAGCGGCACGACCTCCGACACCTGCACGATCGCGACCTTCGCGGCGCTGGCCATGATCGGCCCGAAGTTGCGCGCGGTCTTGCGATACACGAGATTGCCCCAGCGATCGCCCTTGTACGCCTTCACGAGCGCGAAATCGGCGTGGATCGGCGTCTCGAACACATACGGCTTGCCGTCGATCACGCGCGTTTCCTTGCCTTCCGCGAGCTTGGTGCCATAACCCGTCGGCGTGAAGAAGCCGCCGATGCCGGCGCCCGCCGCGCGGATGCGCTCAGCGAGGTTGCCCTGCGGCACGAGCTCCAGCTCGATCTCGCCCGCGCGGTACAGCGCATCGAACACCTGCGAGTCGCTCTGGCGCGGGAACGAGCAGATGATCTTGCGCACCTGTTTCGCCTTGAGCAGCGCCGCCAGGCCCGTCTCGCCGTTGCCCGCGTTGTTGTTGACGATCGTCAGGTCGCGCGCGCCCTGTTCGATCAGCGCGTCGATCAGCTCGGACGGCATGCCGGCCGTGCCGAAGCCGCCGATCATGATTGTCGCGCCATCGTGGATGTCGGCAACCGCCGACTGAAGCGATTCGAAAATCTTGTTGACCATGTCTCTTCCTGATACGAACCCGCGGCACGATGCGCGGCCTGTCGAGGGGACACGCGCGTGCCGCGTGCCGCGCCGGGCCGATTTCGACCCGGGCATTTGTTCGCCAATCGAACCTAGATTCGATTAGCGAACGATGGGCCGATCATAGAGTCGCGCACAGCGCGTTGTCAAGGCGGGTTGCCTCGGGGGTCCCTGCATCGTCGAACGGCAGCCCGACGTAGTTTTCGGCGAGCGACTGCGCGGCGGCCCGCGAGCGCGTCACGTATTTCAGCTCGGCAAACTTCAGGCGATTGACGAACGGTGAATCCTCCGGCGACGAATGCAGCATGTTCGTCATGAAGTACGAGAAGTGCTCGGCGCGCCATACGCGCTCGAGGCAGGTCGCCGTATACGTGTCGAGCGGCGTCGCGTCGCCCGTCCGGTAACGTGCGCCGAGCGCGCGGGACAGCGCGCGGACGTCGGCCACCGCGAGGTTCATCCCCTTCGCGCCGGTCGGCGGCACGATGTGCGCGGCGTCGCCGGCAAGGAACAGCCGGCCGTGCTGCATCGTCTCCGACACGAAGCTGCGCATCGGCGTCACGCTTTTCTGCGTGATCCGGCCCTCGGTCGGCGTCCAGCCCGTGTCGTTCGAGAAGCGCATGTGCAGTTCGTCCCAGATCCGCGCGTCGGACCATTCGGCGAGGTTTTCGTCGGGCTTGCATTGCAAGTACAGGCGCGTGACGGTCGGCGAGCGCATCGAGAACAGCGCGAAGCCGTTGTCGTGATGCGCGTACACCAGTTCGTCGAGCGACGGCGCCGCGTCGGCGAGGATGCCGAGCCATGCGAACGGGTAGACGCGCTCGAACGTGTTCAGCCGCTCGGCCGGGATCGTCTGGCGCGCAATGCCGTGGAAGCCGTCGCAGCCGGCGATGTAGTCGCAGTCGATGCGGTCCGCGCGGCCGTCCGCGTGCTTGAACGTGACGAACGGGTGTTCGCCTTCGACGTCGTGCAGCGCGACGTCGCTGACTTCGAAGTGCATCGGGTGGCCGTGCTCGACGCCGGCCGCGATCAGGTCGCGCACGACTTCATGCTGGCTGTAGACGGTGATCGCGCGGCCGCCGGTCAGCTCGGACAGGTCGATGCGGTGACGCTGCCCGGAGAACAGCAGCTCGATCCCGTGATGTTCGAGCCCTTCGCGGCGCATCCGGTCGCCGAGGCCGGCTTCATTCAGCGTATCGACCGTGCCCTGCTCCAGCACGCCGGCACGGATGCGGTTCTCGCAGTATTCGCGCGAACGCGCTTCGACGAGGATGGAATCGACGCCTTGCAGGCGCAGCAGATGGGAAAGCAGAAGGCCGGACGGACCGGCGCCGATGATCGCGACTTGGGTGCGCATTGTTCGTCTCCTGAACATTGGTTCGAGTAATGGAACACATTTGAGCGCTTTCCCGACTATGCGGCAACGCGATTCAGGAGATATGTTGTATACGTTTTGAAGATATTGGCCTGATGATGGATTCGCTCGATCTGAACCTCATTCCCTACCTCGTCGCGCTCGACGACACGCGCAACGTCAGCCGCGCCGGCGACCTGCTCGGCGTGAGCCAGCCACGCGTGAGCACGGCGCTCGGCCGGCTGCGCGAGTATTTCGGCGATCCGCTGTTCGTGCGCACGTCGCGCGGGATGGAGCCGACGCCGCGCGCGCTCGCGCTGCTGCCGGCCGCACGCGACGCGCTCGCGCAGATCGAGCGCGGCCTCGTCGCGCCGCACGACTTCGATCCGGCCGCGAGCACGCATACGTTTTCGATCGCGCTGTCGGACGTCGGCGAGATCGTGTTCCTGCCGAAGCTTCTGCAGGCGTTCGCGACGCGCGCGCCGCACGCGAACCTGCGTTCGGTCTCGCTCGCGCACGACGAAGTCGGACGCGGCCTCGAAGCCGGGTCGATCGATCTCGCGGTCGGCTACTTCCCCGATCTGGACGGCAACAACTTCTTCCAGCAACGGTTGTTCACGCACCGGTTCGTCTGCCTGATGCGCCGCGGCCATCCGCTCGAACAGACGCCGCCGTTCACGGTCGAGCAGTTCCTCGCGTGCGGGCATGCGGTGGTGCGCGCCGAAGGGCGCAGCCAGGAAGTGCTCGAGAAATACCTGGCGAAGCAGCGCATGCAGCGCCGCGCGGTGCTCGAGACGCCGCACTTCATGAGCCTGCCGTTCATCCTGAGCCGCACCGACCTGATCGCGACGGTGCCGCATGCGATCGGCTATGCGTACGCAGCCGAGCATGCGTTCATCGTGCCCGTCGAGCCGCCGCTCGCGTTGCCGCGCTTCGACCTGAAGCAGCACTGGCATCGCAAGTACCACAACGATCCGCGCACCGCGTGGCTGCGCGGCGTGGTCGCGTCGCTGTTCAACGACGAGCAGGACGAATGGCCGAAGTGAGCGCCAGGGCCTGTTCGAGCTAGCACGCACGACCCGCGAAAGCATGAAACAATTGCCGGATATCGGCCGCCGCAGGCGGCCTTCGATGGAGCCACTACATGGGTAAAAAATCCGCACGGCCCGAGCAGGCCGCATCCCGGCCGAGCCGCGAAGAAGCAGAGGCCGCCGTCCGCGTGCTGTTGCGCTGGGCCGGTGACGATCCCGCACGCGAAGGCCTGGTCGACACGCCCGCGCGCGTCGTGCGCGCGTACGAGCAGTTCTTCGCCGGCTATGCGGTGGAGCCGCGCGACATCCTCGCGCGCACGTTCAGCGAAGTCGACGGCTACGACGAGATGATCGTGCTGAAGGACATCCGCTTCGAGAGCTACTGCGAGCACCACATGGTGCCGATCATCGGCCGCGCGCACGTCGCGTATCTGCCGAACCATCGCGTGGTCGGCATCTCGAAGCTCGCGCGCCTCGTCGACGCGTTCGCGAAGCGCCTGCAGATCCAGGAAAAGATGACCGTGCAGATCGCCGATACGCTGTTCGACGTGCTGCAGCCGAAGGGCGTCGGCGTGATCCTCGAAGCCGCGCACCAGTGCATCTCGACGCGCGGCGTGCACAAGCCGGGCGTCGAGATGGTCACGTCGCGCATGCTCGGTTCGTTCCGCACCGATCCGTCGACGCGGCGCGAATTCCTGTCGATCGTTGCCAATCCTTCTTCAGTCAACCTGACGAATACGTAATGGAGTCGACGAAGCAAACGGCGCATGCGCCCGTCGTGCTCGTGACCGGCGCCGCGCGCCGGGCCGGGCGCGCGTTCGCCGAGTATTTCGCCGCGCACGGCTATCGCACCGCGGTGCACTACGACCGTTCGGCCGATGCCGCACGCGCGGCGGCCCGCGCGATCGTCGAGCGCGGGCACGATTCGATCGCGCTGCAGGCCGACCTGTCGGATGCCGCGCAGATCACTTCGCTGATCGACCAGGTGTATGCGCGCTTCGGGCGCCTCGACGTGCTCGTCAACAACGCGTCGGTGTTCTGGCAGGACCATTTCCCGAGCTTCGATCTCGCGGCGTTCGACCAGGCATGGGCCGTCAACTGCCGCGCGCCGATCCTCCTCACGCGCGCGTTCTATGAACGGGCGCGTGCCGCCGGCACGCAGGGTGTCGTCGTGAATGTGGTCGACCAGAAGATCAAGGAAAACTTTCACCGCGACCATTTCAGCTACACGGTCGCGAAGGCCGCGCTCGGCAACCTCACGCAGATGCTCGCGCTGTCATGCGCGCCCGTGCTGCGCGTGAACGCGGTATTCCCGGGGCTGATGCTGCCGAGCGACGACCAGACGCAGGCCGACTTCGAACACGCGAGCCGCGCATCGACGCCGCTCGCGCGCATCGCGGGCCCCGACGACGTCGCGAGCGCGATCCTGCTGCTGACGGGCAACGCCTACAACGGCGTGGATTTCGTGGTGGATGCGGGGCAGAACCTGATCCGCGTCGACCAGGACGTGCTGTACAAGCACCGCTCGCCCGCCGGCAAGCACTGATGCACGCGCAGCGGCGGCCGGCGGCCGCGCGCCGCGTTACGGCTTCTCGGCGCTGCCGCCTTCGCGGGCCCTGGTCTGCGCGACGCTCGTGCCGGGCGGCACGCTGTGCGTGAGCCACACGTTGCCGCCGATCACCGAGCCGCGCCCGATCGTCACACGGCCGAGAATCGTCGCACCCGCATAGATCACCACGTCGTCCTCGACGATCGGGTGCCGTGCGTTGCCCTTGACCAGCGCACCTTCGCCATCGGCAGGGAAGCTCTTCGCGCCGAGCGTGACGGCCTGGTACAGGCGCACGCGCTCGCCGATGATCGCCGTCTCGCCGATCACGACACCGGTGCCGTGGTCGATGAAGAAACTCGGGCCGATCTGCGCGCCGGGGTGGATGTCGATGCCGGTGGCCGAGTGGGCGATTTCATTGATGAAGCGCGCGAGCAGCGGCACGCCGAGCTGGTGCAGCGCGTGCGCGAGCCGGTGGTGCATCATCGCCAGCACGCCCGGATAGCACAGCAGGATCTCGGTGATGTGCTGCGCGGCCGGATCGCCTGCGTACGCGGCCTGGATGTCGCTGACGAGCAGCGCGCGGACCGCCGGCAACTGCCGGCCGAACTCGCGCGCGATCTCGAACGCGCGCTCGTCGAGTTCCGCGAACGGCGTGTCCGCATGCTCGGGCAGGAACGGCAGCGCGCGGCGAATCTGCTCGCACAGCACGCGCAGCGTGCTTTCGAGCGTGTGGCCGACGTAGTAGTCGACGCTTTCGTCGGTGAGATCCGGTGCGCCGTAATGCGTCGGAAACATCGACGCGCGCAGGCCGGTCACAATCTTGCAGATCGCATCGCGGGACGGCAGTTCGCGGATGCCGCGCGGATGGCGCGTGCGATGGAGTTCCTCGCGCGACTCGCGCAAGCCGGCTACGATTTCTTCGAGGCCCCACTGGCGGACGGGTGATGTCGACATATGCAAATGCAGGCGGCCGCGCTCGGTCGCACGGCCGCTAATAAAGTGACGGGTTCCGCAAGATTACCGCGTTTTTTGTCCGGGAGCGGCACACCGGGGGATCGGCCGGACGGCCGACGATGCAGGAAACGCGATGGCGTCAGATCACGATGCTGCTCGCGTCGATCCAGCGCACGGCCCAGTCGCGCGCGTGCGCGATCGCGGCGCCTTCGTCGTTGAACTGGAGCTCGGTCGGGAAAAAACGGTTCGCAACCAACTCCCCGTCGCTCGATCGGGAGATCACGACGTAGGGCTTGAACGAACCGTCACTGGCGCGTGCGGGCGCGCAATTCAACAGATAACCGCGGTGCGTGAAGGCAGTAGTCGCTTGCATGAATCCGCCACCTCTAGTCCCTTGCTTTGTTGTTCACTACCCGTCTTTAAGGGTGCTGCGGCGCCCCGGCGCGGGCAGAGGCGGCGAGATCGCATCCCCTGTCGCCGCTTCGCAGGAAAAGAATCATACTCTGTAGAAAACGCGTCTTCTAGCTGAAATAAATCATGACAAATCAGTGCGCGTCGCGCGACCGCGGCGGTCGCCCGCGCGCCTTTTCCCGTCGTACCCGGAACGGGATTTGCTTCGATCCGAAGCGCTTCGCCGCCAGGAGAGCCGTGATGGAATCATCCGGTCAAACAGGTCGTTTGCATCCGCACAGCGTCGAGCTCGACAACGACGACACTCACGACAGCACGGTCGACACCGACGGCAAGAACCGCGAGGCGTGGCTTCTCGCCGGCGGCGGGCCGATCTCGCCCGACCAGATCACGGGCAGCAACGCGTCGCTCGTCGATTCGATGCCCGAAGCCGGCGACGGCCTCGCCGGTTTCGACAGCCGCGCCGGCGGCAACCATCCGGCGTTCGCGCTACGCGCGGGCTACGTGATGATCGAGAAAGGCTTCGCCGCGCCGTCGCCCGCGGACGATGCGCAGTTCGGCCCCGTCCACCGGATGTACGGCAGCGCGTACTGGCCCGGCCACGGACGGCGGCCGGAACGCGTGATCGAGTTGACGGCCGTACCGAGGTAGCCGGCGCAGCGTTTGAATCGATCGTTCGTTTGCGGATCGGCATCGGTCGACGATCGATGCCGGCGGATCGGCGCGCGCGACGGGTGCGCAAGCGAACGATTCCGCGCGTCGGCATCGGCGGTTTCATGCATGCCGCGAATCGCGCCGACGCACATGCGTTGATCGAAGTCATGTCGAAACGGCGCGGTTGCGATTGAATGACGATGCGCGTGGTTCATCGGCGCGGCTGTTGCACCGTGTCGGTGCGGCATGCACGCGCCGCGATGCGTGCACCTGTGCAACGCGCGATTCCGATACCCGCGCATCCGTTCCCGGCGACGATGCGGTCTTCATCCACCATCGCTCGGAGCCGGCAGTCGCGAACCGCGCGGCGGCCCGCGAACGACGGATGCGACGCAGCCGTGCGATACGCGTCGCGCAGTGCGGCATGCATCGCGCGCATGGCCGTGCGCCGCGGTGCCGGAGGCGCTGCTGTAGCACGGCAGGACAGGCACCACACTGCGAAGTCCCCGCCATTGGTTTACCCTGCCTCGCAGCATTGCTCAGACTGATCGGCCATCCGGCCGACTTCGTTTCAACCCGCCACTCGGAGACACTATGTACAAGCGTATTCTGGTTGCCGTCGACGGCAGCAACACGTCCCGCCATGCGTTCGATGCCGCGCTGGCGCTCGCGAAAGCACACGGCGCCGAGCTGCAACCGTTCTACGTCGTCGAGAACGCCGCGATCTACTACAACGTGCCGGGCTACGACCCGTCCGTGCTGCGCGATCAGCTCGTCGCGCAAGGCAACGAGCTCGCGAAGGATTTCACGAAGCTGATGCAGGCAGCGGGCGTGAAAGGCGATACGAAGCTGGCCGAAGCGACGTCGCTCAACGATGTGTCGCAGCTGATCCTCGAGGGCGCGAACGCGTTCGGCGCCGATCTGCTCGTGCTCGGCACGCACGGCCGCCGCGGGTTCCGCCGTCTCGTGCTCGGCAGCATCGCCGAACAATGCGTGCGGCACGCGACGCTGCCCGTGCTGCTGATTCCGGCCGCCGCCAACACGGACGAGCAAGCCGCATGAACGGCGTTCGGCATCCTCGGCCGGTCGCGACGTTTTGTCACCCGACAGCGACAACTTGCGGTGGGACAATGATTCAGTCGATTCAACGCCGGAGTAAACGATCATGCTGACGCCCGTCGCCACACGTACCGCCGCCACGCCTCATGCCGGCAACTGGGCTCCTCGCCAGGCCGCGCACTGCTCGTCGTGCGCAATGCGGCACCTGTGCATGCCGCAGGGCCTGGCGCCCGAAGCGCTCAGCCGCCTCGAATCGGTCATCTGCGCGGCGCGCCCCGTCAAGCGCGGCGAAGCGCTGTTCCGCGAAGGCGACGCATTCGACAACCTGTACGCGGTGCGCTCGGGTTCGCTGAAAACCGTCGCCACGCGCCACGACGGCCGCGAACAGGTCACGGGCCTGCATCTCGCGGGCGAAGCGCTCGGCCTCGACGGCATCTGCGACGACACGCATCCGCGCACCGCGGTCGCGCTCGAAGACAGCTCCGTCTGCGTGATTCCGTACAGCGCGCTGAAGGCGCTGTGCTCGGAAGCCGGCTCGATGCAGTTGCGCATGCACAAGCTGATGAGCGAACAGATCGTGCGCGAAACGTCGCAGACGATGCTGCTCGGTTCGCTGAATGCCGAAGAACGTGTCGCCGCGTTCCTGCTCGACGTATCGTCGCGCTACCTGAAGCGCGGTTACTCACCGTCGGAATTCAACCTCCGGATGACACGCGAAGACATCGGCAGCTACCTCGGCATGACGCTCGAAACGGTCAGCCGCACGTTGTCCAAGTTCCAGAAGCGCGGCCTGATCGAAATGCAGGGCCGTCATGTGCAGATCATCGACTTCGACGGCCTGCATCGCGTCTGATCCCGCACGGCGCGCGCATCTCGCGCGCCGCCCGCGTGACGTTACCGATCAGTCGAGAAACAGCGCGGCGCGCGCCTTCAGCGCCGCGCTGAAATCGTCGAGCCAGCCGATCGACAGACGCCAGCTCTGCCAGTAAAGATCGATGTCGACGGTGCGCCCGCGCGACATGTCGACCAGTTCGCCCGCCGCCAGCTGCCGGTCGACCATCCGGTCCGGGCACATCCCCCATCCCAATCCCGTTTCGCATGCGCGCAGATAGCCCGCGACGTGCGGTATCCAGTGCTGCGGCGGATCGAGATCCGCGCGCGTCACGCGCCGCATGAAACGCGCCTGCAGCCCGTCCTTCGGATTGAACATCACGCACGGCGCGCGACGCAGCGCATCGCGCGTGATGCCCGCGCCGAAATAGCGTTCGTAAAACGCCGGCGAGCACACCGCGCGATAGCGGATACGCCCGAGCCGCTCCGACCGGCATCCCTGGATCGGCTCGGCCTGCGCGGTCACGGCGCCCTGCACGCTGCCGTCGCGGATACGCGCCGCCGTGTAGTCCTGGTCGTCGATCACGAGGTCGAGCAACGTTTCGCGCTCCGTGCAGAATGGCCCGACCGCGTCGATGAACCACGTCGCGACACTGTCGTCGTTGACGGCCACGCGCAACATCGGCCATGCGCTCGCAATCTGGCCCGGCAGTGCCGGCATCCGGCCACCCAGCTCGGCCTCGAGCAGTTGCACGCGCTCGGTATGCCGGCACAGCAGTGCGCCCGACGTCGTCGCGACGCACGGCTGCCCGCGCTTGACCAGCACGCTGCCGACGCGCTCCTCCAGCAGCTTCACGCGCTGCGACACCGCCGACGGCGTGACGTTCAGCTCCTTGGCCGCACGCTCGAACGAGCCGTACCGGATCACGGCCGCGAGGGCATCGAGCAGGGCGTAGTCGAGCATTAGATTTCCTTAATCCGCATTAGGTTAATTAGCTTCTCTTATTCTCATGCTGACCGCAGACTAGCGCTACCCGATTCATCCGTCTACTGCTTCTACTGCTGTCACCACCATGAACTGGCTCGCTTTTTCCCACGGCGCCGCACTGTGCGCATCGCTCATCGTCACCATCGGCGCGCAGAACGCGTTCGTGCTCCGCCAAGGCATCATGCGCTCGCATGTCGGCAAGATCGTGCTGCTGTGCGCGCTGTCCGACATGATCCTGATCGGCGCCGGCGTCGGCGGCGCATCGGTGCTCGTCGAGCGTTATCCGACGTTCGTCCACGCGGTGCTGTATGTCGGCCTCGCGTATCTCGCGTGGTTCGGCATCAACGCGCTGCGCCGCGCGTTCAAGCCGGGCCACGCAACGCTCGACGTGCGCGGCGACGCGGTCGCGCCGCCTCCGCAGAGCGGGCTCGCGATCGTGCTGATGACGCTCGCGTTCACGTGGCTCAACCCGCACGTATATCTCGACACGTTCCTGCTGATCGGCACGGCCGGCGCGCGCGAGCCGGAAGGCGCACGGCTCGCGTTCGCAATCGGCGCGATGGCGGTCAGCGTCGTGTGGTTTCTCGGGCTCGGTTACGGTGCGCGATTGCTGGCGCCGTGGTTCCGCAAGGCCGTTGCGTGGCGCGTGCTGGATGGCGCGATCGGCAGCATGGTGCTGTTTCTCGCGGCCGTGCAGTTGCGCTGACCGACTCGCCATCGCACGGGCGGCTGCCTGCCGCCTGTGCGCCGATCCGCTCCTGCGCCACGTCGGGGGCGTCCCGCCTTCCCGCCTGCTTCCGCCGACACGGCATCCCGCTTCCCGCAGCGCATCGCCGCAGCGAAATTCAGCTCCAGATCCAACGCAGTCGCACGGACCACCAACGTGACGGACGATGCGTCCGTCATCTGTCGCAGGCCGTCCATCATCGCGACGACGCACCGCCTGCACGAATCGAACCGATCGGCGAGAATGTCCGCTGTCCTGCGACAACGGTGGAACCGCAACGCGCACCCCGCCGTCTCGTCGCGCTCGACCTGGCCAATCGGGCAGTTCAATCCCGTCACCCCACCGATATCGGAGCAGAACATGGCACTACGCACTCTCGGCACGTCGAACATCCAGGTTTCGCCGCTCGCGTTCGGCGGCAACGTCTTCGGCTGGACCATCGACGAAAACGCATCGTTTTCGCTGCTCGACGCGCTCGCCGACACCGGCATCAACTTCATCGACACGGCCGACGTCTATTCGGCCTGGGCGCCCGGCAACAGCGGCGGCGAATCGGAAACGATCATCGGCAAGTGGCTCAAGCGTTCCGGCAAGCGCGAACAGGTCGTGATCGCGACCAAGGTCGGCCTGCTTTCGACACGCGCGGGCCTGACGAAAGACAACATCCTGCAGGCCGCCGACGATTCGCTGCGCCGCCTGCAGACCGACTACATCGACCTGTATTTCTCGCACCGCGACCTCGCCGATACGGCCCCGCTCGAGGAAACGCTCGGCGCGTACCAGACGCTGATCGACGCAGGCAAGGTTCGCATCATCGGCGCATCGAACTACAGCGGCGCGCGCCTGCGCGAAGCCGCCGACATCAGCAAGCGCGACGGCCTGCCCGCGTACCAGGTCATCCAGCCCGAGTACAACCTGATCGACCGCGCCGACTACGAACGCGATCTCGAGCCGGTCGTGCGCGACCTGAAGCTAGGCGTCGTCAACTATTACGCGCTCGCGAGCGGCTTCCTGTCGGGCAAGTACCGCAGCGAGGCCGACCTGAAGAAGAGCGTGCGCGGCGATCGCGTCGCCGGCTATCTCGACGAACGCGGCCTGCGCATTCTCGCGGCACTCGATGCCGTGTCGGCGAAGCACGGCACGCAGCCGGCCGCGATCGCGCTCGCGTGGCAGATCGCGCGGCCGACGATCACCGCGCCGATCGCGAGCGCGACGTCGCTCGCGCAGCTCGAATTGCTCGGCGAAGCGATCCGCATCCGGCTCGATCAGGACGACATCCGCCAGATCGACGAGGCCAGCGCAACCTGAAGTCGGGGGCCGCAGGCCGGCGGTACCTGTCGGCAGCGCGTGGCGATACGCGCGCTACGTAGCCGAAAATCGCACTCGCGTTTTGACTGACACGGCCGCTTCCGTTGACCCAGCCGGACATCGATCGCACGTCCGGCCGCAACGCCCCGCTGCAAGCGCGTCGCACACCGGCCCCGGTCTTTCACGGATTGACCGCGACATTCGACGTGCCCGAGACTGCGCCGCTCGGGCGGTCATTGGGAGAACGTCATGCCGGATACCAGCACGGGGATCGTCACGATCTCGACGCGCACTGTACGCGGCGCCGAGCGCGTCGACTTCTGGGTCGACCATGTCGCCCGCACGCTCGTGCGGATCGAATGCAGCGGAAAATCGTCCGAAGGCATCGACGCGACGCTGCGCAAGCGCGATCTCGGGCTGTTCAGCGCATGCGACATCGTCGCGAACCGGCACGCGGTCGTGCGTACGCCGCACAACATCCATGCCGACCAGCGCGACGCCTTGTTCATCTGCCTGATGCACGAAGGGCAAGGCTATACGTTCCAGGACGTCGACTGCATGCGGCACGCGCCGGGCGATATCGTCCTCTACGACACGTCGGTGCCGTACGGGCACGGCTTTCCCGCCGACATGGCGATGACCGTGCTCGACGTGCCGCGCGACGTGTTCGAAGCACGTGTCGGGCCGTGGCGCTACCGCAGCCTCGTCAAGATCGATCGCGACGACGGCGTGACATCGTGGGCTGTGCGGCAGGTGTACGCGCTGCTCGCCGCACCGCAGGAGCCGGCGCCCGGCACGCGCGAGCGGCGCGCCGTTGCGATACTCGAGCTCGTGCAGTCGATGCTGCGGCTGCGCGACGGCGATGCGTCGCCGACGAAGTCGACCGTCCACACGTTGTCGCGCGCGAAGGCGTTCATCGACAGCCATCTCGCCGACGACGATCTCGACAGTCAGTCCGTGAGCCGCGCGATCAACCTGTCGCCGCGCCAGCTCGCGCGCGTGTTCGAGATCGAAGGGATGCCGCTCACGCGCTACATCCTCGCGCGGCGGCTCGAACGCTGCCGCGCCGACCTGCGCGACCGGTCGCTGAAGCACCTGACGGTCAGCGAAATCGCGTTCCGCTGGGGCTTCAACAACAGCGCGCACTTCAGCCGCAGCTATCGCGCACGCTTCGGCGAGACGCCGAGCGACACGCGCGCGCCAGCCGACGCGCGGTAACCGGACGCCGCAAAACCCGCTACCCGCCGCCGTGTCCGTGCGAGGCAAGCACGGCGTCCGTCCCGGTCAAATGGGCCGCATATCGCTCGCTAAGCTGGCTTCCTGCGCGGCGGCACTCGTTCCGCCGCCCGACAGCAAGGAGAAGAAGCGGGATGGAGACATACGACCATATCGTCGTCGGCGGCGGTTCGGCCGGCTGCACGGTCGCGCATCGGCTGGTGAAGGCCGGCAGGCGCGTGCTGCTGCTCGAGGACGGCCCGAAGGACGACAGCCTGTTCATCCGGATTCCGGCGACGTTCATCCGCGTGCTCGGCACGCGGCGCACGGTCACGTTCGAAAGCGAGCCGCAGCCCGGCGCGGCGGGACGCAAGACCTACGTGCCGCAGGGCCGCACGCTCGGCGGCGGCAGTTCGATCAACGCGATGCTGTACGTGCGCGGCACGCGCGACGACTACGACGACTGGGCCGCGCTCGGCTGCACGGGCTGGGGCTGGGACGACGTGCTCCCCGTGTTCAAGCGCGCCGAATCGCACCTGCGGCTCTCCGAACCGTTTCACGGCACCGACGGGCCATTGAAGGTCGGCGACACGCGCTACCGGCATCCGCTGAGCCTCGCGTTCGTGAAGGCCGCGCAGGAAACGGGCCTCGCATACAACGACGACTTCAACGGCGCCGCGCAGCACGGTGTCGGCTTCTATCACACGACGATCTTCGACGGGCAGCGCGGCAGCACTGCGGCCACCTATCTCGCCGATGCGATCGGCCATCCGAACCTGCGCGTGCTGACCGGCTGCCGCGTCACGCGCATCCGGTTCGACGGCCGGCGCGCGACCGGCGTCGATTGGTGCACCGAAAGCGGCGCGACGGGTTCGGCGGCCGCACGTGCCGACGTCGTGCTCGCGGCCGGCGCGCTGAGCACGCCGAAGCTGCTGATGCTGTCGGGCATCGGGCCCGGCGCGCACCTGCACGCGCACGGCATCGACGTGCTGCACGACAGCCGCGACGTCGGCGCGCACTACCAGGACCACCTCGAAGTATCGATCTACGGCTATAGCCACGCGCCGGTCAGCCTGTTGGGCGAGGATCGCGGGCTGAAGGCGTTGCGGCACGGGCTACAGTGGATGCTGTGCCGCACGGGCCTGCTGACGTCGAACGTCGTCGAATCCGGCGCGTTCGTCGATACGACGGGAAGCGGCCGGCCGGACATCCAGTTCCACGTGCTGCCGACGCTCGTCGGCGACGTCGGCCGCGAGCCGCTGCCCGGCCACGGCCTGTCGATCAACCCGTGCCTGCTCAGGCCGCGCTCGCGCGGCTCCGTGCAACTGCGCGGCAACGATCCGGCCGCACCGATCCGGTTCGACAGCGGCGCGCTGTCCGACCCGGCCGACGTCGACGGCCTCATGCGCGGCGTCGCGCTCGCCCGGCAGATCATCCGCGCGCCGTCGCTCGCGCGCATCGTTCGCGAAGCCGAGACGCTGACCGAGGCGACACTCGCCGACTACGTGCGGCGCCGCGCGAAAACCGTCTATCACCCGGCCGGTACCTGCCGCATGGGCAACGACGCGCACGCGGTCGTCACGCCGCACCTCGCGGTACAAGGCATCGACGGATTGCGGATCTGCGACGCGTCGGTGATGCCGCGCATCGTGTCCGGCAACACGAACGCGCCGACGATCATGATCGCGGAGCGTTGCGCGGAGTTCATGCTGGCGGAGTGACGCGGCGCGCGGGCGCCGCACTGCACTGAAAACAAAAACGGTGCGCGACATACGCGCCGCCGCAACCGCAACCCGCCGGCGTCAGCGCTCGGCCGCGCGCGCCGCCTCGCGCAGCGCCATCGGCGACGCGCCGTAGCGCTCGCGAATCGCGCGGCTGAAATGCGCCTGGCTCGAGAACCCCCAGCGAAACGCGATCTCGCCGACGCTCGTCTTGCGCAGCCGCGCATCCGTCAGCTCGCGATGCGCATGCGACAACCGTTCCGACCAGATGTGCTGCGTGATCGACTCGCCTTCGGCCGCAAAGAGCCGGCCGAGATGGCGCAGCGACAGCCCGACCGCGTCGGCAACCGCCTGCGGCCCGAGCTCCGGCTCGCCGAGATGCGTCGCGATGTACTGCTTCGCGGTCAGCAGGTACGACAGCGACGCACGCGATGCGCCCGCGCCGTTCACTTCCGCGTCGATGAGTTCCGCGATCAGCGTGCGCGTGTGCTCTGCAAAGCGCGCGGCATCGCGCTCGACCGGATCCTTCATGAACCGCTCGACGCTCGCGCGCAGCGTCGCGCCGAGCATCGCGCCCGCGCCCGGCTTCGGCGCGATCCGCAGCGGCAGCGCCGCCAGTTCCGCATCGAGCCGGTCGTCGAACGTCGTGATCGGGATATCGATCAGCAGCTGCCGCATCGGCGTCAGGAATCCGAACAGATAAGGCACGCGCGTGTCGTAGACGACGACATCGCCGGCTTCCGCGAGCAGGCACCGGTCGCGCTGGATGAAATACGCGCGCCCGCTCAGGATCTGGCACGCGAACAGCGATTCCTTCGGCAGTTGGCGGACCAAGGCGGGGCTGCGCTCGATCACGTGATCCTGGCCGCTGATGTCGGCGATACCGAGGCCCGGCAGCGCGATGTCGGTCTTCTCGACTTCGAGCCCGGCCGGCGACAGCGACGAGCAGCGCAGGCCGACCAGCGTCGCCGCGTTGAACGCATCCCAGTACGCCATCCGGTCGCGCGCCGGCACGTCGGCCGTCGAGCCTCGCGTGCGTGAAAAAACGGTCGAATTCGTCACGTCGCCTCCTGCTGGCGCCCCGTCGTACGGAGCGGCATGCATTGCGGAATTGGGGGATGGATCGTTTAAACGTCGTGCAGTGCATTGTCCGGCGCGGTCAAGCAATTCGTCCAGCCCAGTCAAGAGCGGCGCGCACCGGCTGGCTAAAGTCGAACCCACGACACCCATGCACAAGGAGACAAGCCGTGGTCGACAAAGCCGTAGCCGAATTCTGGCAAAACATCCCGCCGATTGCCAATCCGTTCAAGCCCGATGCGCTGCCCGAGGCCTACATCGCGAACGCGGCCACCGACGACGAGCGCTATTACGTTCCGTTCACCGAAACGGTTTCGTCGCGGCCGCTGTGGATCTCGCCGTCGCAGAACAAATGGTGCGACATCCTGATGGCGAAGGAGGCAGGGCTCGTGAACCGGCACTATCACCCGCACGAGGTATTCGCATACACGCTGTCCGGCAAATGGGGCTACCTGGAACACGAATGGACCGCAACGAAGGGCGATTTCGTGTACGAGACGCCGGGCGAAGGCCACACGCTCGTCGCGTTCGACCATCCCGAGCCGATGCGCGCGTTCTTCATCGTCAAGGGGCCGCTGATCTGGCTCGACGATGAAGGCAACCCCGACGGCTATTTCGACGTGCATTCGTACATCGCGATGTGCAAGGCCCACTACGAGAAGGTCGGCCTCGGCGCGCAAGCGATCGAGAAGCTGTTCCGCTGACGCGCGACGAGGCCCGCCATGACATCCCACCCTTCCCCCAAACTCGCACGGACGTACGAGAACAGGCTGCTGCTGATCCTGTTCATGACGTTCGGCTTCGTGTTCTTCGACCGCCTCGCGCTGTCGTTCCTGTTCCCGTTCATGTCGGCCGAACTGCACCTGACGAATGCGCAGCTCGGCATGGTGTCGTCCGCGCTCGCGCTCACGTGGGCGCTGTCCGGCGCCGCGACCGGTGCGTGGTCCGACGCGCGCGGCACGCGCAAGCCGCTGCTGATCGCGGCCGTGCTCGGCTTTTCCGTGTGCTCTGCGCTGTCGGGGTTCGTCGGCGGCTTCGCGAGCCTGATCGCATTCCGTGCGCTGATGGGCATCGCCGAAGGCCCCGTGCTGCCGTTGTCGCAGTCGCTGATGGTGGAGAGTTCGACGCCGAGCCGCCGCGGGCTGAACATGGGCCTGCTGCAAGGCTCGGCCGCCGGCCTGCTCGGCGCGATGATCGGCCCGCCGGTCGTGATCGGCATCGCGACCGCATACGGCTGGCGCGAGGCGTTCTACGTATCGTGCATTCCGGGCTTCCTGATCGCTTTCTGCATCTGGCGCTGGGTTCGCGAAGTGCCGCCCGGCGGCGCACGGCACGCGCAGGCCGACACCGTCGGCGCGGCAGCGGCGGGCGGCGCCGCGATCAACCGCTGGGCGCTGCTGAAGGAACGCAACATCCTGCTCTGCGTGTTGATCAGTTGCTTCTTCCTCACTTGGTTCGTCGTGGTCATCTCGTTCGCGCCGGTCTTCCTCGTCGACAGCCGCCATCTTTCGCCGTCCGACATGGGCGTCGTGATGACCTGCCTCGGCGCCGCATGGGTGTTCTGGGGCTTCGCGGTGCCGGCGATCTCCGACCGGATCGGCCGCAAGCCGACGATGATCGTGTTCGCGCTGGTCGCCGCCGCGTGCCCCGTCGCGATGATTCACGCGAATTCGCTGTGGGCGCTCTGCGCGCTCGTGCTCGCGACCTACACGGGCCTTGGCTGCTTCACGCTGTTCATGGCGACAATCCCGGCCGAAACGGTGCCGCCGCGCGCGATCGCCAGCGCGCTCGGGCTGATCATGGGCGCCGGCGAGCTGATCGGCGGCTTCGTCGCGCCGACCGTCGCCGGCTTCGCGGCCGACCGCTACGGCCTGCAGTTCGCGATGTGGACGTCGGCAACCGGCGCGATCCTCGCGTGCGGGCTGTCGTTCGGCCTCGTCGAAACCGCGCCTGCCGTGCTGCGCAAGCGCGCGCTCGCCGGCGCCGCCGCGAACCGTCTCGATACGCAGAACCTCGGAGGACGCTGACATGCGCGCACTTCAATGGCATGGCCCGCGCGACGTCCGTCTCGTGGAAATCGACACGCCGCGCGCGGGGCCGGGCGAGGTGCGCATCGCGGTCGCCTATTGCGGCATTTGCGGCAGCGACCTGCACGAATATGCGGACGGCCCGCACGCGATTCCCATCGACGCGCCGCATCCGCTGTCGCGGCGCACCGCGCCGCTGACGCTCGGCCACGAGTTCTGCGGCACCGTCGTCGAAGTCGGCGCAGGCGTGACGACGCTGAACCCGGGCGACTGCGTCGCCGTCGAGCCCGAGTATCGCTGCCACCAATGCGCATACTGCCGCTCGGGGTCGTACAACCTGTGCGTGTCGATGGGCTTCGCCGGGCTGATGGGCGACGGCGGGATGGCCGACTTCGCGGTCGTGCCGGCCTACATGCTGCATCGGCTGCCCGACGGCGTCAGTCTCGAACAGGCCGCCGTGATGGAACCCGCCGCCGTCGCGCTGCATGCGTTGCGCCGCGCCGAACTCCGGCTCGGCGACACCTGCGCGGTATTCGGGCTCGGGCCGATCGGCCTGCTGCTGATCCAGCTCGCGAAGCTGCAGGGCGCGACGACCATCGTCGCGGTCGATGTGTCGCCCGAGCGCCTCGCGGCCGCCGCGCGTCTCGGCGCAACGCACTCGTTCAACGCGCGCTCGCTCGACGCGGCCGTGCTGCGCGACGCGATCCGCGAGGCGTCGGGCGGGCTCGGCGTCGATGCGAGCTTCGAGGCGGCCGGTTTGCCGGCCACGTTCGAAGCGGCGATGCACGCGCTGCGCAAGGGCGGCCGCGTCGTGATGGTCGGCCTGATGCCGCGTGCGGGCTTCGATGCGTTCCGCGCGGTCAACGACGAGCTGACCTTCACGGCAAGCGTCGGCTATCGGCATGCATACGAAGACCTGCTGCGCATCGTCGCGTCGGGCGCGCTCGACCTCACATCGATCGTCACGCGCACCGTGTCGCTCGAAGATGCCGTCGCCGACGGCTTCGACGCGCTGCTCGCCGATCGCACCCAGATCAAGATCCTGGTTTCCCCCGCGCAGCGGTACGCCCGCCGCGCACACACTGTCGGGAGCATCGAGCATGAGTCGTCCGTTGGCGTTTGAAGGCAAGACTGTCGTCGTGACGGGCGGCACATCGGGCATCGGCGCGCGCACCGCATGGCGGTTCGCGCAAGCCGGCGCATCGGTCGTCGCGCTCGGGCTCGACGCCGCCGGCCCGCATGCGCCCGTGCACGAGCGCATCCGGTGCATCGAACTCAACGTGATCGACAGCGATGCGCTGACAGGCACGATCGCCGCGCTGCCGCGGCTCGACGTGCTCGTCAACGGCGTCGGCATCAGCCGGCACGCGGACGAATACCGGATGGACCAGTTCGAGCTCGTGCTGAACGTAAACCTGACGTCGGTGATGCGCGCATCCGACGCCGCGTTGCCGGCGTTGTCCGCGCACGGCGGCAGTATCGTCAACGTCGCGTCGATGTACACGTACTTCGGCAGCAAGGACCGGCCCGCGTACAGCGCGAGCAAGGGCGGCATCGCGCAGCTCACGCGTTCGCTCGCGCAGGCGTGGGCCGATCGCGGCATTCGCGTGAACGCGGTCGCGCCCGGCTGGATCGACACGCCGCTCAGCAGCGGGCTGATGGCCGACGGGCACGCGTCGCGGCAGATCCTCGAGCGCACGCCGCTCGGGCGCTGGGGCACGACCGACGAGGTCGCGGAAGCGATCCTGTTTCTGTGCTCGCCCGGCGCGTCGTTCGTGACCGGTGCGGTCGTGCCGGTGGACGGCGGGTATTCGACGGTATAGCGCTCGGCGCGCGGCGTGTCGGCGGGCAGGCAGCCGCTCCCGATGCGCCGTGCGCGACCCGGTCCCTTTCGGTTGCACCTGAATCCGGATCATTCAGGTTCATGTTTTTTCATGTCATTCAGTAGTCCAATCAAAAAATATCCGACCCGATCGGAAACATGTGAGGAGCATTTGGAGATGACGAAAAAGACCCTTCTGGCACTCGCGGCCTGCGCGATTCCGGCGGCGGCGTTCGCGCAGGGCAGCGTGACGATGTTCGGATTGATGGACGCCGGCCTCAGTTACGTCAGCAACGAAGGCGGTCGCGGAAACGCGAAATTCGACGACAACATCTTCTTTCCGAACCTGCTCGGGTTCGAAGGCAAGGAGGATCTCGGCGCGGGCACGCGTGCGATCTTCCGGCTCGTGAATCAGTATTCGCTCGGCAACGGCTCGATCATCGGCGGCGGGTTATTCGCGCGGCAGGCCTACGTCGGGCTGGAAAACGACCGCTACGGCAAGCTCACGCTCGGCAACCAGTACGAGTTCATGGTCGATGCGCTCGCCGCGAGCGGCAACGAGATCGCGCAGGATCTCGTCGGCCTGTACGGCTTCCGCAACGGACCGTTCGACAAGCTCGCGCTGCCGAACAACCCGACAGGTGCGTTCGACTGGGATCGCGTTGCAGGCAGCAATCGCGTCGCGAACTCCGTCAAGTACACGAGCCCGTCGCTGTCGGGCCTGACCTTCGGCGCACTGTACGGTTTCGGCAACGTTGCAGGGTCGGTCGGCGCGAACAACACGGTCAGCGTCGGCGCGAGCTACGACAACGGTCCGTTCGGCGCGGGCGCAGCCTATACGAATCAGAAATACGGCGCGGCGGCGGGGCTGCCGCCGACCAGCGTGCGCAACTGGGGGGCGGGCGTGCACTACACGCTCGGCACGGTCACGGGGAAGGCACTCTTCACGACCGTGCGCAACGCGCAGAACGGCGCGGGCGCGTGGTCGGCGGAAGCCGGTGCGGCGTGGCATCCGTCGCCTGTGTGGGTGGTCGGCGCGAGCTACACGTACATGAAGGGCAACGACACGCTCGACAACGCGCATGCGCACCAGTTCCTCGCCGCCGTCCAGTACTGGCTGTCGAAGCGCACGATGGTGTACGTGGCAGGCGTTCACCAGCGCGCGAGCCGCGGCAGCAACGCGCAGATCAACGGCGTGATGGATGCGAACGGCGCGTCGAGCGGCGCGCTGCAGTCGATCGCCCGGGTCGGGTTCAGTACGCGGTTCTAGGTTCCAGCCTGTCGGCGAATCCTGCCGGCGATCCGCGGCCGGCCTGTCCGGGCAACTGCAGGACGCAGGTTCCGGCAACGCTGGTACAGCCATACACCGGATGCAGGATTCACATGCACGCGCCGCACATCTCGTCACGCGTGCACTGTAACCACGTGTAATCGATTCGCGGATCAATTCTTCGTACGCTGTCGGTACTCTTCCACGCGCCCGATTTCTCCGCAGGCGCTGCTTCGCAGGATGGGAGAGATGCCGGCGCCACGGGCGTCGTCACTCAGCAGAGTGTTCTTCAACGATAAAGCGTGAAAGGAACTGTCATGTCTCATACCTTGGATAGCTTCAAATTCATTGACGTCCTGATTGCATTCGATGTCCAGGAGATTCTGAAACAGAACAACAATACGCTCGGCGCGACGCCGGAAAAGGCGACCGCGCTCGGGAACAACCCCGATACCGTCTACATGATCACCCCGCTGGCGGATGCGGCGTCTGGCTTTGGCCAAGGCTCGGTGCAAGGTATGTACCAGGGCGAGGGCGGCAGCAACTTGATGCTCAAGGCCAACGTCAACGACATGATTTACTGGCGCACCGTGTCGCTGACGGACACGGAAAACTACAAGTGCTTCCTGTACGGCATCCAAGCAATCAGCGGCAACCTTCTGGGCTATGTTTCGCACATGACCGAGAACACCACCGAGCCTTACCCGGAACAGGGCTGGCCCGACAACAACAGTGTGAAAACAGAGCTGCGCGCAGACTACTGGGCGCAAGCCACCGTGCTCAGTCCCGGCCAAGAGACCTATGCGTTTGTCGCTGCCGTTTACGACCGGCACGCGCACCTGAAGGGCTACGTCACCTGGAAGGCTTACCTCGCCATCAGCCACGGGTGATCTCGAACCGGCGCCTCGACAAGACCGCGGCGTGATCGGCGCGAGGCGCCCGGCAGCACCGGGCGGGAGCAATCGGCCCGCCCGCCGCTTTCCGCTGGCGAAGTCATCCCGCCGCGATGAAACGACAACCGGTCAAGTCACAGAAACAGCAGCGCCGGATTCAGTTCCTGTTCGCCGCACGGCTGCGCGCGCCATCCCAGTTCCACCGGAACCGAGTAAAGCCGTCGCGCGCCGAAACGCGGCCAGAAATGGCACAGCCCCGGCGCAATGACCTGCACCACGGACAAGCCGATGTCGGGCCGCGTCTTGTCGACGACGAGCACGTCCATGCCGGCCGCCGCGATGCGTCCGGCGCAATCCGCGATCGCCGCCGGCAACGACGCGGCGTCGATCGGCCGCCACGTCGAGCGCGTCGTGCAGCGCAAGTCCGTCGCGGGGTACAGAAATTCCGTTGCGGGGAGCCTGTCGCGATCCCACGGGTGCGGCGCCTCGGCGGCGACATCGAGCAACTGGTTGACTTCGGTCAGCGCGCGCTGCACCGCGATTCGGCCGTCCGGATGGCAGCCGAAGCCGATCGAGAAGCGCCTGTCCTGCGGATTTTCCGCCAGCGCGGCCACGGCCGGCACGCCGAGATCGGTGGTGATGTCGAGCGCCCACAAACGCCACCCGAACGTCGCGTATTCGCGCACGAGCGCATCGAAATACGGATCGTCGAAACTCGCGAGATCGATGCCGGGGCGCGGGATCCGGTTGTACCACCAGATCGCGACCGCATCGCGCTCGATCAATTCGAGCATGCCCTGCAAAATCGCCTCGTCGACGTTCGATCCCGCCGCGCAGCCGTTGGGATTGTGCACGCATGCGGCATGCACCCGCGCACTGTCGGGCGTTTCCGCATAGCAGTAGCTCAGCGGCACGAGATGGCGCCTGCCGGTCACGAGCGACCAGGCCGGCGTCCAGTCGATGACGTCGCGCGCGGTGAAACGCGGCGGCACCTGCTTTCGAACATCGCGGGTCAGTGCGTTGATCGCGTCGCGCGCGTCGAATTGCCGTTCGCTGAACTGCTGAAGATCGTTCACGTGAATCGGTAGGGCGTCGCATGCCGGATCGGCGAGCAGGCTTTCCATGCTTCCGGTCAGCGCCGCCTCGTCGCCTTGATACACGCTGCTGAATCGTTCGAGCGCCTCGCATAGCGCGCTCACACGGGCTTGATCGTCGGTACGGCCTTTGCCTGAACAGATCCTGTCGAACCGGTTGCTGGCCGGTACGGCGGCCGGGCACACGAGAAAACCCGACGCATAGACCTTGCGCAGGCCCGCGTGCCGCTTCGGCATCGGGTGCAGATACGCGATCGCGCCGCTGACCGGCGATATCAGATGGGCGTAACGCTCGAACACCTGTTCCGGATCGGCGGTACGGTAGCCGCCGTCGGCGCGCGCCAACGGCGCATGATCGGCGAGCCGCGGCGCCCGCGCCGCCTGCTCGCGCATCCACGCGGAATTGCCGCAGCACGGGCATTGCGGACGCTTCAGCACGCGGTGCCGCTCGGCGGCCAACGTGTCGATGCGCTGCGCCACGATATGCGTCTGCGATCGTTCCGATGCCGTGCGGCTGACCGCGATCTGCTCGACCGTCGCCGCCACGAGCGCCGCCGCTGCAGCTGCCCCGGCACGCGAGGCGGCCGGCGGCAGACGCGTCGCGTCGCTGCCGTGATGGCGCGCAAGCAGCGCCTCGACCGGCCGGTTGATGCGAATCCAGTAGCGCACGCATTCGATGCATGGCGCGTCGGCCAGCGCACCGCGGCCGGCGAGCAACGGCCCGATCAGCGTCTGCACGCCACCGGCCGCCACGACGAGCAATGCGCCGCCGCGCGCTGCCACGCGGGCGGCGCACGCGGCGAGATCGTCGCGGTCGTGCGTATCGGCGATCGCGACGGTCAATTCGGCGTCCGGCACGACATCGATGCCGGCCGTGTCGAACGCGCGCCTGAGCGCCGCATCGTCGGCGCCGAACGCCTCGACCGCGACGCGCAGATGAGCGACGCGCGCGCAGGCCGCGTCGCCGTCGAGTCCGGCGCGCTCGAAGAAGCCGCGCGCCGCATCGTCGTCGTGCGGCGTGTCGGCTCGCACGTATCCGCGACGCACCAGGTGATCGAGCCGCGCGAGCACATCCCATTCTCCGAACGTGCCGGCAAGCGACGTCACGATCTCGGCGATCGTCATCCGCGCCCGCAGGCAGGCTGCGATCCGCACGAAGATCGCGCCCGACAGCATCGCGCGTTTGAATTCATCGACGACGAACAGCGTCTCGGGGCCCGCATCGAGCACGAGCAAATGCGGTTTGAAGCGCAACACGCGCGAAAGGTCATCAAGCATCGTCGGGTTCCGTGCGGTGGGTAAAAAACATCGCGTGCCCCGGGCAGCCGGCCCGGGGCACGCGACGGTGCGCGGCTCGGCCGCGCCAGGTCAGCAGCAGGTGAACAGGTAGCTCGGCCCGGCGTCGCAGTAGGCCGCGAGCGCGACGGCCTCTTCGTCCAGGTTCGTCGGCTGCGCCGGTATGCCGACCGTCATCACGTTACGCGGCAGGTTCCAGCTCCCGCTGCCGTTTCCGTGGCTCGTCCAGCCATGATCGCCGTCCGTCTTGACGACCTCGATGTCGATGATCCACGGGCACTGGTAACCGAAGTATTTCGCGAGCGTCTCCAGCGGCTTCTCCAGCAGCTCGCTCTTGAACTCCGGGTTCCGCCATGAAAGCGCGATCGCACGCAGATAGACCTTCTGAAACTCCAGCATCGATTCGAGCGTCGGATTAGCGTTGTCCTTTGCCATGTCGGTTTCCCCGAGGTCATTCCATGATGGTGATGTGGTTCGCGTTGTACGCGGCCAGCGCCTGCGCGAATTGCGCCTCGTCCGCCGGTGCGGGCGGCAGAAACAGGGTGAGCTTGTTTTTCCGGCCGCCCGTCCAGTCGCCGTTGACGCCCGGCGTCCAGGCCGACGATTTGGTCTGCACCTTCAGGTCGAGGCTGAACGGAAAGTGATAGCCGAAATGCTCGCGCAACGCGTGGACCGGATCGGCCTCGAGTTCGTCGAGAAACGCCGGGGAATGCCACGCGAGGGCAATCGCCCGGATGACGGTTGCCCGGTATTCGAGAAACTGTTCGTACGTCGGTAATCGAAGATCCTTGCTCATCGGTATGTTCTCCTGATTGACGAATGGGACCACTTACGGCAACGACTGCAACATCGCTTCGGCGAGCCTGGCAATGCGGCCCATGCCCGCCGTTGTCGCAACTTCGCATGCACGCCGGCACGCGGCCAGCGCGGCCACGCCGCCGCATCGCGGATCGGCCTGGCGCAAGTACTCGGACTTCTTCAGCAGCAGCTGTGCTTCGTAATACCGTTCTCCGGTCGACTCGCACCATGCGAGACACTGCTCGATCTGCGCGAGCGCGGCGTGGTAATCGCCGCGCCCGGCGTCCAGCTCGGCAAGCAGCGACGCATAGTAGGTCAGGCCGAGCAGGCCGCCCGACCGCCGCTGCGCATCGAGATGCGCGACGACGCCCGCACGACTCCCTTGCGCCCACGCATGAATGATCGCGGCGTAGTGCTCGACCGCGCGCAGCCGATGCACGTCCGACAGACGGAGAATCGCTTCCGACAGCGTGCGGGCCGCGTCTCGATCGCCCGCCAGCTGGTGCGTGCGTGCGAGGTACATCATCGTGACGCCGAGCGTCGGCAGATGATCGAGGCAGGTCGCGCAATACACCGCGTCGCGCGCCATCGCGAGCGCGGCCTGCGGATCGTCGTCCATGCACCAGCGCACGCTCGCGAGCGACGCCATCGTCCACGCGCGCGTATCGAGCCCCAGGATGCGCCGATGGTCCGCGTCGCGCCGCACGTCGTAGCCGGCCAGCACCGCGTCGAACGCGGCGCGAGCGCGCGCATAGTCGCCGTCGACCCACAGGCTCATGCCGCGCATCGCGTCTGCCGCGACCTGGACGCCGGCATCGCCGCGCTCGGTCGCGAGCGCGTCGAGCCGCATGCCGATCCCGCGTACGGTAGGACGATCGCCGGCGACGTGGTAGTAGGTCGACAGCGTCCATAGCGCGCTGATCTCGAGCTCCGGGTCGTCGAGCGTCTGCATCTGCCGCAACAGTTGCTCCGCATGCTCGCGCACCTGCGGATCCGCCCAGCCGAACCGCGCCATCGTCGCGTGCGTCAACGTGGCGCGGATCCGCGCGCTGTCGTGCTCGCGGTGCGCGTAGTCGGCGTTGCCGAGCCAGTCGAACACGGACTGCCCGTAGCGGATCGCGTCGTCGTACCGGGAACGTTCGAGTGCGCGGCGCGCCGCGTCGATGCCGTGAGCGATCGCGTCGGCGAAGGCACCCGCGCGCGCGAAGTGCCCGGCGACGCCGAACGCATGCGCACCGGCACCGCGGTCGGCCTCCGCGACCAGCGCGCGGCCGACGCGTGCGTGGTTGCCGCGCCGTACGGCGGGCGGCATCGATTCATACGCCGCATCGCGAATCAGCGCGTGGCGGAACGAATAGAACACGCGATCGCGCCGATGTTGCGCGTACACGATCCGCTCTTCGAGCAGCAGCCGCAGATGCGCGTCGAGCGTGGCGCGATCGTGCGGCGACGCGTCGGCGAGCAATTGCGCATCCACCTCGAGCCCGATGGTCGCGGCGAGCTGCGCGGTATCGCGCGCGTCGTCGATCCGGTCGAACGCGAGACCGAGCATGCCGCCCAGGCTGAGCGGAAGCGGATAAGCGTCCGTTTCCCGCAACCCCGCGAGCGAACCGTCCGTGCCGCTCATCGTCAACTCGCGCGCTACGGCCTCGATGAACAGCGGGATGCCCGCCGTGCGCTGGGCGAGCTGGTCGAGCCAGGCCGGATCGAGCACGCCCTGGCCCAGACACGCCGACATCAGGCGCTGCGCGTCGTCGCGCGGCAGGCGGCGCAGCACCACGCGTTCGGTCGCGCCGCGCCAGCGCCCGAGCTTGTCGGGGCGCGACGTGAACACGATGCCGAGCGCCGCTGCGCGCGGCGAGCGCTGCAGGTACGCAAGAAAGTCCTCGGTCGAGCGATCGATCCACTGGACGTCCTCGACAACGAGCAGTACCGGCGCGCCGTTGCCGAGCGACACGATCAGTTGCCCGAGGACGTCGAACAGCGCGTGCTGCTCGCGCGCACTCGACCACAGGATCCCCTTCGCATCGCAGGGCAGCCCCAGCCAGGTCGCGAGCGCGACACGGGCCGCCGCGTGATCGCATTCGAGCGGCGCGATCATGGCGTCGATCGCCGCGAGCGCGGGACCGGCCGGGCTGTCGGCGTCGATATGCCAATGCGCGCCGATGAATCGCAGGATCGGAAACAGCGCATGATTCTCCCGCTCGGGCAGGCACCCGCAATGCGCGAAGGCGTGGCCCTGAATCCGGACAGCCTCGCACAACTCGTGCACGAGGCGCGACTTGCCGATTCCCGCGTCGCCGACGACGAGCCGCGGCACACCGTGCGGCGCAGGCTCGCCGCGCATCACCCGACGATGCCGTGCGAGCGTCTCCCGCCACGCGCGCAACAGCGCGTCGAGTTCGCGCGCGCGGCCGACCATCGGTGCCCGCATGCCGGCATCGAGCGAATCGAACGGCGTATCGGCGCGACGCTCGCCGAGCAATTCATGAACCGGCTGCGGCACGAGGCCCGCCCGCGCCAGCCGCAACGAGGTCGGCCGATAGTCGGCATGCCGTTCGAGCGCAAGCCGCGCATCGTCGCTGATCAGGATCTGCCCGGGCCCGGCAAGCCGCAGCAGCCGCGCCGCCGCGGCGGGCGTCGAGATGCCCGACATGCGCGACGCATGAGCGAGAACCTGCCCGACGTGAATCGCGGCGGCCACTTCGACGCGCCAGCCTTCGCCGCCGGCCGCTACCGACGCCGGCAGCCGTGCGCGCTCGGCCACCCGCACCATGTCGAGCGCCGCGCGCGCCGCACGGCGCGCCGGCCGGTCGATGTCGCCGTGCAGGCCGAAATGGAACAGCAACGTGTCGCCGAGCCGTCCGTCGACCTGCGCGCCATAACCGACGGCGATGTCGGCGCACTTCGTCAGCCATTGCTCCTCGTAGCCGTCGAGCAAGTCGCCGTGATCGGGTCCGCCGTGGCGCCGCCGGCCCTCTCCCGTGATCGTCACGCAACAGCACAGCGTGGTGATCTGACGGTACTCGCCCACCGTTGCGATCGTCTCGCTGCGCGGCGCGAACGGGCTCGGACGCGTCTGCCCGCTTGCGCGGCCGGCATCGAACTGGCCGACGAGCGCGGCGAAGTTGAGCGCGCGAAACGGCTCCGCGAGTTCGTCGGCCGACGCGGCGCGCTGTTCCGGATTCTTGCTCAGCGCACGCCGCAATACCGAGCCGAGCGGATGCGACGCGATCGACCGAGGGAGCGCGACATCCACCGGGCTGAGCTGCTGATAGAGAATGTCGGCCACGCTCGCGCCGTGCATGACGACATCGCCCGTCAGGCATTCGATCACGATCAGGCCCCACGCATACAGATCGCTCCTGGGCGTCGGCGGCTCGTTGCGCAATTGCTCGGGCGCGCAGTAGGGCGGCGAGCCGAGCACCTCGGTCGCCAGCGTCGAAGTCTGACGCGCGATGTCTTCCATGCCGGGCAGCAACGCGCCGATGCCGAAATCGAGAAGCTTCGCGTGCGGCCCGTCGTCGGCCATCGTGATCGCGATGTTCTGCGGCTTCAGGTCCCGATGCACGATGCCCCGCCGATGCGCGGCCGCGAGCGCGTCGAGCACCTCCGTCATCAGCCGGCCCGTGTCGGCGGCCGACAACGGCCCCTGAGCCGCGAGCCGATCGCGCAAGGTCCGGCCCTGTACCAGCTCGAATACGGCGAACAGCCGGCCGTCGGGCGCTACCCCCTTGTCCAGCAACGCCACGATGTTCGGGTGCCGCAGCGCTTCGCACAGGCTCGTCTCGCGCTGAAAGCGCACACGCTGGCGCGCGCGCTCCGTCGCGGTACGCGCGGCGTCGTCCCGCATCAGCTTGATCGCGACGTCCTGCCCCGTCTCGCCGCAGGTCGCGCGAAACACCACGCCATTGCCGCCTTCGCCGAGCAGCGAGCCGAGCCGGTAATGCCACTTGCCGGCAAGTTCCGCGAAAGGCGCGGCGGGCTGGCGGGGTTGCCGGGGTTCAAGTGCTTCCGGCACGACGGGCGCGCGGGACACGGTCGGCAACACGGCCGGTTCTCCCGTGCTCACGAGTATTGGGCGACCGGGTCGGGCGCCGGACGATGCACGCCGATACGCGGCAGGGCGGCCGGCACCGACTGGCATTCGAGATGCTCGCCGCGCATGACGCGGAACGGAAATTCGCCGAACCGGACGCTGCCGCGCCGGCGCTCGACGAGCTGGCTCGCGTCCAGCCCCGGCAGGGCCGCAAACTGGCTCCGGGCGCGGTGAATCTGCACGTTGACATGGGACGTGTCGATGCCGAGCATGCGCGCCAGCCGGTCGAGTTCGATCCAGCCTTGCGTGGCGGCGTCGTAGCCGGCCTGCATGTCGGCCGCGCGCGCCCGGGCGAGCGTGACGAGACTGTAGTGATGGGCGCGCTCGCCGAGGTCGACCACGCCGCCGCGGACATGCAGCAGCATCCGCACGTGCTCTTCGTCGCGGCTGACGAAGAATTCGAGCAGTTGCGCCGGCGCGGCCGGATCCGCGGGCGCGGCGAGCATCATCGTCGAGCCGTTGCGCACGACCGCCAGGCGCCACGTGACGTCGCCGGTCGATACTTCATCGCCGTCATGAAGCGCGCGCGGCGGCAACGTGTCGTCGCACAGCCATTCGCCGGCCGGCGACCGGACGATCGTGACCGGCTGCGCGGCACGTGTGGCCAGGATCTGGCGCGGCGCGAGCACGATCGGATGCGCGGCGCCTCGTATCGGCCACAGCGTATCGGCCGGATCGTCGAGCGCATCCACGCGCCACGGCGCGATACCCGTCCTGCCGAACCGGATTACGTCGCCTGGCTGAAGCACCACGTGCTCGCCGTGGCGCAACGGCACGCCCGAAACCGACGTGCCGTTGCTGCTGTGATCGTGAAGCTCCCACCGCCCGCCGATCCAGCGGATATGAGCATGGACTCGGGACACCGACGCGTCCCGGATGACCGTGTCGCAGCGCGCGGCATCGCGGCCGAACACGTGATAGGCGCGGAGCAGGCACGCTTCTCCGGATGAATCATTCTTGAGTATCGCCATGGTCGCCCCGCGTCGGATTCGCCCGGATCGCTCGAGTGACGCATCGGCGCTGCCGGGCGAGCGATTGATTCGATGATGGCGAACAATATCGACTGTTCGCCGCCTCGTTACCTGATTTCTCGTCAGCTTCCTTTCGAATCGTTGCTCATCCAGCACCTGTTATTTCGGTAAATTGAATGGTCGACCGTTTTGTTGTTTTAAAAATCGAGCAACTTGTTGAAAATCCTGCCAAATAAAATCGCGCGCCGCAATCGGAATACTCAATCCCGGGTTTTATATTGCAATGCTTTACATTTTCGATGAATTTTCGGGTTGCAAATAAAGGGTCGAAAAACTTCATCGGTGTGCAAGCCATGGCCGACGTGCGTTGCCGGAATGAGATCACATTGAATGACGGGGCGGATTCAAACACCTTTGCTGCCGCGGAAATTTTGTTTGATGAATCGGAAATAAATTAAACCATTTCGGTAATTAAAATAATTGCCGTAGACGTTTTTAAAAACAGCATTGCTCCATTCATTCCGACAGGCCATTGCACAACGGCGAGTTTCTCGCTGTGTCATCGGCAGGCGAATGAGGGGCGGCATGGTTGTGCCTCACGATCAATGGCTCGCAGCAACGGCGAAATCAGACCTTACGGCGATCGTCCGATCGACTCGCCAAAGAGGTTGAGGGAACGCATCGACGGGAACCCTCACCGCAAGCAGACGGAAACGGTCGCCTCTCCATCCCGCCCCAATAAATCTCCTTGACGACCTATCTTTCGATATATATCTTTAGATATGTTTTACGACATATAGGACACGATCATGCGACACAATCCCTCCCGCGGCCATGCCCGAAGCGACGGTCATGGTGCGCATGCCCGCCCTGACTGGTTCTCCGGTCTCTGGTACGCGATCGGCCGCCACCGTCGCGGCCACGATCCGTTCGGCGGCGGCCCGTTCGGCGGCCGTGGCGGGCGCGGCGGCTTTGGCGATTTCGGCGACGACGGCATGCCGCGCGGCCGCCAGTTCAGCTCCGACGATCTCCAGCTGCTGCTGCTCGCGCTGGTCGCCGAGCAACCGAGCCACGGCTACGAGCTGATCAAGGCGCTCGACACGCGTTCGAACGGTTTCTACAGCCCGAGCCCCGGCATGGTGTATCCGGCGCTCACGTATCTCGAGGAAGTCGGCTTCGTCGCATCGCAGGCGGAAGGCAATCGCAAGCGCTATGCGCTGACCGACGCCGGCCGCGCGCATCTCGACGCGCAACGCGAACGTGTCGACACGCTGTTCGCACGCCTCACGCACCTCGCACGCAAGATGGAATTCATGCGCCGCGCGTTCGCCGGGGAATCGGCGGGCAACGACGCGCAGGACGAATCGCAGGCCGGCTGGCTGCCGGAGTTCGTCGAGGCGCGCGTCGCGCTCAAGCGGGCGCTGCTGCACAAGAGCGCAGCCGGCCCCGACGAACAGCGCCGCATCGCGGCAATCATGCGCCGCGCGACGACCGAAATCGAAGGCGGCACCGGCGCGTAATCTGCGCCGCCCCGTCAAACATCAGGAGAACGGATTGATGCAGAACACATCCGAGCGCACCATGACCCGCGTGCGCCATACCCTCAAGTTCCGTCTGCTGCAGGTCCTGCGCGTGCATGCCGTGACGCCGCATCTGCTGCGCGTCACGCTCGGCGGCCCCGATCTCGCGGATTTCGAATCCGCGTCGTTCGACGATCACGTGAAGGTGTTTTTCCCGCCGCCCGGCGCCGAACGGCCCGCGATGCCGACGCTCGGCGCGAACGGCCCCGAGTTTCCCGAAGGCGAACCGAAGCCGGTCGCGCGCGACTTCACGCCGCGCCGCTTCGACCATGCCACGTGCGAACTGGATCTGGAATTCGTGCTGAACCATCCTGGCCCCGCGTCGCAGTGGGCAGCGCAGGCGCGCGTCGGCCAATGGCTGGGTATCGGCGGCCCGCGCGGTTCGTTCGTCGTCCCGACCGGTTTCGACTGGCACCTGCTGATCGGCGACGATACGGCGCTGCCGGCTATCGCACGGCGTCTCGAGGAACTGCCGGCCGGCGCGCGCGCGGTGGCCGTGCTGGAAGTCGCGGACCGCACCGCGCAGATTTCGTTCGATACGCGCGCCGACGTGCATGAAATCTGGCGCTTCCGCGCGGAAGCCGACGCGGCGGACGGCGACGTGCTGCTGAATGCGGTTCGCGACCTGCCGCTGCCGCCGTCCGGCGACGGCTACGTGTGGGCGGCCGGCGAAGCGCTGTCGATGCGCGCGGTGCGTCAGCACCTGACCGGCGAGCGCGGCGTCGACAAGTCGCGCATCCGCGCGGCGGCCTACTGGAAGCGCGGCGCGGCGGCCGTGCACGAAACGCTGGAAGATTGACGCATACGGGCATACGGCGTACGCGCATCCGGCCGGCGAACGGGTGATGCGACCGTGGCGCCGGCGCACCGACGGGCTTGGCATCGGCATCGCGGCTGGTATATATGTACATCTGCGACGCCGCTGTCACGCGACAGCCGCCGCAGCCCGCCCAGGAGCGCCCGGTCATGACAAAAGAAAGCCACGCTTCGCCTTTCCTTCGCAACCTGAAGATCGCCGGCTATTGCGGCCTCGCCGCGGTCGTACTCGCGCTGTTCGTCGCGATGTGCGCGATCCTGAAGGAAAGCGCCCTTGAACGCGACGCCGCGCAGCATCCGGCCGATACGCCCGAACTGCACGATGCGGGCGGCGGCCCGTCCGCATCGGCCGAATCCGCCCACACGCCGGGCTCGCCCGGCTGACGGCCTCCTGCCCGACGTCCTTCCGCTTACGGCGCGTGCCGGCGCCCCATCACGGCCGCGTGCATCGAATCGCCGAACCGTTCGAGCAGCGCGGTCACACGTTGCCCGTACAGGTGCGCGGCCAGCGCGCCGGCCGTGCCGACCAGCACGCCGCCCGCCATGTCGAACGGCCAGTGCACGCCCGCATAGACACGCCCCCACGCAATCGCCACGGCCATCGCGGCCATCACGAACCCGGTGAGCCGGGTCGTGCCGGCGAGCATCAGGCCGACCGCCATGCTCCATGCGAACGTCATGTGATCGCTCGGAAACGAGCTGTCCGGCGCGTGCGGAATCAGCTGCGCGCCGACGCCGGCCATGAACGGCCGCGGCGAGAACCAGAAATGCCCGAGCAGTTGCGCGAGTACGAGCGCCGCGCATACGCCGACGCCGGCTTCGATCGCCTGGCGCCGCGTCGGGCGTGCGCCGAAGATCCAGGTCAGCAGCAGCATCGCGGGCAGCGCGTAGACGAGCCAGTCGGCGGCGAAGATCGCGACGCGGGCCACGCCCGGCTGCGGCGCATGCCCGGCGTTGATGGCGGAAAAGAGGGCGAGATTGAGGTTCTGCATGAATCCGGTTGCGTGGGGCATAAAGATTCGACCGGTTGCCCGGTCGGACACGAACGATGCTAGGGCGCGCCCGCTTAAGCGATGCTTAATGCGGCAGACCTGCGGGACAGGGCGCGACCGCCGCGGCGAACGCACTTAGAGCCTGCACAGCAACACAAGTTCACGAAATTGTCATATTCCAGCGCGACCGTTTCCCGGAAAGGCTCACCCGACATCCCGTAAAGCCTCACCTTTTTCACATCGTGGCGTCATCGACGCGTGCGAGCATCGGGGCGCCGGGCGCCATCCAGGCCGTTTGCGTCGTTCGCCTCAATATTTACGCCGCGAATCTATCGAAATCGGCAACAATTAATTCCCATTGCGGCATCGCACAACGGCAACGCACAGGCATAGGATTACGAGCTTACGAGCACTCATCCACGAAGCGATCAACAACAAGGAGTCCGCATGAAACCCAGCGATGTCCGATCGAAAGCGTTTGCGATGCCGTTGACCAGCCCTGCCTTCCCGATGGGCCCGTACCGTTTCGTCGACCGTGAGTTTCTGATCATCACGTATCGCACCGATCCGGACCGTCTCCGCGAAATTGTCCCCGAGCCGCTGCAGGTCACCGAGCCGCTCGTGCATTACGAATTCATCCGCATGGCCGATTCGACCGGTTTCGGCGACTACACCGAAAGCGGCCAGGTGATTCCCGTCGAATACGACGGCCAGCCGGGCGGCTACACGCTCGCGATGTATCTCGACGATCACCCGCCGATCGCCGGCGGCCGCGAGCTGTGGGGCTTCCCGAAGAAGCTCGCGTCGCCCACCCTGCACGTGAACACCGATCACCTCCTGGGCACGCTCGACTACGGCAAGGTGCGCGTCGCGACCGGCACGATGGGCTACAAGCACAAGGAACTCGACATCGACGAGCAGTCGAAGCGTCTCGCCGGCCCCAATTTCCTGCTGAAGATCATTCCGCACGTCGACGGCACCGCGCGCGTGTGCGAACTGGTGCGCTACTACATGCAGGACATCAAGATGAAGGGCGCGTGGACGGGCCCCGCATCGCTCGAGCTGGCGCCGCACGCGCTCGCGCCGGTGGCCGACCTGCCCGTGCTCGAGATCGTCGAAGCCCGGCACCTCGTCGCAGATTTGACACTCGGTCTCGGCGAAGTCGTCTACGATTACCTGGCTCAGTAACACGTCCGCAGTCCTTCTCCCTGTCAATCCTTTCACCACGGGAATTCGAAATGAGCAACCTGAATGGCAAGACCGCAGTCGTCACGGGCGCCGCGAGCGGCATCGGCAAGGAAATTGCGCTGGAACTCGCGAAAGCGGGCGCGGCTGTCGCGATCGCCGACCTGAACCAGGACGGCGCCAATGCGGTCGCCGACGAGATCAACAAGGCAGGCGGCAAGGCGATCGGCGTTGCAATGGACGTGACGAACGAGGAAGCCGTGAACAGCGGCATCGACAAGGTCGCCGAAACGTTCGGCTCGGTCGACATCCTCGTGTCGAACGCGGGCATCCAGATCGTCAACCCGATCGAGAACTACGCGTTCTCCGACTGGAAGAAGATGCAGGCGATCCACGTCGACGGCGCATTCCTGACGACGAAGGC
>NZ_FPJP01000033.1:0-56082 GCF_900119325.1 Burkholderia sp. NFPP32 | reverse complement strand
GGCATCGACAAGGTCGCCGAAACGTTCGGCTCGGTCGACATCCTCG
The DNA here is from genome assembly GCF_900119325.1 of Burkholderia sp. NFPP32. Classification (NCBI taxonomy): domain Bacteria; kingdom Pseudomonadati; phylum Pseudomonadota; class Betaproteobacteria; order Burkholderiales; family Burkholderiaceae; genus Burkholderia; species Burkholderia sp. NFPP32. The sequence continues at coordinate 56,036 of NZ_FPJP01000033.1, read as the reverse complement.
TGTCGAACGCGGGCATCCAGATCGTCAACCCGATCGAGAACTACGCGTTCTCCGACTGGAAGAAGATGCAGGCGATCCACGTCGACGGCGCATTCCTGACGACGAAGGCTGCGCTCAAGCACATGTACAAGGACGATCGCGGCGGCGTCGTGATCTACATGGGTTCGGTGCACTCGCACGAAGCGTCGCCGCTGAAGTCGGCATACGTGACGGCCAAGCACGGCCTGCTCGGCCTCGCACGCGTGCTCGCGAAGGAAGGCGCGAAGCACAACGTGCGCTCGCACGTCGTGTGTCCGGGCTTCGTGCGCACGCCGCTGGTCGACAAGCAGATTCCGGAGCAGGCGAAGGAGCTCGGGATCAGCGAAGAGGAAGTGGTGAAGAAGGTGATGCTCGGCAACACGGTCGACGGCGTGTTCACGACGGTGCAGGACGTCGCGCAGACGGTGCTGTTCCTGTCGGCGTTCCCGAGCGCTGCGTTGACGGGCCAGTCGTTCGTCGTCAGTCACGGCTGGTTCATGCAGTAACGTCCTCGCCTCCCTAAAGGGAGGCGATTCCCACACCTGGCGAAACACGTCCGCATCGGAACTTCCTGTTCCGCTTGAGCGTGTGCTTCCATGTGTCGTTGCAGAAGTTCCAGACGTAGTTCACCGCACGGCTCTGCTTGTTCAGGAGTCCGTTGAGCGACTTCACGCGATAGCGGTAGACAAGGATCATGCTGGTCATTCTAACGATGGAATGCCGTCTGTCGACGTCACTCCTTTCCTCTCCGCCATCGATGGCGGGATTTCTCGGAGCAACTGATGAAACCGCATGCCCGTACAGAAAAGCAGGCCGTCGATGAGACGGACCTGCACGAAGCCGGCGCGCCGACCGCTGCGCGGTCATTGCCGTACGAAACGATCGCGCTCGTCCTGCAGGGCGGCGGCGCGCTCGGCGCGTATCAGGCCGGCGTGTTCGAAGGGCTGCACGAGGCGGGCATTCCGCTCGACTGGATCGCGGGCATCTCGATCGGCGCGCTCAACACCGCGCTGATCGCCGGCAATGCGCCCGAGCATCGCGTCGAGCGGCTGCGCGAGTTCTGGGAAACGATCTGCCAGCCGGCGTTCTTTCCGGCGATTCCGGCCGCGTTCGAATTCGCGCTGTTCAACAGCATCGACCAGATCCGCACGTTCTTCACCGCGTCGCAGGCTGCAAGCGCGATGATGCAGGGCCAGCAGGGCTTCTTCTCGCCGCGCTTCCCGCCGCCGCTGCCGGGCGTATCCGACCATCCGGAAAAGATCAGCTGGTACGACACGTCGGCACTGCGCACGACGCTGCTGAAGCTATGCGACTTCGACCGGATCAATTCGGGCGAGACGCGCATATCGGTTGGCGCGGTCAATGTCGGCACCGGCAACTTCGTGTACTTCGACAACACGCGCATCCGTCTCGCGCCCGAGCATTTCATGGCGTCCGGCGCGCTGCCGCCCGCGTTCCCGCCGGTCGAGATCGACGGCGAGTATTACTGGGACGGCGGTGTCGTGTCGAACACGCCGCTGATGGAAGTGCTCCGCGCACGGCCGCGCAGCGACACGCTCGCGTTCCAGGTCGATCTGTGGAGCGCACGCGGGCCGCTGCCGCGCACGATGGCCGACGTCGCAGAACGCACGAAGGACGTGCAGTATTCGAGCCGCACGCGTTTCGTCACCGATACGCTGCAGCGCGAACAGCGCTACCGCAACGTGCTGCGCCACGTGCTCGAGCAGGTGCCGGAAGAGCAGCGCAAGAGCGACCCGTGGTGCGTCGAAGCCGACGCGATGTCGAGCGGGAAGAAGTACAACATCCAGCACCTGATCTATCAGCAGAAGGCGTACGAGCATCACTACAAGGACTATCAGTTCGGTCTGTCGACGATGCGCGACCACTGGTCCGCGGGCCTCGACGACATCCGCAAGACGCTCGCGGTGAAGGACGGCCTCGCGCTGCCCAACAACGACGCGGGCTTCGTGACGCACGACATTCACCGTCGCCGGTGATGCCGTGTGCGACGGATCGGTGCGTTGCATGCGCCGGTCCGTCCTCTTCTCCGATCTCCGATTCGACATGCCGATTTTCATCGCACTGTTCGCGCTCATCGCTATTGGATGGGGCGCGGTTCACCTGTTTCACGTCATCGCCGCGCAGTTCGGCCAGCCGGTCGCGATCGCGGCCGCCGTGCTCGCCGCCGCGGTCCTGATCGCGCTGGCCGCGTGGTGGATCAAGCGCCGCCGCGACATCGCTCCGAATACCAGGGAAGAAGGCTGGACGCATATCGTGCATCGCGCGTGGGGCGAGTTGCGCCTGTCCGCGACGCAAGGGCTGCTGTGGCTGTCGCACGACGGCGCGGACGGTCGTTATACGCTGTCGCAGCTCGAAGTCTGCCGGGTCGCGCCGATCGGCGGCCGCTGGCATCTCGTCGTGCGCGTGCGCGACGCGGTGCGCAGCGAATGGAAGCTGCCGATGACGGACAAGCGCGATGCGCAGCGCTGGGCGCGTGTGCTGACGCTGGCGAAGGACAACCGGCTCTGAAACGGCGCGCGGCGGATGCGCATGTGCGCCCGGCACGAACCGCCGCGCCGGCTATCCGCATTCCACGCGCTATCGCGCCTTCAGCGCCCACAGCGCATCGAGCACGTGCTGCGTCGCCCGCTCGACCGGTCCCGCCCGATGGGCGATCCCCAGTTCCCGCCACAACGCCGGTCGCAGCGCGCGCATGACGATGCGCGCATCCGGCAGCGGCGCTCCAGCCTCGTGCGGGAGTAGCGTCGCGCCATAACCTGCGGCGACCAGGCTCTTGATCGCATCGTTGTAGTTGAGTTCGATCCGCGGCTCGGGCCGATGGCCGCCGAGCGCAAACCATTCCGTCGTGAGTCGCGACAGGCGTGTGGTCGCATCGTTGAGAATCAGCGGACGCGCGGCCAGATAGGCCGGTGTCACGCGAGCCGGAAGCCGCCAGTCCGCGGGCAGGAAGGCCATCACCGGATCGCGCCGCCATGCGCGGATCGACAACCCCGCGACCGGCGCCTGCGGCAACGCGACCAGCCCGACGTCGAGCGTGCCCTGCGCAACGCGTGCCAGCGTGTCGTGCGACGTGAGCACCGCGATCTGGACGTCGATGTCCGGATGCTGTTCGCGCAGCCGCGCCACTGCCTGCGGCAACAGGTGCGCGATCGCCCCGGTCGATGCGCCGAGGCGCACCCGTCCGGTCAACCCCTGCACCTGTCGCTGCACGTCGTCCAGCGTGGATTCGACCTCGGCCAGCAGACTGCGCGCCCGCTCCACCAGCACTTCGCCAATAGCCGACGGCCGCACGTTTCCGCGCGTGCGGGACAGCAGCGGCGCACCGACGCGACTTTCCAGCTCGGCGACATGAAGACTGACGGTCGGCGGCGCGAGATGAAGCAATTGCGCCGCCGCCACAAAGGATCCCTGATCCGCGATCGCGACCAGCGTGCGCAGGCGGTCCAGACTGATCTCGCGCATCACACACCTCTCGTTCAGAAATGCTGAATCAGATGGTCAGTAAATTCAACTTTTCCTATTCTAGGCGTTCGATGGACGATACGGTTTTCCCCGACGACCGAGCGCAAGGAACGCGACCATCATGAGCTTCCCCACTGTCTACATCGACGGCGATCAAGGCACGACCGGACTGCAGATTCACGAGCGCCTGCGCGAGCGCACCGACTTGCGGCTCGTCACGCTGCCGGATGCCGAGCGCAAGGATCCGGTACGGCGCGCCGACGCAATCAACGCCTGCGATATCGCAATTCTGTGCCTGCCCGACGCGGCCGCGCGCGAAGCGGTCGGCTTCATCCGGAATCCCGAGGTACGCGTGATCGACGCGAGTTCGGCCCATCGCACGGAACCGGAATGGGTCTACGGCTTTCCCGAGATGGTCGATGGGCACGCGCAGAAAATTGCGCACGCGCGGCGCGTCACCAATCCGGGCTGCTACCCGACCGGTGCGATCGGCCTGTTGCGACCGCTGCAACAGGCCGGCCTGCTGCCGCGCGACTACCCGGTGAGTATCCATGCCGTCTCCGGTTACTCGGGCGGAGGGCGAACCGCCATCGACGCATTCGAATCGGACGGCGCCGCGCACACGAAGCCGCTGCAGGTCTATGGCCTCGCACTCGCGCACAAGCACGTGCCCGAAATCCAGCAGCATGCCGGTCTCGCGCACCGGCCGCTGTTCGTGCCGGCTTATGGCGCCTATCGGCAAGGCATCGTGCTGACCGTGCCGATCGAGCTGCGCCTGCTCCCGGCCGGCGTGACCGGTGAGCAGCTGCATGCGTGTCTCGCGCACCACTACGCCGGCGCGCGTCACGTCGACGTCACGCCGCTCGCGGACGCGCGCGCGATCACGCATCTCGATCCGCAAGCGCTGAACGGCACCAATGACCTGCGGCTCGGCGTGTTCGTCAATGCCGATCACGGTCAGGTGCTCCTGTCCGCCGTGTTCGACAATCTCGGCAAAGGGGCATCCGGCGCAGCCGTGCAGAATCTCGACCTGATGCTCGGTGCGTCGAGCGCGGCGTAAGCCTCCCGCGGGCACCGTCGAAGGCCTGCGCGGCAGGCCGATCAGCGTCGCGTGCGGCGATGCGTCGGTGCCTGCGCACGCCCCCGTAAAAGCTCACCTTTAGCCGAATTCAGGCCGCATCGTCACCCGCTGCGGCATTCAGGCCGGCCAGCGTCTCCACCAGAAAATCCACGCACACGCGCACTTTCGCCGACGCCGCGACGCGTTCCGGATAAACCGCCCAGATGTTCGCGGGCTGGATCGCGTCCGGCAGCACGCGGCACAACGCGCCGCGTTCGATCAGCGGCCCGGCTTCCCAGATCGAACGCAACACGATCCCGCGCCCGGCCAGCGCCCATTGCACGGCCACCTCGCCATGGTTCGTCGACAGCGCGCCGCCGACCTTCACCGTGGCCGTTTCTCCGCGCACGTTCAGCCGCCACACCCCGAACGGGTGATCGCGCTCCTTGATCGCGAGACAGTCGTGCGACGCGAGATCCGCGAGCGAACGCGGCGCGCCGCGTCGCGCGAGATAGTCGGGCGACGCGCACAGCACGCGGTAGTTCGCGGCGAGGCGGCGCGCGATCAGGTGATCGGAGATCTCGTCGCCGATGCGCACGTCGAGGTCATAGCCTTCGCCCGCGACGTCGACGAGCCGGTCGAACAGATCGAGCCGCACGTTCAGTTGCGGATAGCGTGCCGAGAAGTCGAGCAGCGCCGGCGCGACGACGTGCCGGCCGAAGCCGAAGCTGCTCGAAATGCGCAGCGTGCCGCGCGGCACCGTGCGCGTCGTCGACACGTCCTCGACGAGATGATCGACGTCGTCGAGAATCTTCTCGGCGCGCGCGAACACGCGTTCGCCGGCCTCCGTGACCGTCACGCGGCGCGTCGACCGATGCAGCAGGCGCGTGCCGAGTTGCGCCTCGAGCAGCGCGATGCGCTTGCTGACATAGGCGGGCGACACCGCAAGCTGCTCGGCGGCCGCGCTGAAGCTCGTCAGACGGACGACCAGGCTGAACACGCGCAGATCGTCGAGGTTCGGTGATTTATTCACGATTCGTGGAAAGTCGATTAACCTTTCGTGCGATTTTAATCCGAATGGAAATAAATAAAATGGCGTGACGTGCCACTGCATCCCCGGCAGCAGGCCGACCAGCCAAGGAGCTTTGCATGACCGACAGGACTTACAGAATTGCCGTGATCCCCGGCGACGGCATCGGCCGTGAAGTGATGCCCGAGGGCCTGCGCGCGCTCGACGCCGTGACCGCGCGCTTCGGCATCCGCTTCGATTTCGTGCAGATCGACTGGGCGAGCTGCGACTACTACGCGCAGCACGGCCAGATGATGCCGGACGACTGGAAGGCGCAACTGTCGGGCATGGACGCGATCCTGTTCGGCGCCGTCGGCTGGCCCGCAACGGTGCCCGATCACATTTCGCTATGGGGCTCGCTGCTGAAATTCCGCCGCGAGTTCGACCAGTACATCAACCTGCGGCCCGCGCGCCTGTTCGACGGCGTACCGTCGCCGCTCGCCGGCCGCCGCCCGGGCGACATCGATTTCATGATCGTGCGCGAGAACACCGAGGGCGAATATTCGTCGGTCGGCGGCACGATGTTCGAAGGCACCGACCGCGAAGTCGTGATGCAGCAGTCGATCTTCACGCGTCACGGCACCGAGCGCGTGCTGAAATTCGCGTTCGAGCTCGCGCAGCGGCGCGCGAAGCGTCTCACCGTCGCGACGAAGAGCAACGGCATCGCGATCAGCATGCCGTGGTGGGACGCGCGCGCGGCCGAGATGGCCGAACGCTATCCCGAAATCGCCGTCGACAAGCAGCACATCGACATCCTGTGCGCGCGCTTCGTGCTGCAGCCGGACCGCTTCGACGTCGTCGTCGCGTCGAACCTGTTCGGCGACATCCTGTCGGATCTCGGGCCGGCCTGTACGGGCACGATCGGCATCGCGCCGTCGGCGAACCTCAACCCGGACCGCACGTTTCCGTCGCTGTTCGAACCCGTGCACGGTTCCGCGCCCGACATCGCGGGGCAGTACATCGCAAATCCGGTCGCGATGATCTGGTCGGCGGCGATGATGCTCGACTTCCTCGGCAACGGCGCGGGCCGCGAACGCGAAGCGCACGACGCGATCGTCGCCGCGATCGAGGACGTACTGCGCGCCGGGCCGCATACGCGCGATCTCGGCGGCAACGCGGGGACGCAGGAAGTGGGCGAGGCGATCGCCGCGCGGATCGCAGGCTGACGGTCGGGCCCGGCGCGAGCGATCGCGCCTGGAAACGACTGCATGAATCAACTTGCGGTGAGCAACATACGATGCCGCCGCGCACCCGTGCAGGTTCCGATGCGTGCGCGGTGAATTCGAGCGGTGAGTAACGACACACCGCAGCGCGCACTGCTTGCAGTGTCTGTCGTCGAAATCGGTTCGATCGGTGAGTGGTATATCACGTTCACGCACACCGATCGCCAACCACTGTCGAAACAGTTCGATCGGTGAGATGCATCCCGTCGTGATGCACACCGTTGCGCGTCGATACGTGCATCAGGCGACATGTCCGTTTTGCGCGGGGGTGATGCCGCATCGTTCCGCGCGAAGCACACCGTTCGACGCGACATGTCACGTGGTCCCGAAAAATCTCACCTTCAGCGCATCGGCTCCCGAATTTCCTCACCATCGGACTCGGATGATACGTTCGCCGATCCGCTGAACAGGCCCGTCGAGAACTTCACAGCCCGAGATCGGACAACCCTGGATGATCGTCCGGACGGCGGCCGAGCGGCCAGTGATAAAGACGGTCCGCCTCGCGAATCGGCAGGTCGTTGATGCACGCGTGACGATGCGCCATCAGCCCGTTTTCATCGAACTCCCAGTTTTCGTTGCCGTACGAACGGAACCAGTTGCCTGCATCGTCATGCCATTCGTACGCAAAGCGCACCGCGATGCGATTGCCGCCGAATGCCCACAGCTCCTTGATCAACCGGTAGTCGAGCTCGCGCGTCCATTTCCGCTGCAGCAGCCCCACGATCTCGTCGCGGCCGGTCACGAATTCCGCGCGATTGCGCCATCGGCTTTGCGGCGTGTAGGCGAGCGACACGCGCTGCGGATCGCGCGTGTTCCACGCATCCTCGGCTGCACGCACCTTCTGGCGTGCCGATTCGAGCGTAAAGGGCGGAACGGGCGGACGGACTTCGGGGGAAGCGGACATGGATTTGCTCCTGTTCAGGGTTCTGGCCGCGGACACCCGCGGCCGGTTCGGATTCGCTGCATCGACTACCGCGAAACGGTGTCGAGCAGCAGTTCGGCCGTCGCGCGCGCATCGCGCGCGGCGTTGGCATCGCCGCTGACGAGCGCCACGCCGATCGCGCCGTCGATCAGCACGAGCCACTGACGCGCAAGGCGCGCGAGCCCGCGGCGCTCGATTCCCGTTGCGTCGGCGTACGCATCGAACCGCTCGCGCACGAATGCCAGCAAGCGCGCCTTGTGCATACGCGCGACGACGCGCACGGGATCGTCGGCGTCGGGAATCTCGCCCGACGCGTTCAGGAACGCGCAGCCATGAAAGTCGGGCTGCCCGAACCAGTCGCGCAGCACGTCGAACATGCCGAGCAACTGCGCGCGCGGCGCATTGCCGCGCGCATGGGTTGCATCGACGAACCAGCGCATCCAGCGCTCGTCGCGGCGTTCGAGCGCGGCGACCACCAGCGCCTCTTTCGATTCGAACTGCGAATAAAAGCTCTTTCGTGCCGCTCCGGACCGCTTCACGATCGCGTCGACCCCCGTTGCGTGGATGCCGCCCGAATAGATCAGCGCTTCGGCCGCATCGAGCAGTCGGTCGCGAACGCCCGGTTCGCCGGAAGTATCGTGTCGTGTGTTCATGCGTTTACGGTAGAACGATCGTTCTCCGTCGTCAACTCCTGCGTGAAATGGCCATATCGGCGAAAGGGCTGAATCGCGGCCTGGCCGCGCGACGCGGCCCGCCGCGTTTACGACATTTTTTCTTGAAGCGGATGCGTGACGCTCACTACACTTCGGTCACCCTGTCTGGGCGAAAGGACATCATGCAGCGACCGGAATCCGCGCGCCCCGCGCGCGCTTATGCGGCTTATGCCAAACGGCTCGACGGCCGCGTCGTCGTGCGGCGCTTCGATCCGCGCAGCGATTCGTACGACGCGCTGACCGCGCTGCTGCACCGCGCGTTCGCGGCGCTCGGCGCGCTGGGCTTCAACTGCCCGTGCGCCGATCAGCCGGCATCGGCGACACGCGAACGTGTGCTTACCGGCGAGTGTTTCGTCGCGCTCGGCAACGCACATCTGGTCGCGACGATGACGATGCATTCGCACGATCCCGATTCGCGCTGCGATCCGTATCGCAGCCGGCACGTCGCAACGCTCGGCCAGCTGGCCGTCGATCCCGTCTGGCAGCAACGCGGCATCGGCCGCTCGCTGCTCGCGTTCGCGCAACGGCGGGCGGCCGCGCGCGGCGCGACGCACCTCGCGCTCGACGCGCCGTACGCAGCGGTCCGGCTCATCGATTTCTATCGTCGCGAAGGATTTCAACCGGTCGACGTGATGCGTTTTCCGGGACACAACTACGACAGCGCGATCCTGTGCAAATCCGTCGGCGTCGCGAACGACCGCATGCGTGCCTGCGACACGGCGCAGATCGACGTTGCGCGGCAAGCCGGTGCGGCGTCATGAAACACGAAGTGCAGAAGCATGATGGCGATGACGATCGCGCGCAGTTCGCCGTCAGGCAGGCACGCGTGCGTGCGGCGCTGCGACTGCGCGGCGTGATGAAGCTGACGATCGTCACGATCGCGGCCGCGCATGCGCTGACGTTCGCGTTCGAAGGCCTGCTCGTCGCCGCCGGCTTCGCGCCGGAAGCTGCGACATTGCTGCTGTTCCGCTTCGTGACCTGTGCGCTCGTCAGCTTCTGGCTGCAAGCCGATGCGTTGCACGCCTGTCGGTACGCGGCGCAGCACGGGTTCGTCACGGTTTCCGGCACGCACGGCGATCTGATCGACGTTGCGCCGCAGTGCCCGAAGCGCTGGCTCGTCGTGTTGCATCTCCAGCTCGAACCGCGATGGTTAAAGGGTGAACAGAACAGGTAGCGATCCGCGCACCGCTCGATGCGGATTGCGTTGTGGATGAGTGAGTCGGAACGAGGTTCAGCAGCTCACGATTGACGTCCCGGTCCGGCACGGCATCGCACGCGGTGTGTAGCGAGCGATCGCCCGACAAGCGAAGCAGGGAAGCATGCGGAAGAGGAAAAACAGGCGCCGAATGGCGTGATGGGGGAAAGCGGTGTGAGGGCTGACAGGTGAAGCGAACGTGCAATTGCGATTCACCGATGTGCGATCGCGTCGCGATTCGACGCGCAAACACAGCTCCCGAATAATCTCACCTCAAGCCCGGATTCGCGCGTTCCGATCTCGACGACACACGTGCAAACGACAGCGGGGCAGGCGGCGAACGAGCCGCGCTGCCCCTTCGGCACTCAGGCCGTCCAGTCGAGAATCACCTTGCCGCTTTCGCCGGACAGCATCGCGGCGAAGCCTTTCTCGTAATCGTCGGCCGCAAAGCGATGCGTGATGATCGGCGACAGGTCGAGGCCGCTCTGCAGCATCGCGACCATCTTGTACCAGGTCTCGAACATCTCGCGGCCATAGATGCCCTTGATCTCGAGCCCCTTGAAGATCACCTGGTTCCAGTCGATCGCCGTCTGCGCGGGCGGGATGCCGAGCAGCGCGACCTTGCCGCCGTGATTCATCGCCTCGAGCATGCTCGTGAACGCGCTTGGCACGCCCGACATCTCGAGGCCGACGTCGAAGCCTTCGGTCATGTGCAGGTCGGCCATCACGTCGCGCAGCGACTCGCGTGCGACGTTGACCGCGCGCGTCGCGCCCATCTTGCGCGCGAGTTCCAGCCGGTAGTCGTTGATGTCGGTAATGACGACGTTGCGCGCGCCGACGTGCTTCGCGATCGCGACGGCCATGATGCCGATCGGGCCCGCGCCGGTGATCAGCACGTCTTCGCCGACGAGGTTGAACGACAGCGCCGTGTGCGTCGCGTTGCCGAACGGATCGAAGATCGACGCGAGATCGTCGGAGATCTCGGGCGGAATCTTGAACGCGTTGAACGCCGGAATCGCCAGATACTCGGCGAACGCGCCTTCGCGGTTCACGCCGACGCCGACCGTGTTGCGGCACAGATGCCGGCGCCCCGCGCGACAGTTGCGGCAGAAGCCGCACGTGATGTGGCCTTCGCCGGACACGCGATCGCCGATCGCGAAACCGCGCACTTCCTGCCCCATCTCGACGATCTCGCCGACATATTCGTGACCGACGTGCATCGGCACGGGAATCGTCTTCTGCGCCCAGTCGTCCCACTTCCAGATATGGATGTCGGTGCCGCAGATCGCCGTGCGGCGGATCTTGATCAGCACGTCGTTGTGGCCGACTTCGGGGCGCTTCACGCGCGTAAGCGTGAGGCCGGGGCCGCGCTCGAGCTTTGCCAGTGCTTTCATGGTCGCGCCTCCGTCAGACGATGCCGAGCGACTTGCCGACGCGCACGAACGCGGCAACCGCCTGGTCGATCTGTTCGGGCGTATGCGCGGCGCTCATCTGCGTGCGGATGCGTGCGCGGCCGCGCGGCACGACGGGGAACGAGAAGCCGATCACGTAGACGCCTTCGCCGAGCAGCTTGTCGGCCATGTTCGTCGCGAGCTGCGCGTCGCCGAGCATCACCGGGATGATCGGATGCGCACCGGGCACGAGCGTGAAGCCCGCTTCGGTCATCTGCTCGCGAAAACGCGCGCCGTTCTCGCGCACGCGCTCACGCAGCTTCGCGCCTTCGTCGCTGCCGAGCAGTTCCAGCACCTTCAGCGATGCCGCGGCGATGCTCGGCGTGAGCGTGTTCGAGAACAGATACGGGCGCGAGCGCTGGCGCAGCAGTTCGACGACCTCGCGGCGCGCGGCGACGTAGCCGCCCGATGCGCCGCCGAGCGCCTTGCCGAGCGTGCCCGTGATGATGTCGACGCGGCCTTCGACGCCGCAATGCTCGGGCGTGCCGCGGCCGTGCGCGCCGATGAAGCCGACCGCGTGGGAATCGTCGACCATCACGAGCGCGCCGTAACGATCGGCGAGATCGCAGATGCCTTTCAGGTCGGCGATGATGCCGTCCATCGAGAACACGCCGTCGGTCGCGATCAGCTTGTGGCGCGCGCCCGCCGCATCGGCTTCCTTGAGCTTCGCCTCGAGATCGGACAGGTCGTTGTTCCGGTAGCGGAAGCGCTTCGCCTTGCACAGGCGGATGCCGTCGATGATGCTCGCGTGGTTCAGCTCGTCGCTGATCACCGCGTCGTTCTCGTCGAGCAGCGTCTCGAACAGCCCGCCGTTCGCATCGAAACAGCTCGAATAGAGGATGCTGTCCTCGGTGCCGAGAAACGCGGCCAGCGCGCTTTCCAGTTGCTTGTGCACGGTTTGCGTGCCGCAGATGAAGCGCACCGATGCCATGCCGAAGCCGTCCTGGTCGAGGCCGGCTTTCGCCGCGTCGATCAGGCGCGGATCGTTCGCCAGACCCAGATAGTTGTTCGCACAGAAATTGAGCACGCCGGCACCGCCGGCAAGCCGCACGGCCGCCGCCTGGGGACTCGCGATCTCGCGCTCGGTCTTGTAAAAACCGTCCGCGCGGATCTGGTCGAGCGTCCCGCGCACCTGGGCGAGAAAGGCATCACGCATCGCAAAGCTCCTGACAGGGATTCGCATTCCGCGGCGCGTCGCTCGTGGCGGCGGCGCAACGGCCTGCTACTGTTATAGTCGGTCGTTCGGTTGACCGCATTTATCCGATATTCCGAACTGGAATTCGAAATACCGAACAACTCTAAGCGAACGGAATCCAAATGGCAAGTTCCTCCGGATCGCGGCGCCCGCCTGCCGGCGCCGCATCGCAGCCGCCGGCCGCCACGCCGCCGCGTGTTGGCGAGCAGATCCAGCGACTGCGCAACGAGCGCAAGCTGACGCTCGACGACCTGTCGCGCGCGGCCGGCGTATCGAAATCGATGCTCTCCGAGATCGAGCGCGACAAGGCCAACCCGACGATCGCCGTCGCCTGGCGGCTGACCAACGCGCTCGGCATCACGCTCGACGAGCTGTTCTCGCAGCCGAAGGCGCCGGAGACGATCCGTGTAGACGGCCCGCACGACATTCCGACGCTCGCCGGGCACGACGGCCGGTACCAGTTGCGTGTGTGGGGCCCGATCGATCTCGCCGGCAAGTTCGAGTGGTACGAGCTGACGCTGCCGGGCGGCGGCGCACTCGTATCGAACGCGCACGAACCCGGCACGCGCGAGCACCTCACCGTGCTGCAGGGCGCGATGGAAATCGAAGCCGCATCGGCCAGCCGACGCCTGAAGGCCGGCGACACCGCGCGCTACCCGGCCGACGAGCCGCACGCGATCCGCAATCCCGGCAAGGCCGAAGCGCGGGCACTGCTGATCGTGATACATCGCTGACGGCGCGTATAGCTGGCCAAAGAGCCAGTTGCGGAAAGTACTGTATGTTTGTACAGTATATGGACATTCCGCCATGCATGGGCCGGAGCCGGCGCACGGAGGCGCCCGCCCCGGTCGACAGGAGCCTGCGATGACAGAAGAACAAGATTTGGCCGCGCTCAGCTTCAAGGCTGCCGCACACGACCTCGAGCTGATCGTTCGCCATATTGCCGGGCGCTATATACGTCAGCGCGTCCCGCTGACGTGGCGCCTGCTGCACGCGATCGAAGCCGAGGCACTCGCCGATCTCGGCTTTGCCAGCCGGCACGAGGCCGGTATGCGCCAATTGTTCGAACGGCCGTCGGACATGGCGTTTCCCGAAACGGACGATCCGATCGACTTCGGGCGCTCGAATGCGCTGCCTGCCGTCTTTTCGTTCGCGGTTCTCGCATACGAAGCGGCGGCAACGTCGCATGACACGGCGCCCCGCGAGCGCGCTCATCGCCTGTCCAAGGCGTGGGGCGACTGACTGCCAACCCAGGCCGCCGCGCATGGCGGCCTGTCCAGCCTCTTGCTGCCCGAGACGTTGCGGAAAGGGCTACCATATACGCAACTAACGGAATGAATAACATGCCCCCTCCCACCTCTCCCGACACCCCGGCCCGCCCGGAAGAGAAGGATCTGTTCGACCGTGGCGCATCCGACTGGATCGTGTCACCCGAAGCCGCATTCGATGCGTGGCTGGCCATGCAGGACTATCGCCGCTCGTCGGCCGATGTCTATCGCGCACAATGGGGCGCGTTTCTCACGTGGATGCGCGCGCATCAGAAGAATCTGGCAACGGTCGATACGGCGACGATCGCGAACTTCGTCGGCGAATTGCCGATCCGGAAAACCCAGCGATTGCGCTATCTGCGGCTGATCGAGCGTGTACTCGACCACATCCGGCGCACCGAGTATGCGTCGACCAACCCGGCCCGTTTCATTGCTCAGGATGGCGAAGCGAACTGGCGCAAGGCGCGCGACAATGAGCCGACCGGTTTCCTGACGCCGGCCGAACGCGCGACGTTGCTCGCGTATCTGTTTTCGCCGATCGGCGTGTCCGGTTCCGCGTACTGGAAAGAGCGGCGCGACCGCGCGCTCGTGGCCGCGTTTCTCGGTGCCGGCATTAAAACCGGCGAAGCGCGTGCGCTTACGATTAGTTGCGTCAATACGAGCGGAACATCGCTGCAGATCCAGTCGGCGCATCCGGCTTACGCGCGCGAAACCCATCTGGCGTCATTCGCGATCGCGCTGCTCGAAGCGTGGCTCATAGAGCGCAAGCGCCAGGAAATTCCGGGCGAGCTCGTGTTCCCTGCGTCGCATGCCGGGCGACCGATGCACAAGGCGACGATGCTGCGCGCCATCGATGCGATCGTCGAATCGGCCGGGCTCACGTCGTCGCGCACCGCGCGCGCGAGCCCGCAGACGCTGCGCAATACCTACGCGGCCGAACTGTTCGAAAATGACGCGCCGCCCGAACGAGTCGGCAAATGGCTGGGCTTCATGCGGCCGATCTCGTCGAACCGCCTGCATCGCGCATGGAAAAACTGGCGCGATGGCCTGACCGACAGCAACGGCGACGGTGACGCGTCCGACAGCGACGAAACTCACTGATCCGGAAACGGCTGCTTCCGCGACACGATCCGTGAGCAGCCTTGCGCGGCGCAGCCTCACCGTTTCACAGCTCCCGAAAAACCTCACCTCAAGCGCCCCGGATCGTCTCACCTGTGCAGGTGCCGTCGATCTTCTGGTCAGGTGTGCGCAAAACGCGCGATAGCTTCAAATCGGGACGGCCATGCGCCCGAAGCGTGCTCGCATTCCGGGCATGCCACTTCAAAACCCTCATCGCTCTGCGACAGCTCCGGTTCGCCGTCGCAACGCGGGCACTGGGCCGGCACCGGAATCTCTTGATCCAGCGACGTACCGATCGCGGCAAACGCTTCCGCATCCAGTTGCCCCGCATCGGCCAGGCGCCGGATCAGCGCGGCAATTTCCGGATTCATCCCGCGGCTCGCGCGCAACGAACTCGCGTCGCGCGTCGCACGTTCCAGTTCGTCGCTCTGGCTGCGCAACTGTTCTTCGAGCCGGTCGGCGCGTGCCTTGGCCGAGCTCAGTTGCTGAAGGAAATCGAATTCCTTGCGCTGGACGTCGCGTAAACCGCTCTGGTAGGTCGACGCCATGCTGCGCAGCGAGTCCAGCTCGACCAGCATCGGCTTGACGCGGCGTTCTGCTTCGGCCACCGCGTCCTTGATTTGCTGGGCGTAGTGCTCGGTGCGCTGCTGCAATTCGGCTTGCAGCGCATCGATGCGGTCGCGCAGCACGGCGTTTTGCGCCTGTTCGGCGTCGACGCGGCCCGCGGCGACGGCCAATTCCTTCTCCAGTCGAGCGACTGTGGTGAGCAACGTCGCTTCGCTTGCCGAACCGTGCGTCGTCTGTGATGCGAGCTGAACCTCGAGTTCGGTCACGCGCGCCTGCAGTTGCTCGTTCCGGGCTTCGCCGCGCGCGAGCGCGCTTTCGAGCGTCTCATGGCGGACGGTTGCATCGCGCAACCGCTGTTCGGCATCGGCAATGCCGGCACGAACCTCCTCGCGGTCGCCATCGAGACTGTCGCGTGCCGCTTTCAACGCTTCTTCATAAAGCGCGCCGAGCAGCGCACCGGCTTTTTCCTCGACGGCCTTCGGAATTGCCGCACCGTCGAGCCTGATCTTCGACGCAGAACGGATACGCTCCCAGAAATGATCGATGTCTTTCGGGATGTCGCTGGCGCTGCCGGTTTGGGTGAGATCGCGGACGTTGGCGGCGGACGGCCGGATACCGAGATCGAAGAACAGGCGCTTGCACGCATGCAATGACAATTCCTGGCGCCGCGCACCGCTTGCACGCAGCGATTCCAGTTCGTCCCGAATGACTTGGCGCATTTCGTCCAGGGTCATGGCAGAGCTCGTAGACATTGAAATGTGGCAATCATAACGGAATACGTATCTATTGATACCTGTTTTAGGTCGACGTTGTTAATTTACGTCGCTTCGCACAGAAATCGGGTCTGTGAGCTTATCTGGACGAACGTGATCCAGAATTCCGTGAAACAAAGCGAAGAAAGTCAGCCAAGTCTTTGTAATGTCAGCGTTTTCCTGCAGACCCCGAAAATCGGCGTTTGTTTCACATGACGGCGGATACGATTCCCTGTGGGTGTTCAGGGTTTGGGGTCTCTGTGGAAAACTCGTCAGCCGATGTCTTGAGAGTATTAGAAGTAAACACCCTTGAACCCTTAGTTAAAAACGTTAACGCCATGGCACAGCCTTATGTAGCAAGGCTTCCCGGCCGACAAGGTGAAGTTTTACGGGAGCCAAGGTGACCTTCTGCGGGAGCTGACGTGATGGGGTTCAGGGAACTGCGTGAGCCGTTGCAGGAAAGGTCGTGAGCGGATTCGGGATCACAGTGAAACACGAGATTTCCCAAAGGTGAGGGTTTTCGGGGCCTCACAGCCACAGAACCCGCGCTGTGCCTGACTGCACAGTTTTCTGCCTGTGCAGACATAGGTGAGAATTTGCGGGATCCTCTTCGCGCCCCGATTCTGCCCATCTTTTAGGCAATTTTGGCAAAAGGTGAGGTTTCACGGGACTCCACGGGAATTTGGTGTGAGGATTTCCGGGAAACGAATGCCATTTTGCACAGCAAAAGTGCTCTCCGGGGCCTGTGATGCACTAAAGGTGAGGCTTTTCGGGAGGGAAATCCGGGTTTTCCTGCTCCGATCACGCTAAGGTGAGCTTTTTCGGGGCATGGATCACAGGCTGTGGTCGTGGTCACAGGTGAGCATTTTCGGGAACGGTATTTGCTCGAAAAATGGTCAAAGGTGAGGCTTTTCGGGACCAGTGAGCGGTCGGATTCGCCGAAAAGCCCGCCAGGACTGGAGGAAATCTCGTTTTTGCTGTGCCCCTTTTTGGCACAGGTGAGAATTTTCGGGGGCTGACATGCGGTTGTCGTATGAAGGACTCCCGTCGACAGGTGAGGCTTTTCGGGGGATGTCTGCCGGGCACAGCCAAATGCTTTCTGTGCATAAGTATCGGAAGGCATTGGAGTTTTTGATACCGCGACAGTTACGGTGAGGTTTTTCGGGAGTCGTTCCCGTGGCCGTTGCCGTGCCGCATTTTTTCAATGAGGTGAGCGTTTTCGGGACGCCCCGGTAGCCAATCCCGCGTGTGCCGGACATTCGGCGGCATCGAGACTAAAGGACAAGCTGTGCTCAAGGTGAGTATTTTCGGGACCTGACTCGATTTGGGCGCTGTACAATGCGCGCCCGGGCCGGCAAAGCAGGTCCGATCGGATGGTGCGGGCCGGTTTCGACGGCGCGTTTCCGGGTGCCGGATGCGATTATGGGCTCCCGACGAGCCGTGCCTGTACATGCATACAGCCCGATGCGGCGCGATCCGGGACGTTCCGTGAGGTGCGATCGCGACCCTGTGGCGAACTCACGGATGTGCAGTCGCAAAATTGCGACAAATCGAAAGGTGAGCCGATACGGGAGCGAGTTTCGCACGTGTCATGCACAGGGGAAATTCTGTGAATCGGCGCATCCCGCGGCACGTCTGGACGAGTCTGGAGCGCCGCAATTCCGGACCGGTGAGCGTTTTCGGGAGCGGTTGGGGTGAGTGCCATTTAGCACGCGCGCTTCACCGGCTATGGTGAGCATGTCGTTCTGGACGCACATCACCGCAGGCGCTATCCTTCCGGAAAACTTCTCCTCCGACCCGACGTATGGCCACGACGAAGCGCGCCAAGAAAACCGATGTGGATGTGGTGAGTGCCAGTTCGGCCGAGTTGCGCAAGGCCGTCGAGGCGATCGCAATTCAGCCGAAGAGCGGCAAGATCACACTCCTGACCCGCAAGCTGTTCAACGTCCTGCTGGCCGTCGCGCAGCAGGCCGACGATTCGGGCGATACGTATCGCGCGCTGCTGTCGGATATCGTCGCAAACTCCGCCTTCGATTCGAACGACACCGCGCTGGTGAAGGAACACCTGCGCCGCATGGTGTCGGTGCAGGTCGAATGGAGTACGGGGACGTCGAGCCAGAAGCCGGGCCGCAAGTGGGGGATCTCGACGCTGATCGCCGACGCGGAAATTCTCGAGGATCCGGCGACCCGCCGCGTGTGGGTCGAATTCTCGTTCGCGCCGAAGATCAAGAAAAAGCTGCTCGACCCGGTCCAGTATGCGCGCCTGAGCCTGCAGTTCCAGAGCCAGCTGCGCAGCAGTGCCGGCCTCGCGCTCTACGAGATCTGCGTGCGCTATCTGACGAATCCGAGCCACCTGACGATGCGCGAGCCGTGGGAATGGTGGCGGCCGATCCTGTCGGGCACGCCCGACACCGAAGCTGGCGACGAGGCGAAGCGCGAGTACAAGTACTTCAAGCGCGACTATCTGCGTCCGGCGATCGCGGAAGTCAACGCGGTCACCAACATCTTCGTCGAGCTGATCGAGCACCGTGAAGGGCGCCGGGTCGCGGAGATCCAGTTCCGCGTGACCGAGCGCAAGCAGCCGATGCTCGCGCTCGACGAACACCCGAACGTGTTCGACAGCACGCTGGTCGACCGGATGGTGAAACTCGGGATCCCGCTGAAGGAAGCGCAGACGCTCTACGCGGACAGCGAAGAGAACCGGATTCGCGCCGCACTGCAGATGACCGAGCAGCGGATGCGCAGCACGACGCTGCCGCCGGTGCGCAGCGCGCCGGCGCTGTTCAAGGACGCGCTGAAGAAGGGTTATGCGCCGCCGGTCGAGTCGGTCGACGCGCTGCCTGCCGGCACGCCGTCCGCGAAGGTTGCAGCGGCGCAGCCGGACGATCTGAAGGCGCGCCTGCTGAGCGAATTCTCGGCGTTCCGTCGCAAGGAAGCGAAGGTGCTGTACGAGGAGCAGGGGGACGCCGAACGCGAAGTGGCCCGCGAGTCGTTCGAGTCGGAGGCGCTGCCGACGATGGGCACGCATCTGCGCGACGACTGGCGCAAGCGCGGCCTCGATTCCAAGCTGGCCGAGACGGCCTTTTTCGACTGGCTGGCCCAGAAGACCTGGGGCGAGCCGACGGACGGCGACCTGCTGTCGTTCACGCTGAACCAGTCGCGGGCCGCCTGAGGCCCACTCAGGCCCGCTGACGGGCCGGCCGGCTGCTCGGCCGGACGGGCCCGGCGTCTTCACCAGGCCTTGCCGGCCGCTTCCATCACTCCGACAACAGCATCCGCTCGAGCTGCTCGAGGATCGCGTCGCGCTTGTCCTTCGGGAGGCCGCGCAGGCGCAATTCGATGCGGTCTTCGCCATACGACTTCAGGTCGCCGACCGACTTGCCGCCGAGCTTGATCTCGAGACGCTGCGCGTAGCGCTGACGGCCCGCGGCCTTCGGCGTTTCTTGCGCGGCGACGCGGCCCTTGACGATGTCCGACACCTGGCGCGTGCTGAGATCGTCCGACACGATCTTGTTGATCAGCCGCAGCGTGGCCTCGGTGCCGCGCGCATTGTGATAGCGGCCGACCTGATACGCCATGTTCGAACCGAAGCGATCGGGACGCGCGACCATTTCCTGCATGATGGCTTCCGGCAACTTGCCGATCGACAGCGCGACGGCCACCGTCGACTCGTCGAGGCCGAGATGCTCGGAGAGTTCCTTCTGGCTCTGGAAATGCTTGTCGTCGAGGAAGCGGCGCCACACGACGGCGTTGTCGAACACCGTCTGCGAATCGCGCTGGACGTTCAGATCGTAGCCGAGCTTGTAGCTCTGGATACCGATCGGCACGTCGATCACGATCGCCTTCACCGATTCCTTGTTTGCTTCCTTCAGCGCCCGCACGCGACGGCCGCCGTCGCTGACGAAATACGTGCCCGGATTGTCGTAATCCGGAATCACGTGGATCGCCTGCTGCTGCCCTTGCTTCGCGAGGTTGACCGCGAGTTCGGCAATCGACGACTTCAGATAGAAGTGCCGCGGATTGAACGGGCTATGCTTGATCGCCTTCAGCGACAGCTCGATCACCTGCCCCGGGGCATAGCGGTTCTCGAGGCGCCATGCGCGATATTGCTGCGATTCGTCGATCGACGGATCGAGCGTGAGTTCGGGAGCGGGCGGCAGCGCGATGTCTTTCTTCGCGGATTTGGTCGGTGCCGCGGCGGGCGTCTCGGACTTGACGATGCCGTCAATCGCATTGAGCCGATCGAGCGCCGTGCGCTTCTCGCTCGTCGTGATATCCGGGCGCGCTTGGAATCCTTTTGCAAATTGGGAAGGTTTCATGTGACTCCTTTGTGCGCATAAAGTCAGGGCAGCATGGCGACGATTTCGTCGGCACATGCGCGAATTTCGGCGGCGGCGAGCTTGCCGCCGCGATCGTTCATCTGCAGCACGGTCTGACCGAGCGCCATCGCCTGCTTGTACGCTTCCCGCGTCGGGATCTGCGTTTTCAGCAACGGGAAGCCGAGCTCTTCGAGCGCGCGCTTGAGCTCGCGGGTCAGCATGCGCTTCTCTTCGGTCTTGTTCAGCAGGAATACCGCGCGGAGGTCTTCGTTCATGACCTGTGCCTGCTGGATCAGCTTGACCAGCCCGACGCTCGACCAGTAATCGGCCGGCGACGACGAAGTCGGGATCACCGCAATCGATGCGGCCAGCAGGACAACGCCGGATACCTTCTCGGTGATCGACGGCGGACAGTCCACGACGATGATGTCGTAGTCGTTGATGAACTTCTTGATCTCGCGATGGATCTGGCCGTCGGCTTCGGCAAGGTTGACGACCGGAAACGGAATGCCGGTGTCGCTGTCGCCGGATGCACTCGACCAGTGAACCAGGGTGTTTTGACGGTCTGCGTCGATGACGAGGATGCGCTTCCCTTTCTCATGGAACGCGGCGCCGAGGTGCATGGCAATCGTGCTTTTGCCGACACCACCTTTTTGTTGAGTGACTGCAATGATTTCCGCGGCCAATTTTCACTCCTATTTTGGTCGTTGGAATTCTACAGGACGATATTTATATTTCAATGAAATTGTCGTTCGACAACTACGCGTTAGCCATTCGGGCTATCGGTTTATGCGCATAAACGAACCGGCGATGATCGGACGGCGTGGCTGATGTCCGCGGACGTCGATGAACCGCGCGATGGTTGCGTCGTCACAAAGTGCATCGTCGGTACGCGCAGCGGGTTGCCGGCGATATCGAAGTGGGCTGCCCTTTCGGGTGACGGTGGTGGATGGTCGCCTGCGGCCTGGCGAGTTTGTGCGCATAAACTCTGTCGCGACCGGGGAGGCCAACCATGTAGCAGGACAGTCGCTCATTGCCGAGCGCGGGCGTGATCCTATTCGCCCAGGCCAGATATGCAGCTCGGTAGGCGCGCCATTGAGCCTATGGGCATCGGCATCACGCCATACCGAGCCGCAACGTTTATGCGCATAAACCGCGGTCTATGGATGGCGAGTGCCGAGCGATCATGTGCCGACTCTGCATGAATTCGGCAAACGGGGATGCCCCGACACGGCAGCACATCGATGCGATGATCGCTTCGGTGCCGTGACTGTCGACGCTCGTCGGCGCGATGAATCGCCCGGTGCCCTGTCGAGCGATCGCTGGCTTTATGCGCATAAACCAATCGGCGTACCACGCTAGCGCCTGCGCTTTTCGCCACCCGTGCACGCATCACGATGCGTAGGCTCACGAATCCTTATCCTTGCCGCACGACTTTATGCGCATAAACACATCAGTCCTTTGAAGCGTATCCACGATACAACGCCTCTCCCGTGACCCGTGTCGCTGGCGGAGTCTTCCCGTCAACCGGCCTCCCCAAAACATCGAATCCGCGCACGGCTACCCCATCGCCGCCCCCACCGAAACACCCAATCCAGACTGGCTACAATACAGCCCTCTCCCATCCAGACCTGAATGATGATCACGATCTATCACAACCCCCGGTGCTCGAAATCACGCGAGACGCTTGCATTGGTCGAGACGCTGAACACGACCGCCACGCCGGTGAACGTCGTCGAATACCTGAAGACGCCGCCGACGGTCGAGGAACTGGAAGCGCTGCATCGGCAACTCGGCCGCCCGGTTCGCGACATGCTGCGCGACGGAGAGGAGCCGTACAAGACACTGGATCTGGCACGCGCGGATCTGACCGATGCGCAAGCCTACGAGGCGATTGCCGCTCATCCGGTTTTGCTGCAGCGTCCGATCGTCGTCTATCGCGGGAAGGCGGCCATCGGCCGGCCGCCCGAATCGGTGCAGGCGCTGTTCGAATAATTCTTGCCCGGCGTATTTTTCTTACTGCATCAGCCCGGCGTGCACGCCAGCAATCGAAGCCGGTGGGATCGCCGGGCAGCGCAAACCCACAGCCCGGACGACAGCGGCAACGCGGGCCGGATCTAGCCCGCCCCGGACGACGTGTCGTCGTCGCCCGGTTCCCGCCCCGCCGCCGCTTTCGCGGCCGTCCGCAGCAGTGCAATCTGCCCGCGATAGGCTCTGCAGCCACTGCAGGTCGGCAGGTGCACGCGCACCTGCAGGCGCTCATGCAGGGTCAGATGCCGGTCCAGCGCATCCGACAGCAGTCGCGTCACGTCAGTACATTTCCCCGGCAGCATCTTCGGTCGTCAGTCCTTTTTCGCTCAGGCAGGTTCGCAGGCGCGTGCGCGCCCGATACAGCAGCACGCTGCAATGATTCGTCGTCAGCGTCAATTCGCTGCAGATGTCCGTCATCTCGACGTCGAGGAATTCGCGCATCATGAACACGCGCCCGATCTGCTCCGGAAGATGGTCGAGGCAGACCTGGAACAGCGTCCAGAACTGCTGCTGCTGCAACAGCGTTTCGGGGCGCGGCCACGGCCGCGGCTTCGCATGCGCGGCCCAGTGCCCGTTTTCCTTGAACAGCTCGCGATCGAGCACGGATTCGCCGTCGAGCTCGGCGTCGAGCGCGGACAGGCTCACCGTCCGCTGCCGCGCACGCAGCACGTCGATCAGCTTGTTGCGCAGGATGCCGAACACCCAGGTCTTGTGGGCCGACAGCCCCGCGAAATCGCCCGCGTGCGACCACGCGGCGGTCAGCGCTTCCTGCACGGCGTCTTCGGCCGCGTCGGCATCGCGGAGCTGGAGTCGCGCGAAGCGCAGCAGGTCGCGCCGCAGTTGCGCGAGATAAACGGGGTCGTCGTATGCGGACGGCATGTCAGGGTGGCAGTGTCTCGAGGCGATCGCGCTTGCGTCACAGGGCGGGCGCATCGCGGTGCGAGCAGCTTACTGGGCGCGCTGCCGGCCTGCAACGTCTGTTCCGTCACGAATTCACGAAACCGGCGGGCGCGCTGCGCTATGCTTGCCGAAACCCGTATCGCGCACCGAAGGCGCCGCGCGGCGGGCAGTTTGTAACATCAGAACATAACGGTCGAGTTATCCACAATTTCTGTGGAAAACCTTGTGGAAAGTCGGCCGGACGGCCCCGTCGGGCGGTTCGCGGGCTGGCTTGCCTATAAACAGACCTTTGTCACCTGTTCGGAAGCAATCGATCCGATTCCTCACTCACCGGAAGGAGAACGTCATGTCCTATCGTATTGCGGTCGTCGTCGGCAGCCTGCGCCGCGCTTCGTCGAACCGCGCACTCGCGCACGCGTTGATCTCGCTCGCCCCCGCCGATTTTTCGTTCGAGTTCGTCGAGATCGGCGAACTGCCGCTGTACAGCCAGGACTACGACGCGGATTTCCCGGAAGTCGCGAAGCGCTTCAAGCAGTCGATCGAAGCCGCCGATGCGCTGTTGTTCGTCACGCCCGAGTACAACCGGTCGATTCCGGGCGTGCTGAAGAATGCGCTCGACTGGGGCTCGCGCCCGTGGGGTTCCAACTCGTGGTCGGGCAAGCCGGGCGCGGTGCTCGGCACGTCGCCGGGCGCGACGGGCACCGCGCTCGCACAGCAGCACCTGCGCAACGTGCTCGCGTACCTCGACGTGAAGACGCTCGGGCAGCCCGAGATGTTCATCAAGCACGACCCGGCGCGCATCGACGAGCAGGGCCAGATCGTCAGCGAGGACACCCGCAAGTTCCTGCAAGGCTTCGTCGATCGCTACGCGGGCTGGGTGCGCCTGCTGAAGGCGGCCTGACGACGCCGGCCTGATCGCGGCGGCCGTTCAGGCCGCCGACGTCGGCGCCGGCCCGCAGGCAGCGGGTTACGTGCCGGTGTGTCGCGCGTCGCGCGCTTCGCGGATGCCCAGCAGGATCTCGTCGAGCAGCGCGATGTCGAACGGCTTCGACAGCACGCGGACGTTGACGGTGCGCGTGCGGTCGAGCTCCTCCGCATAACCCGTGACGAGAATCACGGGCAGCTTCCCCGGCCGCTTCTCGACCGCTTCGGCGAGGTCGATGCCGTTCAGGCGGCCCGGCATGTGGATATCCGAAATCACGAGGTCGAACGCATCGTTCGCGGCCGCGCCTTCGATCAGGCGCAACGCGTCGTCGGCGGTGGGTGCATAGGTCACGCGGTGCCCGAGCAGCGAAAGCAGCGCTTCGGTGCCGGCCGCGACTTCGCTGTTGTCCTCGACGAGCAGCACGTGCAGTCCGGCGAGCGCGCTTGCGTCTTGCACGACGGCCTGCGGCCGCACGACGACGTCCTCGGCACGCGCGCGCGGCAGGTAGAGGCGCACCGACGTGCCGGCGCCGACCGCGCTGTCGATCGTCGCGAGGCCGCCCGAGCGTTCGCAGAACGCGAACACCTGCGGCAGCCCGAGCCCCGTCCCCATCCCCTGCGCCTTCGTCGTGAACAGCGGTTCGAACGCGCGCGCAAGCACGTCGGGCGCCATGCCCGAACCCGTATCGTCGAGCGAGATCTGCACGAAATCGCCGGTCAGCGGAAAGCCGTCCTCGCGGCGCAGCGTCACGTTGCGCGCGCCGACCGTGAAGCGGCCGCCGGTCGCCATCGCGTCGCGCGCATTGACCGCGAGGTTGATCACCGCGAGCTCGAGTTCCGCAACGTCGACGCGAATCGGCCAGACGCCGGGCTCGATCGCGACGACCAGCGACGATTTCGAACCGAGCGACGTCTTCAGCAGTTCGCGGCACGTGCCGACCCATTGCCCGATGTCGATCGTCTCGTTGTGCAGCGGCTGCTTGCGCGCGACGCCGAGGAGCTGGCGCGTGAGCGACTGCCCGTTCTTCAGCGCGCGTTCGATCGCGCCGAGTTCCTTGTCGAGATGCTGGACGCCGCGCCGCCGCGCGATCTGCACGTTGCTCGAGATGATCATCAGCAGGTTGTTGAAGTCGTGCGCGACGCTGCCGACGAGGTTGCCGAGCGCCTGCATCTTGCGCGACTGCCGGTACGCCGATTCGATCGAGCGCCGCATCGACGCCTCCGCCTGCCAGCGGTCCCACGCCTCCTCTTCCGCCTTCAGCCGCTTGAGCGACAGCCAGATCACGGACCACAGCGCGATCGACGGCGCGAACATCGAGATGAACAGCACGCTCAGGTGTTCGTACCATTCATGCCAGATCGCCGACGTGCGGTACGCGCACGACACATAGACGGGATAGCTGCCGACCTGGCGGTACGCGACGATCTCGCTGCTTGCGCCGTCGTGGCGCACGCGCACGACGCCCGCGCGCGGATCGTTGCGCGCGTCGCCGAACGTGGCCGTGCGATCGGTATGCGCGAGCGACGGCGGCGGCGGATACGATGCGATCACCGCGCCGTCCGAGCGCGCGAGCGCCATCGTCATCGGCGTGCTCGCGCCGCCGAGCAGGTCGCGGTAGAACGCGTTGAAATACGACGATTTCAGCGCGATCGACACCATCCCGGCGAACGAACCGTCGCTATGACGCCGCGCGACGCCCGTGTTGAATACGGGAATGTTCTCGAGCTTGAGCGGCCCCATCATCAGCCGCGAGATGTGTTCGATGACCTTGCCGTCGCGGATGCCGGCGAAGTCGTCGCGGTTCGCGATCGACGCATAGGGCGCCGGATAGTAGAGGCTGTTGGCGAGCAGCATCCCGCTCGCGCCGAAGATCGACACGGCGGCCACCTGCGGGTAGCCGCCGCCGATCGTGTTCAGCGCTTCGTGGATGTCGGATTCCCTGTTGCGTACGGTCGCGTCGTCCATGTCCTGCACGAGATCGACGATGCGCGCATCGAGGGTTTCGCTCAGGTCGAACACCTTGAGCGCGTGCTCTTCGGCGACGCGTACGGTGCGCATCGTCACGTCGCTCGCGGCGGCCTCGCGCGCCTTCAGGTCGTTGTACGCCATCACCACCACGTAGATGCACGGCAGCACGATCGCCGCGACGAGCAGCACGATCAGCGTCACGCGGCGGACCGCGAAATCGTGCTCGGGCGCACCGGCCGCATAGGTGCCGTCGTCCTGCCAGTCGTCGGCGGGAGCGGAGGCGGGGGCGTGGGAGTCGGCAGGCCGGTCGGACGTCATCGAAGCAGCGGGTGAGGCAGAGGTGCCTGCCATCATAAACGAGTTGCGACGGCCCGCCGCACCGCGCCGTACGAGCACGATCCCGTCGATTCCGACAGGGGGAAATTGTCGGATTGAAAACGCGACGAATCCGGCAGCGCAAACGTACACAAGGAAAAATTTTGCGTACTTATCTCGAAAATGGTCGGAGCTGTTTTCGGAATGACGCGCGATCGGATCGATTCTGTTCGAAATGGTGAAAATGGCGAGTTGCACCGACTTCGGTTTACTCCGAGAATCGCGCCTTGCTTTCCCTATGACAGATATATGCGCCCGCCGGCGTTCGCCGCGCGGTGCGTCGCGCGCACCTGCGTCGCGGCGCCCGAGCACGGCCGCCAGGCGGTTGCCTGCGCCCGAACGCATGGCGCCTCAAGAAGTGCGCCGCGCGGCCGTTAACGCGAGAGAGACCACTCCGTATACCGCATCGCCCCATGCCTTTGCCGATTGTAATTGCCGACGATTCGCTGCTCGCTCGCAAACTTCTGACAAAGGCGTTGCCGGGAGACTGGGACGTTGACGTCGCGTATGCAGCGAATGGTCGCGAGGCCCTGGCGCTCTATCGTGACGGCAAAGCTTCCGTGATGTTTCTGGACCTGACGATGCCCGACATGAGCGGATATCAGGTCCTGGAAACACTGCGCCACGAAGATCTGAACACGTTCGTGATCGTGGTATCCGCCGATATCCAGCCGCAGGCGCAAGCACGCGTGCGCGAATTGGGCGCGATCGCATTCGTTGCCAAGCCCGTGACGTCGGACGCATTGCTGCCCATTCTCAAGGAGTATGGGTTGTATGCCTGAATCGGTGTTCACGGCGGAGCAACGCGACGCGTTGCAGGAAATCGCCAACCTTGCAATGGGCCGCGCCGCCGCGCGGCTTGCGTTGCTGCTCGGGCGCTTCATCGAGCTGTCGGTGCCGCGCGTGCGCGTCGTGAAAGCGGCCGACGCGGGCGACGCGCTGCGCGAGATGACGGGCATTCACGACAACGTGACCGCCGTGCGCCAGGGCTTCCGTTCCGACATCAAGGGCGAGGCGATCGTGCTGTGCCGCAGCGCGGGCGTCGCGCGGCTCATGACGATCGTCGACCGCACGTTCGGCGACGGCGTGTACGGCGGGATGGCGACGCCGGACGAGCTCATGTTCGACGTCGCGAACGTGCTGATGGGCGCATGCGTCGCGTCGATCCTCGACGAGCTCGGCCGCAAGCCCGTGTTCTTTCCGCCGGGGCTGCTCGGTTCGAACGTGTCGTTCGACGACGTATTCCAGCCGCCCGAGCTCGCGTGGAGTGTCGCGCTGCTGCTCGAGGTGAACTTCGGGCTCGAGGATCATGCGTTCCGTGCCCACTTCGTGATGCTGATGGCCGAGGATTCGATCCGGCTGATGGGCGACGCGCTCGACGCGTTGCTGTCCGCGCTATGACGGCCGCCGCGCCGTCGCTGAGCGACCTCGTGATCGAGCGGGTGGGCTTCGGCCTGTTCGTGCTCGACCGTTCGATGTGCGTGCTGATGTGGAATCGCTTCATGCAGGACCACAGTGGCATCCCGGCCGCCGACGTGATCGGCCGCAACCTGTTCGACTGCTTTCCGGACCTGCCGCGCGCATGGCTGTCGCGCAAGCTCGAGAGCGTGTTCCAGCTCGGCAGCTTCGCGTTCAGCTCGTGGGAGCAGCGGCCCTACCTGTTCCGCTTCGAGCACGACCGGCCGATCACCGGCGGGGTCGACTACATGCAGCAGGACTGCACGTTCATGCCGCTCACGCGCGGCCGCGAGGTCGAGGCCGTGTGCGTGACGATTTCCGACGTCACGCATGTGAGCGTGATGCAGCGCGAGCGCGAGGAAGCGGTCGCGAAGCTGCGCGAACACGCGAATCGCGACGGCCTGACCGGCATCGCGAACCGGCGCTTCTTCGAGGCGCGGCTCGGCGACGAATTCGCGCGCTGGCAGCGCTACGGCGGCGACATGTCGGTGCTGCTGTTCGACCTCGACCACTTCAAGACGATCAACGACCGCTTCGGGCATGCGGCCGGCGACGCCGTGCTGCGCGAGACGGCGCGCCGCGTCGCGTCGATCGTGCGTGCGCAGGATACGTTCGGCCGTTTCGGCGGCGAGGAATTCGCGCTGCTGCTGCCGTGCACGAGTCTCGACGAGGCGATGCTGGTGGCCGACAAGGTGCGCGACGCGATCGGCAGCTCGCCGGTCGATGCCGAGGGCGTCAGCGTGCCGGTGACGGCGAGCGTCGGCGGCGCGTGCGCGAAAACGGGCGCGCCGACCTGCGACGTGCTCGTCAACGAGGCCGACGCCGCGCTCTATCGCGCAAAGCGGCTCGGGCGCGATCGTTCGGTCGCCTACGCGTAGGCGCGCCCGCCCCGCATCGCGCGAAGCGGCTTCGCCCCGCGCGTGCCGCGCTCAGCTTTTCGCGATGTCGGCCAGCACGCCGGCCAGCACGGCCGGTTCCGACACGAACGGCGAATGGCTGCTGTCGAGCTGGTGCACGTGGGTCGGGTTGCCGGGCGCGAACGCGTCGGCTTCGTCGATGAAGCGCTGCTGCAGCGCGGGCAGGATCACGCGATCCTGCAGGCACTTGATGTAGTGACGGTCGATCGCGCCCCAGCGCGCGGCGGTCGTCGGGATCGCGGTCGCGAACGGCGCGGCCGGCACGTCGCAGGTCATCAGGTTCGCGACGGCCTCGAAGTCGGCCTGCGGTGCGTCGTCGTACAGCGCGCGCTTCATCGTGTCGCGATACGCGGCGTCGCCGCTGCGCGGATCGATGCGCAGCGCACCGGCGACGCGCGGGCTCGCGAGCATCAGCGCGCCGAGCATCTCGCCCTTGTTCTCGGGCGCGCGCACGTAGTCGAGGCCCGGCACGCCCGACGCAGGCATGAACGCCGCGAGATAGACGATCTTCGCGATCTTTTCCGGCGCGCGTTCGGCGGCCGCCGTGATCGCGAGGCCGCCCATGCTGTGCCCGACCAGCACGACCTTGCCGCGGCCGAGCGCATACGCGTCGTCGACGGCCTGCATCACCTGCGTCGCGTAATCGTCGAGCGTCGTGTTCGCGACCGGCGACGGCTCGGCGCCGAACGCGTCCTTGTCGAGCGGCCGTTCGAGATAAGACGCGGGAAAGCGGGCGTTGATGCCGTGCGCGGGCAGGTCGCGCGCGATCGACAGGTAGCCGCGCGCGGCCAGCGCTGCAGCGACGTGCGCGTAGCACCACGCGCCGTGCCACGCGCCATGCACGAGCACGAACACGGGGTGGTCGGCCTGCTGGGGGGCGGTTATGTTCGTCTCCATGGGGTGTTCGTGTTTTTTCGGGAAAGCTGTCATCTTAGACGAACCCGTGCGCGTCCAAGCGCGAACGCACGGTGCGATCGCGTTATCGACAGCGGTCCGTCCCTCTTGTCTCGCGCAGGCCACATTTCGTCCGGATCCGATATGAATTTGAGCCGAAGCGCGCTAATTTGTTGCTTTGCTCGCGATTGCGCCCCATGAACGTCGACTATCTCTTCTACCGGAAGCCTGACAAACCCGGCCCCTATTCGCTCGACGACCTGGGCGACATTGCGCCGCCGATCGGCCCGGGCGACCTGGTGCGCGCGGGGATCGCGCGCGTGTTCGAGCAGATCGACTGGCAGGAGTCGCCCGACGTGCCGGGCGCGTGGTTCGGCACGGGCGGCGCGGTATTCCAGTTCACCGTGGAGCCCGACGGCCGCGTGACGAGCTTCATGGGCTCGCGCCTCGAACGCCGCTCGATGCTGCAGCTCACCCGCGAAATGGGGCTCATTGCGCTCGACCTGCAGCGCGATATCGTTTACGGCTGACGGGCCGCCGGCGCCCGCTGGTGTCGAGTGGCGCCCGTTCCCGCCGAGGCCGGCCGCGCCGGCCTGCCAACGGCCCCCGGCGCCCCGCCGGACATGGCGCGTGTCCGCCATCGAACTTCAAAGATTGCTATACTTTCGCCCAATTCCGGCTTCCGGCCGGTAATTTGTGCCTGTCTGCGTCGATCGTTCGCATATCTCGCACGCATTGACACCCTGACCATCCCAGCCGGGCATGGCTTCTTCAATCGCCCCGCGTGGGTGTCTCCGTGGAGCTTGTCTTGGCCGTTTCCAATTCCGTCGTGGACGAACAAGAAACCGACGCCGCTGCCGTCACATCGGGCAGTTCCTTCTATCTTGCGATGCGCATCCTGCCGGCCGTGCAGCGCGATGCGATGTTCCAGGTCTACGCGTTCTGCCGCGCGGTCGACGACATCGCCGACAGCGACCTGCCGCGCGCCGAGCGCACCGCGGGCCTCGATCGCTGGCGTGCGGACATCGACGCGTGCTTCGCGGGCCGCCCGCCGCGCCATCTGGCCGCGCTGGATCGCGAGATCCGCGCATTCAACCTGCAGCGCGACGATTTCCACGCGATGATCGACGGAATGGCGATGGACGCGGTAGAAGACATCTGCGCGCCCGACGAGCCGACGCTCGACCTCTTTTGCGATCGCGTGGCGAGCGCGGCCGGGCGGCTGTCGGTGAGGATATTCGGGATGCCGGAAGCCGAAGGGATCGAGCTGTCGCACCACCTCGGTCGTGCGCTGCAACTGACGAACATCCTGCGCGACATCGACGACGACGCGGCGATCAACCGCTGCTACCTGCCGCGCGAGCTGCTTGCGCGCGAAGGCATCGCGATCGCCGATCCGGCGACGATCGTGCGCGATCCGGCGCTGCCGCGCGTGTGCGCGACGCTCGTCGAGCGCTCGCTCGAGCACTTCCGCCAGGCCGACGCGGTGATGGATACCTGCCCGCGTGCGCAGGTGAAGGCGCCGCGCATCATGTCGGGCGCGTATCGCTGCATTCTCGAAGCCGCGATCGCACGCGGCTTTGCCGCCCCGCGCGCCCCGCTGCGCAAGCCGAAAGCGCGCATGCTGATGATCGCCGCGCGCTACGCGCTGTTCTGAGTCGACCGAGTCGATGCCCAGAACCGTCCACGTGATCGGTGCCGGACTCGCGGGCCTGTCGGCCGCGGTCGAGCTGCAACGCCGCGGGCGGCACATCGTGCTGCACGATGCGCACGCGCATGCGGGCGGCCGCTGCCGATCGTGGTTCGACGGGACGCTGAACACGACGCTCGACAGCGGGCTGCATGTGGTATTCGCGGGGCAGGCGGCAACGCAGCGCTACCTGCGCGCGATCGGCGCGGCCGATCAGCTGGTCGGGCCCGCGCTGCCTGAATTTCCGGTCGTCGACGTCGCGTCGCAGCAGCGCTGGACGCTGCGCTTCGGCAACGGGCGCTGGCCGTCGTGGCTGTTCGACGCCGCGTCGCGTGCGCCTGGCACGACGCCGCTCGACTACCTCGCGCTCGCCCCGCTCGCGTTCGCGCGCACGGGCCGCTCGCTCGCACAGACGATGCGATGCGACGGCGTGCTGTGGGATCGTTGGCTGCGGCCGTATTTGCTCGGGGTACTGAACGTCGAGCCGCGCCACGCGAGTGCCGAGCTCGCGCGCGCGGTGCTGTGCAGCACGTTTGCCGCGGGCGGCCCCGGCTGCCGTCCGCTCGTCGCGCGCCACGGGCTCGGCAGCGCATTCGTCGAACCGGCGCTGCGGATGCTGCAGCACGGCGGCGCGCAGATCCGGCTGAACTCGCGGGCTGACGCGTTCGAGTTCGGCGCGCACGGCAATGCGATCGATGCGGTCGCGATCGGCGGCGAGCGCGTCGATCTCGCGCCGGGCGACGCGGTCGTGCTGGCCGTGCCGCCCGAGGTCGCGTTGCCGCTCGTACCCGAACTCACCGCGCCGGATACATTCAGCGCGGTCGTGACCGCGTATTTCGCGGCCGAGCCGCCGGCCGGCAGCCCGTTGCAGACGACCGTCGTCAACGGCGTCGTCGATGCGGTGCGCGCCGGCGGCGGCCAGCTCGCGGCGACGATCCGCGATGCGGGCCGCTGGCTCGACATGCCGCACGACACGCTCGCGCGGCGGATCTGGGAAGACGTCGCGCGCGTGACCGGCGCGAAGCCGGAAACCATCCCCGCGTGGCAGCTCGTCGTCGAGCCGCGCGCGGGCTTTGCGGCGGTGCCGTCGCAGGAAATGAAACGTCCGGCCGTGCGTACGCGCTGGACCAATCTTGTGCTGGCGGGCGACTGGATTGCCACCGGCTTGCCCGCCACGATCGAGGGCGCGATCCGTTCCGGCCAATTGGCCGCGGACGTGCTCCAGACACAATAAGAGAGGGACCGATGAACGATCTCACCGAAATGGCTACCCTGTCCGCCGGCATCGCGCCGGCCGGCGTCGACGCGGCCGTCGCGCGTGCGACCGACGCGCTGCTGGCTGCGCAGAACGCGGACGGACACTGGGTCTACGAACTCGAAGCCGATTCGACGATTCCCGCCGAATACGTGCTGCTCGTCCACTATCTCGGCGAGACGCCGAACCTCGAGCTCGAACAGAAGATCGGCCGGTATCTGCGCCGCATCCAGCAGGCGGACGGCGGCTGGCCGCTGTTCACCGACGGCGCGCCGAACATCAGCGCGAGCGTGAAGGCGTATTTCGCGCTGAAGGTGATCGGCGACGACGAGAACGCCGAGCACATGCAGCGCGCGCGCCGTGCGATCCACGCGATGGGCGGCGCCGAGATGTCGAACGTGTTCACGCGCATCCAGCTCGCGCTGTACGGCGCGATTCCGTGGCGCGCGGTGCCGATGATGCCGGTCGAGATCATGCTGCTGCCGCAATGGTTCCCGTTCCACCTGTCGAAGGTGTCGTACTGGGCGCGTACCGTGATCGTGCCGCTGCTCGTGCTGAACGCGAAGCGCCCGCTCGCGAAGAACCCGCGCGGCGTGCGCATCGACGAGCTGTTCGTCGATCCGCCCGTCAACGCCGGGCTGCTGCCGCGCCAGGGTCACCAGAGCGCCGGCTGGTTCGCGTTCTTCCGTGTGGTCGACCATGCGCTGCGCGCGGTCGACGGCTTGTTCCCGAGCTATACGCGCGAACGCGCGATCCGCCAGGCCGTGTCGTTCGTCGACGAGCGCCTGAACGGCGAGGACGGCCTCGGCGCGATCTATCCGGCGATGGCCAACGCGGTGATGATGTACGACGTGCTCGGCTACGCGGAGGATCATCCGAACCGCGCGATCGCGCGCAAGGCGCTCGACAAGCTGCTCGTCGTGCAGGAGGACGAAGCGTATTGCCAGCCGTGCCTGTCGCCGGTGTGGGACACGTCGCTCGCGGCGCACGCGCTGCTCGAAACCGGCGATGCGCGCGCCGAGGAAGCCGTGCTGCGCGGCCTCGACTGGCTGCGTCCGCTGCAGATCCTCGACGTGCGCGGCGACTGGATCTCGCGCCGCCCGAACGTGCGGCCCGGCGGCTGGGCGTTCCAGTATGCGAACGCGCACTACCCGGACGTCGACGATACGGCCGTGGTCGTGATGGCGATGGACCGCGCGCAGAAGCTCAGGCAGTCGGACGCGTACCGCGAATCGATGGCGCGCGCACGCGAATGGGTCGTCGGCATGCAGAGCAGCGACGGCGGTTGGGGCGCGTTCGAACCGGAAAACACTCAGTACTACCTGAACAACATCCC
This sequence comes from Burkholderia sp. NFPP32, assembly GCF_900119325.1. Taxonomy (NCBI): domain Bacteria; kingdom Pseudomonadati; phylum Pseudomonadota; class Betaproteobacteria; order Burkholderiales; family Burkholderiaceae; genus Burkholderia; species Burkholderia sp. NFPP32. The sequence continues at coordinate 21,933 of NZ_FPJP01000033.1, read as the reverse complement.
GTTCTCCGATCACGGCGCGCTGCTCGATCCGCCGACGTCCGACGTGTCGGGCCGCTGCCTGTCGATGCTGTCGCAGCTCGGCGAGACGGCCGCGAACAGCGAGCCGGCCCGCCGCGCGCTCGACTACATGCTGAAGGAGCAGGAGCCGGACGGCAGCTGGTACGGCCGCTGGGGGATGAACTACGTGTACGGCACGTGGACCGCGCTGTGCTCGCTGAACGCGGCCGGCCTCGGGCCTGAAGACCCGTGCATGAAGCGCGGCGCGCAGTGGCTGCTGTCGATCCAGAACAAGGACGGCGGCTGGGGCGAGGACGGCGACAGCTACAAGCTGAACTACCGCGGGTTCGAGCAGGCGCCGAGCACGGCGTCGCAGACGGCCTGGGCGCTGCTCGGCCTGATGGCGGCCGGCGAGGTGAACAACCCGGCCGTTGCGCGCGGCGTCGATTACCTGATCGCCGAGCAGAACGAAGAGGGTCTGTGGGACGAGACGCGCTTCACGGCGACGGGCTTCCCGCGCGTGTTCTACCTCCGCTACCACGGCTATCGCAAGTTCTTCCCGCTGTGGGCGCTCGCGCGCTACCGCAACCTGAAGCGCGACAACGCGACGCGCGTCACGGTCGGGATGTAACGCGTGGGCGCATCACGGCACAACGGCGCATTGCCCGTCATCGCGGTGACGGGGATGGCGTTCGAGGCACGCATCGCGCGCGGCGACGGCGTCGAGGCCGTGTTCGCCGCGCGGGCCGACCGGCTCGAGCGCGCGCTGGCCGACGCGACCGCGCACGGTTGCGCGGGCATCGTGAGCTTCGGCACGGCGGGCGGGCTTGCGCCCGATCTGGAACCCGGCGCGCTCGTGATCGCGAACGCGATCGACGGGCCGTTCGGCCGCGTCGAGACCGATACGGGCTGGAGCGCGCGGCTCGTCGCCGCGCTGCACGACACGCCGGTATGGGCGCGCGTCACGCGCGGCACGATCGCGGCCGTCGGCGCGCCGGTCGTCAGCGAACAGGAAAAGGCGTCGCTGCACCACGCGAAGGGCGCGCTCGCCGTCGACATGGAGTCGCACATCGCGGCGGCCTTCGCGGCCGCGCGCGGCGTGCCGTTCGCGGTGTGCCGCGCGATCGTCGATCCGGCGTGGCGCACGCTGCCGCGCGCGGCGACGGCCGGCCTGCGCGACGACGGCAGCACGGCGATCCTGCCGATCCTGCGCGAATTGCTGAAGCAGCCGTCGCAGCTCGGCCCGCTGCTGCAGGTCGCCAGCGATGCGCGCGCGGCGCGCACGACGCTGATCCAGGCGCGGCACGCGTTCGAGCGTGCGGGTGCGATGCGGATCGTCTGAGCGGCGTTCGCCGCTTTCTGCTTTTCCCCTCCCCTTCTTTTTTCATTTTGCGTATGCGCAAAATGCGCGCTGCATCATGCGGCGCGCTTCGTCCATTCGAGACCAGTGCAATTAGCACAACGGTGTGGAGAATGAGATTCCTGAGATCTCCAAGCACGGAACGCCGACACTGAATTTCAGCGGTGGATCCTATTGCGGATGATCAGGATAACGACTCATATCTCAAAAAAGCTCACGGCTTAAGGCATGCGAATCCAGCCTATCAGTTCCGTCAGGTATTTTTTGAGACGGCCTTTGAGGCTAGCATTCAATGCATTGTCGACAGCGAGTCTGTCGGAGGTCTTGTACGGAATCCAGAATTATCTCTCGTCATGAACCCTCGTCTCCTTGATGCTTACAACCGGGAATTGCTCTATTTCAAGGAATTGATGGAGGAGTTCGCCCAGGCACATCCAAAAATAGCGCGTCGGCTCGGCATGCATGCCGGTGAGATCGCCGACCCCGTTGTCGAACGTCTGGTACAGGCAGCGAGTTTTTCAACCGCTCGGCTGCAATTGAAACTGGATGCAGAATTCCCCCTGCTGACCAGTCGACTGCTGGAAACCGTCTATCCGAATTACGTCGCACCGACGCCCTCGATTGCCGTTGCTTGCCTCCATCCCGATGATCAGGAAGGCAGTTTGCTCGAAGGGTTTTGCATACCTCGCGGCACGGAGTTCGCGAGCCGTGTGCCGGACGGCGAACGCACCTCCTGCACATTTCGTAGCGGTCTGGACGTGACGCTGTATCCGTTGGAGATCGTTTCTGCGAGGTTGACGGGGGTTCCACCTGATATTCCATCGATAGAACGATATGGCGTCGCACACAGGCCGATTCGCGGTGCGCTGCGTCTCAGGCTCCGTACTACGGGCGAAGCACGATTCAATGAGTTGCGCGGTCTGGATCGATTGCCCGTCTACCTGGCAGGTGACGAACGTGTGGCGTCACGGCTGTTCGAGTTGATCCACGCTGGCGCCGTGTCATCCGTGACGGGGGTGCCGAGCCGCTTTGCTGATCCCGATCAGGCACTCGGGATCGTCTTCGATCGGGCGGTCGACTACACGGGATTGACTACCGACGAAAGTTTGCTGCCACTGGCCGGGTCGAAGTTTCACGGTCATAACCTGCTGCACGAATATGCAGCGTGCCCCGCGCGTTTCTGGTTTTTCACGCTGACCGGTCTGAATGCGGGGCTGCGACACGTGACCGATCGTGAAGCCGAAATTGTCGTGTTGCTCGATCGCTTCGACAGTGCACTGGCCGAGCACGTCGACGCATCCCGGTTTGCACTCTTTTGTACACCGGTCATCAACCTGTTTCGTCGCAAAACCGATCCTGCCGAGATACCGCGCATGGGCGGCGAGATTCTGTTGCAACCTGACAAGCAGAACGGCTCGGACTACGAGGTGTTCGCGGTGGAAGCGTTGCATGGTCTTGTGAGCAAAGGCGCGGTGTCGCTTGAGTTTCGTCCCTTGTATCGAGCACTGGTGAACGACGAAACCAATCACGGGCGCCATTTCACGACGCGCCGCGAACATCGCATGACGGAGGCGTCATGTCGCCGTTACGGTGCTCGCGTCCCGTACACAGGTACCGATGTTTACGTTTCGCTGGTTGATCAGGACGAGGCACCCTATTCACAGGCAATGAAATATCTGTCGGTCGACGTCTGGTTGACGAACGGTGGTCTGCCAAGCTTGTTGATACCTGATGGCACGACGGACCTGACCGTTGGTATCAGTGCGCCGGTAAGCCGAACCAGACTGATTCGTGCGCCGAGCCCTGCGCGTGCGCCGCTTGCACAGGGGAGCGTGGCATGGCAGTTGATCGGTCAATTGAATCTCGGCTACGGCAAGTTGGAGGCTAAGGATGGAAGCGGACTGCGCGACATTCTCGCTTTGTTCGCTGCTGCCGACGATGTGCGCTTGCGCCGTCAGATCGACAGCCTGATCCATATCGATACGCGTCCCGTGACGAAGAAGCTGCCCGGGCAGAGCCAATTGCGGTTCGGTCGCGGCATCGAATGTGTGCTGACGGTGGATGAAACGGGCTTTGACGGCACGAGTCCGTATCTATTCGGGACGATCCTCGAATACTACGTAGCGCGTCACGTTTCGACACATTCCTTTACTCAGTCCGTGCTGCGCTCGCTGCAGCGCGGCGAGTTGATGCGCTGGCCGGTTCGAATGGGGACGCGCAGCGCACTCTGATTCACGGGGGAAATCGGCTCATGCAGTCGGTAACACAGAACAACAATCAAGCGAACGAGGGCCAGCACGCATGTTGAATTTCAAGACGAACCGGACGCTTTCGGTCAGCGGCCCTGCGCTGCCGGAGCTGGAAGGCATCGCATCGCTGCTGTATCTGAGCGCGATCCGCGGTGCGGAACGACTCTCCACGTTGTACGCCTATGAATTGTGGCTGACGACGCCCGCCGATCCGCTGCTGCCGGTCGACGTGCTGGCCAACCTGGATTTGAAGGCGATGCTCGGCAAGGAACTGACCGTCACGATTCAACTGGACGGGATGGGCAGCTTCGTCGCGGGAATGGCCGGGCAAGCGGGCGCCGTCAATCTGGGTGCCGGCACGCGAGAAATCAGCGGTGTCGTGACGGCGGCGAGTTACGTGGATCAGTTGAATCGTCAGTCGCGCTACCGGGTCGTCCTGGAACCCTGGTTCGCATTGGCGCGAGAACGAACCGACTACCGCATCTTTCAGCGCAAGAGCGTGCTGGACATTCTGCGCGAGGTGTTCAGTCTTTACCTTTACTCGTTCGAGATGCGCGTTGGCCGCACCTATAAGCCGCTACGCTATCAAGTGCAGTACGGCGAGTCCGATTTCGCATTCGCGCAGCGATTGATGGAAGAGCACGGCATCACGTGGTTCTTCGAACATTCGCAAGGCATCCACCGAATGGTACTGGTCGATGGTCCAGGTGCTTACCGGCGCGTGGAAAGCGTTGCGTACCAGACGCTTGCGTACTACCCGCCGGGCCAGAAGATCGATCGCGAGTATGTCGACCATTTCGAAGCAACCGAGCGTCTGCGCTCGGGGGGGTGGACCACGGACGATTTCGACTTCGAGAAGCCGGGTGCGACGCTGACCACGCAGAATAGCCTGCCGCGCGATACCGCGCACAATCAGCTCGAACGTTACGAATGGCCGGGTGACTACACGGAAACAGAGGACGGCCGCGTATTCGCGCAGGTACGCATGGAGGAGATTCACGCGCAGGGCGAGCGGGCGAAGGGCGAGGGCAACTTGCGCAACGTAGTGTGTGGCGCGACCTTTGTGCTGACTGGTCATCCGATGGCGATCGCCAATCGCGAATATCTTGTGATCGAGTCGGAACTGGACGTGAAGGAAACCGGACAGACCACCGGGTTTTCAGCCTACGCGATTCGCAGCAAGTTTATTGTTCAGCCGTCAACCACGGTATTCCGTCCGCCGCGCACGATCAGGAAACCGCGCACGCGCGGTCCGCAAACGGCGATCGTGACCGGGCCCGAGGGTGCGGAGATCTGGACCAACAAGAACGGCGAGGTGACGCTCAAGTTCCATTGGGACCGATCTAGCGTGAAGGACCAGAATTCATCGTGCTGGGTGCGGGTGTCGTATCCGTGGGCGGGCAGCAACTTCGGCGGAATCCATATTCCCCGAGTGGGCACCGAAGTTGTCGTCGATTTCGAGAACGGCGATCCGGATCGACCGATCGTGACCGGGCGCGTCTACAACGCGATGACGATGCCCCCGTGGACGTTGCCGGCCCATGCGACGCAAAGCGGGATCCTGACGCGCTCGACCAAGGGCGGCGGATACGGCAACGCCAATGCGATCCGCTTCGAGGACAAGAAGGGTGCGGAGCAGGTCTGGATTCAGGCCGAGCGCAATCTCGATGCGGTGATCGAAGCCGACGAAACACACACGGTGGGGCATGACCGCACGAAAAGGATCGGCCACGACGAGACGGACCATATCGGACGTCACTGGAAGTTGTCGACCGGCGGCTACAAGTTCGAGACGGTGACGCTCGCGTCGGTGAAGAGCGTGGGCATGGGCGCGATGCTCAACGTCGGGATGGCGTACAACGTCAACGTCGGCGGGCTGTACTTGCGTAACGTCGGATTGCACATGGCGAGCACGGTCGGCCAGAACCGGACCGATCGCGTCGTGCAGGACTGGACGGCGGATGTCGGACACACCTACACGCTGACCGTGCGCGGTAAGGCCGTTGGCGACGCGGTGAGCGCCGACCAGGCGAACCCGATCGAACCGTCGCCCGACTTCGCTCCGCAACTGCCGGTGCCGGTATCGAGCTCGAACGCAAACCAGCTGCGCATCGCGGATACCGGCGAAAGCAGCCTGTCGGGCGCGAAACAGGCGCAACTGACGGGCCCGGGCGGGACGGTCACCATCGACGAATCCGGTATTCACCTGAAAGGCACGGCGATTTACCTGCAAGCGCCGACGATCAGCATGACGAACGGCGATGCAGGCGGCCTGGTGCCGGTGACCGAAGCCGATTGCGCGGAGTGCGCGAAGAAGACCGTCAGCGGGAACCCGGTCGACCTTGCAACGGGACAGAAGGTGCTGTCGCATACGGACTTTACGTTGCCGGGGCGCGTCTCGATTCACTGGAGCAGGAGCTACCGAAGTGCGGACCAGCGCAGCGGTAGCCTGGGCGTGGCGTGGAAGTTGCCGTATGCGACCGAGGTGCGCACGAGTTCGGCGGGATTGGTCTACTTCGATGCGGACGGGCGGCAATTGCAGTTTCCGGCGCTGAGCCCCGGCGAAGAACACTTCCATCCGATCGAAAAGATCACGCTGACACGCGGTGACGACAACGCGTCGGGCGCCACCTACGGACTGCGCTTCGGCAACGGCGTCGAAGAGCATTACAGCCGTCACCCGGTCGACGAGACCCGCTGGCAGTTGCAGCGCGTCACGACACGCGACGGGCAGAGCCTGACGCTCGGCTATACGGCCCAGGGCTGGCTGGAAACAGTCCGCAACAATCGGCATACCGTGCGCTGCGAACTGGACGACGTCGGCCGGATCACAAACGTACTGCTCGATCAGGGTTTCGGAAGTGAGCCACTGCACCTGACGCGCTATGTGTACGACGCGCACGGTGATCTGATCGCGGCCACCGATCGCGAGAACCTGACGTGGCGGTACGGCTACGACAACCATCTACTGACGACCTATCGCACGCCGGCCGGCGCGACGCACGTATCGGAGTGGAGCGATGACACGCCGAGCGCGTACTGCCTGCGCACCTACGCCTATACCGAGAACGCCGATGGCCAGCGGGTCATCACGAGCGAGACGCGTTTCGATTACCTGCCGTCGTTGCGTGCGACACGGGTGACGGATGGCTTGGGGCACACGACCGAATACCACTACAACGGTTTGTGGGCGGTCGAGAGGATCGTGCATCCGGACGGCAGCATCGAGCAAACGCATTTCGACGAGACGGGAAGCGTGGCGGGCTACACGGACGGGCTTGGCCGCACGACGCGGATGGTGAACGATACGCGAGGCAATCCGACGTCGATCATCGATCCGGCGGGCCAGGTCACGCGCATCAGCTACAACGACCAGAACTTGCCGCAGCAGATCACGGACCCGGCTGGACAGGTCTGGCAGCGTAGCTACGACGGGCAAGGTCACCTGACGAACGAAACCGATCCGCTCGGGAATGTGACGCGTTACACATACGAAAACCGCTTGCCGGTCACGCGCACGGATGCGCTGGGCAACGTGACGAAGATGCAATGGGACGACGCGGGGCAGCTCATGGCGCGCACCGATTGCTCGGGGCAGACGACGGCCTATCAGTACGATCAATTCGGCCAGTTGATCGAGACCACGGATGCGTTGGGCCAGGTCAGCCGCCACAGCGGCAGCTTGTCTGCGCGCGTGACGGCGGTGCAGCCGGCCGGCATGGGTTGGTGGAAGATCGAATACGACGACGCAGGCAGGGCAATCGCGCATACGGATCCGCTCGAGCGTGTGACGCGGGTGGACTGGGATGGATACGGGCAGCGCACGCGAATCGTCGATCCTGCGGACGGTACGCAACAGTTCCGGTATGACGCGATTGGCCGTCTGACGACGCTGATCAATGCGAACCGGGAAGCGACGACGTTCCGCTACGACAGCCGAAACCGGTTGATCGAACAGACCGGCTTCGACGGCCGCCGGCAAAGCTACCGGTACAACGCGGCAGGGGAAATGGTCGAGCGCATCGATCACGGCCAGGACGGGCAGATCACTACGCATGTGACCTACGACGTGCTCGGGCGCCCGGTGGAGCGCAGATCGAGCGACGGCAGTCAGGCGAGTTATCGGTACGACGCGCGGGGGCTGCTGACGCAGGCACAGGCGATCTCTCCAGGCCGGGCGCCGGTTCAGGTCACTTACGAATACGACGCGGCAGGGCGCCGCACGGCAGAGGTGCAGGCGCATCACGGGCGCGTCTGGCGACTCACGCACGGGTTGGATGCGATCGGGAATCGCGACTGGACGCACGTGCCGGAAATCGGCTCGCTGGTGTGGCAGCGCTACGGTTCGGGCCATGTTCACGGGTTGCTGCTGGACGAGCATCCGCTGGCGAGCTTCGAGCGCGATGCGCTGCATCGCGAGATTCAGCGCACGCAAGGTCCTGCGTCACACCACTTCGGGTATGGTGCGAACGGCTTGCTGGCTGCGCATCGGTGGCAGAACCTCGATGAACGTGGGCGCTCGCTTGAACATCCGCGAGCCTGGCGCGCGTGGCAATACGACGCGGCCGGCCAGCTCACGACACTGGACGATGCGTGGCGGGACAAGAAGACGTACCAGTACGACGCGTTGTCGAGACTGACGCACGTGACGGCGGCAAGCGGCACGGAAGCGTTTCATTACGATCCGGCGGGGAACCTGCTGGGTGCTGCGCCGACCCTGAACGGCGTGCAGGCATGGAAGGCAAGCGGCGATCGGTTGCTGCGGTTTGCGCCGCAGACGCGCCCGGATCGGCCGGTGGATTTTACGTACGACGGGCACGGGAATCGCATTGCGCGGACGGTGCCGTTGCCGCCGAAGCCGGAGTTGAGCGAGACGGAACAGCGCAGCCAGCGCGGCGCGGACAACCTGCTGCGGGTGATGGAAGTGCTAACGGGCACGCCGAAGTACGAGGAGCCGACAGAAGAGCCGGAGGTGACGCGGTATCGATACGACGGGAGCCACCAGTTGATCGCGATAGAACACGCGGACGGTGCGAGGAGCGAGTACGAATACGACGCGCTCGGGCGGCGGGTGGCGAAGCATCACACGCAGGCGGGCGGCGTGCGACAGACGTCACTGTTCATGTGGGACGGGGACTGGATGATGCAGGAAGTGCGGACGGGGCGTACGGCGCACGACGATAACGCTGTGACGTACGTGCCGCATCCGGATCACGAAGGTCCGTTGACGCGGCTGGCGGATGGCGAGGCGTGGCATTACGTGACGGATCACCTCGGGACGCCACAGGAGTTGTATGACGAACAACGCGAGGTGGTGTGGGCGGCAGACCTGAGTGCGTATGGGCGCACGAACCGACGGATCGCGCATGTCGTTGACAATCCGATACGGTTTCCGGGGCAGTACTTTGATGCGGAATCCGGGCTGCACTACAACAGATTGCGGTACTACGATGCGGAAATTGGACGTTACATTAACCAAGATCCAATTGGATTGCTGGGTGGATCGAATCACTATTCCTACGCCGACCGAGATCCTGTCAATAGAATCGATCCAAGTGGGGCATTCGCGTTTCTTATACCGGTAGCGCTCTTTGTTGGGAGAGCCCTGGGCGGAGCTGCTGTTGATGCTGGTATTCAACTTGCAAAGCAAAGGGTTCTCACGGGAAAAGTAAATTGGAAGTGTCTGGACGTGGCTGATATGGCAATTTCTGGCGCGTTTTCTGCAATTCTACCGGGGCTGGGTGCTTCCGCAGGGAAGGCAATCAAGTCCGCGAAGGCGGCACGGACTCTGTCTGGGCAACTGAAGACTGCGCGTAGTACTTCCAAAGTTGCGAAACTTAGTAAGAGGATTGATGCGCACAAGTCGGAAATTTTGAACCAAGTGAAACTTCAAGGGGCAATCCAAGGTGGAAAAGCAGTTATGAAAGGGGCTGCGGGATGTCCTGTATCAGACGATTGCGATGAGGAGGTAGATTGAAGTTCGATAGAAAATTCAGTAAGGTGAATATTTATTGTGTTTTGGTGTTTTTGGGGGTTTTGCCATATTGGTGGTTGAAATCCAGGTTGGGTGCAATTTATTTTGTGGGAATTTACGTATTGTACGCGCTAGCTATAAGACTGGTGGCTGAGAGATTTGGGAAAGAGGACTGAATTTCCGTCTTCTCATCAACGGTCCCGTCGGCAGTGCGTAACAGCCTGAATTTTTGCCTGAGAGCGTGTCGGGTACATAGAGATAGTTGTCTGAAGGGGTTTTGAATGTCAGCTTTTGTCGCAACGCTTGGCACGTTGACTACCCATAGCGGCGAAGTTACGTCAGCCAGCGCGGGTGTCACGATCAGTGGCCGTCCTGCAGCATGCGTAGGCGATTCCGTGTCGTGCCCATTGCACGGCCCGGGCGTCATTACGAACGGCGGTTTCGGCACGATCAATGGCCGCCAAATTGCTCATCACGGCAGCAGCACGAGTTGCGACGCGACTCTGGTGGTGTCTGATGGCGGCCCAACAGTTTGATCTTGCTTGCGTTGAGCACGATGAACCGAATTCTGAATTTCCGCCGGCATGGCTCAGTCCGTTAGCGCACCCAAAACCGTATCGGCTCGACGCGTGCCCACACCACCGCGACGACCGAACAGCACCTTTCTCTCTGGCAAGAACACGAGGCAGCGATCCAACTCGCGCCACAGTCGTCCATCGGGATCGATTTCGCCGCCTGAAGACGAGCAGACGAGACTGGCTGCGGTACGTGGTCACCGCAATGCCTTGCTGGAGGCGAGCAGAGTGCTGCTTCGAGCGTTTGTGGATATGCCCGCGTTAATCGGCCTCGGCCATGACGAACGCTTGCGCGACCTGCTGATGGACGAAGTTCGCGTATTCGAGCGCCTGTGTGTGCGGGCCAATATCCGCGACGAACATGTGATCGGTGCACGATATTGCCTATGTACCGCGCTGGACGAAGTTGCAATGCGCGAACTTGTCGCGCGAGGCGACACGTCCGGGAGTGTCGCATGGGCTTCCGGTGCGTTAACCCAACGCATTGGGGAGGACAACCAGGGCGGCTCGAAGATCTACGCGTTGTCGCTGCGCTTGTTGAAAGACGAAGCTGACCACTGGCCGTTGCTCGAAGTGATCTACCGGATTTTCAGCTTGGGGTTTGAAGGTCGGTATCCGCATGGCAAGACGTTCGGCGTGCACGACCGGGTACGAGAGCGGATTTGCAACGCGATTGCCGTGCACCTCCCACCTGTTCCTGATGCGCTTTCGCCCCACGCGCAATCTACCGCAACGGCTCGCCGGACATTCCATTTCGAAATCCCGGTCTGGATGTCGGTGGCCTTGCTGTCAGTGGCGCTTTGCGCGCTGTATGCCTTTTGCCGCGCCGAGTTGGACGCGCAAGCGGACGATGTGCATCGACAGCTCTCCAACATTGCGCGTGTAGCTTCAGGCAGTGCGATCGACCCGGCCGTGGTCAGCCCGGCACGGTAGTGCCAGGGGGACGCCATTCCCCGTACACATGAAGAAGATTCTCTCGTTTCTGCGCTCGCGCCATCTGTGGGCCATTGTGACGGTGATTGCCGCTATGGCCGTGATCTGGTTTGCCGGCCCGCTGGTGAGTTTCGGTGGGCTGCACCCACTCGCGTCGGTCGGCATTCGGCTGACCTTGATCGCGTTGGTCCTGTCCGCATGGATCTTGTGGCTGATCGATTGGTCGACGAGCATCGTAATCGTCGCGCTGCTCTGTCTCGCGATCTGGCATACCTTCCCGCTTCTGACGTTGGCCGGCAAACCGCTGTTTGCGTCGGTGATGGTCCGCGTTCTGGCAATGGCCGGCGTTGTGCTCGTATATGCCGTGTCGATGTCGCTCAGATGGTGGGGGCGCATGCGCCGGCATCCGAGCGAACTCAGACGTTTGCTTCGACTCGGCAAGCGTGGCGCTCGGCCGTTGGCCGCATCGCGCCTGACGACGATCGAAGACATGGCCCGTGCAGCGATCACGCAGTTGAAAGCCCGGCGCGGTGGTACCCATGGTTTGGCGCGGCTGTTTCAATGGCCTGCGTATCTCTACGACGTGCCGTGGTATGTCGTGCTGGGTTCGAAGGGCTCAGGCAAGACCACGGCGCTGCTTAATGCGGGTCTGGTATTCCCGCTCGATGCGCAACTTCAGCATTCGCTTGCGCCCGATGACGCCCGGGCTTTGCCGGGTTGGCGGTTGACAAATGAGGCGGTGCTGATCGATACAGCGGGCCATTACGTACAGCACGGCACGTCGCGCTACTCGCTAACAACGGAGCCGCCAGAAGCATCGAATGACGGGCAACCGGAAAAGCGGCCGACCGACAGCGGCGGGCTTCGCAGAGACTCCGACGCTGCAGAGTGGAAGGGATTTCTCCGGCTACTTCGCCGTATCCGCCCTCGCCTGCCGCTGAATGGCGTGCTGTTGACGATCGATGTCGCCGCGTTGACGCACACGGACCTCGACGTGCGTACGGCAGAGAGCCGTGCATTGCGGGCACGTCTCGAAGAGATGGAAACGGAGTTCGGGATCGGATTCCCCGTCTGGCTCATTGTCACGAAAATGGACCGGCTTCCGGGCTTCACCGGCTATTTCGCTTCGCTTGGCGAGCGGCAGCGTGCGCAGATATGGGGCGTGACATTGCAGTTCGACCCGGAGGCGCGGATGGACGATGTGACCAGGACTGAATTGAACCTGCTGGCAACGCGTCTTGCTGATGGTGTGAGTGGTCTGCTTCGCAACGAAACCGACCTGGCTCGTCGTCGCCAGTTGGCGATGCTGCCAGAGGCATTCACGGCACTGACGGAGCCGCTGGCCGATCTGATCGGGCAAGTGTTTGCCGCAGCCGACGACGGTGCGCAAACAGTACCGCATGCGCTGTTCCGAGGTGTTTACCTGACGAGCGCGGGCCAGACCGGCCAGCCGGTCGCTGCGGAGCATCAAACGCTGTTGCAACGCATGACGGGCGCATCCGGCTCGCAATGGCCCCGCCCGCGAGGAGAGCGTAGTGAAACCAGCTATTTCCTGCGCGATTTGTTGCCCGGGGTCGTATTTCGAGAGGGGCATCTCGCCCGCCCGAATCGGAACCGGGAGCATCGTGTGCGCTTACAGCGGTGGCTGGGGCATTCCCTCGTGTGGGTGATCGCCGCAGGGTTGTGCACGAGTCTTTGGAACAGCTTTGTTGCGGAACGTGCGTCCCTGGGCACACTAGCGCACAAGACACGTACGCTGGCAGCCTTGCTGGCACGAAGTGACCTTTCCGCCAATCCTGAGCGTGTGCCGATGATGCTGGACAGTGCAAACGCACTGTTGCGCGACACAACGCATCTTGCCAACGATTCCGAGGTCGCGTTTCGCCTCGGAACGGACCGCCTCAATATGATCGAGTCCGACAGCCGCCATGTGTACGAGGCGCTGTCGGAGCAGGTTGTGTTGCCGCAAATCGTTCGCCGGATGGAGGAGATGATCAAAAGTGCCGCGGCGAGCGGTGATGCCAAGGCCGCTTACGACGCATTGCGCGTGTACTTGATGCTACACGACCGGGCAAGATTCAACGCGAACGACGTCAGGATGTGGGTGCTGGATGATTGGGCGCGGCACGACAGTGCAGCGATGTTCGGTGGGCGCGCGACAATGATCGGCCACGTACAGCGACTGTTTTCCGAAGAACATGTCGTGCAGTCGCCACTGTCCCGCAACGAAGGAATGATCCAGCGGGCGCGCGCATTTCTCGACGGCAGCAATCCGACCGATCGTCTTTATCAGCGCGCCATGGCGTCGATGTCGAAAGACGCACCCCGCGAATTTTCGCTGCTGCATGTCGTCGGGCCACAAGCAGGTGCGGTATTTACGCGCGCCAGTGGAGCGCCGTTATCCAGCGGTGTGCCGGGAATCTATACGCTGGAGGGGTATCGGGCGGTGTTCAGCAAACGCCTGCCAGAATTCCTTCAGGTGGCAAGCGAAGACGATGCCTGGGTAATGGGACGCCGGACGCTCGATGATTTCGCAAAAAATCCAGTTGGCGCGTCAAACGTATCGAACCGGAATGGCGACGCGCTGTTGACCGCGATCACGCGTCAATACCTGAGCGAATACGCTCAACAATGGGACGCGTTTCTTGACGACATTCGCGTCGTGAGCGGAACGAGTCTTGCCTTCAACTTGACGGTACTGCGAGCCCTCGCTGCGCCCGATTCGCCGCTGACTCGTCTAGCGCGGGCGGCGGCAAACGAAACGACGCTGACCCGTCCGATGGCGAAACCGGACGGCTCCTTTCTGGAAAAAGCGACCGAGGCTGTCAACCAACAGGCCGAGAGGATACTGGGGCCGCGTGCATCGGAGCAGGTTGAGCGCGAGTTGGTAGATAACCGCTTCGCGGCATTGCGTGAAGTGGTGACGGGCCATGCCGATGCGCGATCGGAGACGCAGTTGGCCGGGGCGTCGGTGAGCAAAACGGGCCTGGACGGCGTTACCGGTCTGTTGAACGACTACTACAAGACGCTCACGATTTCCGACAATGCGCTGTTGAACAACAGCATGCCTCCGGTGAGTGAGAACGCTGCGAAGCTCAAGATGACGGCTGACACGATGCCTGCGCCGGTTCGAGCAGTCTTGCATCAACTTGCTGTCGATGGCTCGCGTGGGGTGAACCAGGGTATCGGCCAACTACTGTCGCGCCAGATGCAGGCAGCCGTTGCAGACACCTGTCGCATGACGATCGAAGGCAATTATCCGTTTGCGCCTGATAGCACGCGTGACGTCGGTATCGACGATTTCACGCGCATGTTCGCGCAGGGCGGCGTGATCGATGACTTTTTCATGAAGACGCTCGCACCGTTCGTCGACACTGCTGCGAAGCCGTGGCGCTACGGAACGCTGCCGGGCGCGACCGAACCCGTTCAGGGCCCGGACCTCGAGCCATTTGAGCATGCGAAGGCGATCCGCGACATTTTCTTCTCCGATCCTGATCGTAAGAATCCGAGTTGGAAGGCTGATATCCGATTCCCTGAGCTCGACCCAACGATCATGAGCCTGTCGCTCGACATCGACGGACAGGTGACGCTCTATCGACATGGTCCGGTCACGCCATTCACGGTTACATGGCCGGGACCGCGTGGCGGCTTCCGTGCTCAGATCTCGGCGAGTCCGCGCATCCGGCCGGACACTTCCACGATCGCGGCGGACGGGCCGTGGGCGCTGATGCGGTTGCTCCGGAAAGGTCATGTGGTCGAGGCTGCCACACCGGGCCTCACGCGAGTTGCGTTCAGTTTTGATGGTCGTCAGGCAGTACTCGACATTGCGAGCGCGGGAACTGTTGCGAACCCGCTGACAAGCGATGTGCTGACGACGTTCCGGTGTCCTGGGACGATGGCGGTGTTCAACCTGCCAGATAGCGGCCCGCCGCCGGGATTGCCCCGGGGCGGACTACCGGTAGCAAACAAGGGCGGGCTTTGAGCGAACGATGAGCAGCCTGAAACCGATTCGCCGACGTTGTTCCGGTTGAAGTCGTCGGCCCGATCCTGGACGGCTGGCGTGTTGCCCCTCGGATCAGAGGCTGCCGCCGTTACTGCGCGGCCGGACTGCTCGCCGGCACGGTCGGTATCGCCGGGGCGATCGGCGCACCGTTGGCGGCCGGCGCCGTCGTGGCGCCTGCCGATGCTGCCGCCGGCGCACTCGCCGGCATCGCATTGTCCGCACCCGGATCGTCGTACTGCGGCAACCCCGGCGCGGCCGGCGCGTTGTTCGGCGCGGCGCCCGATGCGCCGCCCGACTCGCCCGGATCCTCGTAGTTCGGCAGCCCCGGCACGGCCGGCGTCGCGGCCGGCACGGCGCCCGATTCGCCCGGCTCGCTGTAGTTCGGCAGCGCGGTCGACGACGACTGGCTGCGATACGTCAGCGACTTGCGCTGCTGCAGGTACGCGTCGCGCACGAACGAATACGGATCGAGCGCGGCCTGCTTCAGCAGGTCGGTCGCGCCGAGCAGGTCCGAACGCGCGCTGATGAACTGCGCGATGTACATCGGGTTGCGCGCGGCCGGCTCGATGTAGTTGAGCAGGTTGAAGCGCACGTCCACCGCACGGCCGACGCCGTCGCGGACCGTGCTCGGCCCGAACACGGGCAGCACGAGATACGGGCCGGACGGCACGCCCCAGCGCGCGAGCGTCAGGCCGAAATCCTGGTGATGCTTCGGCAGCCCGGCCGGCGTCGCGATGTCGATCAGGCCTGCGACGCCGAACAGCGAGTTCATCG
This sequence comes from Burkholderia sp. NFPP32, assembly GCF_900119325.1. Lineage (NCBI taxonomy): Bacteria > Pseudomonadati > Pseudomonadota > Betaproteobacteria > Burkholderiales > Burkholderiaceae > Burkholderia > Burkholderia sp. NFPP32. Next base: position 6,068 of record NZ_FPJP01000033.1, on the reverse strand, counting down.
TCACGCGCATCAGATCCTGCGTCGCATCGGTGATGCGCAACTGCAGCAGGTTGTTCGCCATGTTGCCGAGATCGCCGAGGTTCGAGAAGAAGTTGCTGATCGCGGTGCGCACGGGCGTCGGCGTGATCTTCTGGTAACCCTTCGCGATCGGCACGGCGATGTTCGAATCGACGGCGTCGTTGATCTTGTACATCGTCCGGTTCATCGGCTCGAGCGGGTCGTTGGGATTGCGGTTCGGTCCCGTCGCGCAGCCGGTCAGCATCGCGCTGGCGGCGACGGTCGCCGCAATGATTCGCACCTTATTCATTGATTCCTTGCGATTGGTTCTTGGCGCGTTTGACGCGCGGTTTGCCCATCAGGACGGGCTGGAACACCACGGCGCCGATCAGCGTGCAGGTCAGTGCCAGCGCGAGCAGCTTGCCCATGCTCGACGTGCCCGGGTGGTGCGACAGCCACAGGCTGCCGAATGCGGTCGCCGTCGTCGCCGCGCTGAACAGCACCGCGTGCGTGAGGCTCGAATGCAGCAATCCCGTCTGCCCCGCGCGCCACGCCATCACGAAATACACCTTGAACGCGACGCCGACGCCGAGCATCAGCGGCAGCGCGATGATGTTCGCGAAGTTGAGCGGCATGCCGAGCACGACGCACATCTCGAGCGTCACGACGCCCGACACGAGCAGCGGCACCAGCGTGCGCAGCACGTCGCCGAAGCGGCGCAGCGTGACCCACAGCAGGATCGTGATCGAAATGATCGACCACCCCCCCGCATGCAGGAACGCGTTGATGATCGTGTCGGCCGAATGCAGGATCGAGATCGGCCCGCCGGTCGCGCCCGGTTCCGCGGCCTTCACGGTCTGCGCGAAACGGCGCAGCATCGTGTCGTCGTTCGGGTCGACGCCCTTCGGCACCTTCGGCGAGATCTGCACGAGCGCGTGGCCGTCCGGCGCGACCCAGTCGCGCACGAGCGGCGGCGGCAGCGATGCGCGCGTGATGTCCTGCGGCTGCAGCAGCGCGGCGAGCTGGTTCAGTGCGATGCGCAGCGTATCCGAGAACGCGCGCTCGGCGCGGTCGCGCGTCGCGCTGTCGGCGGCGGCGAGCTTCGCGAGCGACGCGGACAGGTGTTGCGCGGCGGCCGCGCCCGGGCCCGGGTGATCTTCCGCCGCGTAGCCGAGCAGATCCGACACGCGCTTGAGCGCGGCGACGCGCTGTGCGTCGGTCGCGGGCGGCGCGGCCGGCTGCGTCAACGCGGGCAGCAGGTCGCTCGCGGCCGCGGCGATCGCCGTGCGCTTGGCCGGCTGGTCGGCGGGGATGAAGGTCGACAGGGTGGTCGTGCGGCCGACTTCGGGCAGCGCGTCGAGACGCTTCGCGGCCGCATCGGCTTCGGCGAGCGACGGCGCGAGCAGCGTGACGTCGTTGACGGCCGCTTCGGGCGAATCCTTCAGCGCGAGCAGCGTCGCCATCGATTCGCTGTTCGGATCCTTCAGGTGCAGCGGGTTGAAGTCGAAGCGCAGGAACGCGAGCAGCGGCAGCGCGCCGATCACGACCGCGAGCGTGCCGATCAGGATCGGCTTGCGATGGCGATCGAGGAAATCGTCGACCGGCGCGAGCCACGGGAAGCCCGGCGTCTTCGATTCGCCCGGCGGCGCGAACAGGCGCAGCAGCGCGGGCAGCAGCGTGAGCGTGGTCAGCAGTGCGACGAACATCCCGACACCCGCGATCAGGCCGAGTTCGGACACGCCGCGATAGGCGGTGGGGATGAACGAGAAGAAGCTCGCCGCGACGGCCGCCGTGGCCAGCGCGAGCGGCATGCCCATCGAGTGCGCGGCGCCGATCAGCGCGTGATCGATGCGCTGGTCGCGGAAGCGTTCCTCGCGGTACTTCACGCCGTACTGGATCGAGAAATCGACGCCGAGGCCGACGAACAGCACCATGAACGCGACCGAGATCATGTTCAGCGAGCCGACCATCGCGAGGCCGAGCGCGGCGGTCACGACGAGGCCGACGAACAGCGTGACGAGCACCGAGCCGATCATCCGCTTCGAGCGCAGCGCAAGCCACAGGATGACGAGCACGGCGAGCAGCGTGAGCGCGCCGTTGAGCGCCGCGCCGTCCTCGACCGATGCGAATTCATCGTCGGCGAGCGGCTGTTCGCCGGTCAGGTGCACGGCCGCGCCGTAGCGCTTTTCGAGGTCGAGCGAACGGGCAGCGTCGCGAATCACCTGGCTGGTTTCCGCGCCGGCCTTCAGCGCGCCGTAGTTGACCACGGGCTGCACGGTGACGAATGCGCGCGCGGGCTGCCGCGCGGCATCGCTGTCGACCAGCGCGCGCCACGAGAACGCGGCCGGCTTGCCGGCCAGCACGTCGTCGACCGTCGCGGCGCTGCGCGCGAGCAGCTTCGCCATCGCCGGCAGTTTCACCTGGCCGGTCAGGAGCGGCTGGCCGAGCGTGGTGGCCAGCGTCGTCGCGAGCCCGGTCAGGCTCGGGTTCTTCGCGAGTTCGTTGACGAGCGGGCGCGCGCTCGCGAGCTGAGTCGTCGTATCGGAGACTTCCTGCGGCGACAGGAACAGCAGCCCGTTGTGCTCGAAGAACGGCCCGCCGCCGGGCTCGGCGACCTGGCCGATGCGACCAGCTTCGGCCTGCTTCTGCAGCGCTCCGGTCAGCGCATGCGCGGCGGCATTCGCGAATTCGGGCGCGGGCGCCTCGACGACCGCGAGGATCGTGCCGTTGCGTTGCGGGAACGCTTTATCGACGGCCTGGCCGAGCGCAGCCCATTGCGGTTCCGCATCGACGAGCTTGCTGATGTCGGTATTGATCTTGAAATGCTGCGCGACGTAGACACCGCTGAGGGCAGCGATGACGAGCGACAGGACGACGACCCAGACGGGACGGCGCACCGACCACGCAACGAGTCGGACGATGAGAGATGTCACCATGTGGCGGTGGGGAGCGGCTGGCAAGGGCAAAGTAGCCAAGTATACCGGCGCGGCGTGGCGACTGACGTGACGTTGCGGGTTTCGGGGCGGGAAGGAGATTTGTTCGCGGCGGCGGAATCGATACCGGTGGCCGGCTGTTTTGTAAGGGGATATTTACATAATCGGAGCTGAGCTCAGCTGCGCCATCGTGCCGTCACTCGCGCCTGTGACAAATGAAGCTGAAAGGTAACAGTCGGTCACGGCGCGGCAACCGGGCGTCGGGCCCGGTATACTTTGCCCCACCGGCCGATGCAAGGAGCCGGTCGTTTTTTCCCATTGAGCGCGAATATTCGTATGAAACGTCATCTGTTTGCTTTCGTCGCGGCCGCCGCCGTGTCGGTTTCCGCTTTCGCGCAGAGCGCGCCGGTCGACATCGTCCGCAATGCGGTCGAGGGCACCGTCACCGCGATGAAGGCCGATCCGGCCGCACGCGGCGGCGACATGGCGAAGGTCACGCAGGTCGTCGAGCAGCGCTTCCTGCCCGCGACCAACTTCGAGCGCACGACCCGCATCGCCGTCGGCGACGCGTGGAAGCAGGCGACGCCGCAACAGCAGCAGGAGCTGTACAAGCAGTTCAGGCTGCTGATGACGCGCACCTACGCCGCGTCGCTCGCGCAGCTCGGCAGCCAGGACGCGAAGTTCTCGTTCAAGGCCGGCGGCGCATCGGGCGCCGACGCGCTCGTGCAATCGACGGTGACGACGCCGGGCGACAGCCAGTCGGTCGGCTATCGGCTCGGCAAGGTCGGCAACGACTGGAAGATCTACGACATCGACATGTCGGGCGCGTGGCTGATCCAGGTCTACCAGGGCCAGTTCAAGAGCCAGCTCGCGTCGGGCGGGATCGACGGGCTGATCGCGTATCTGCAGAAGCACAATTCGCGGACGAACTGACGGCCGCTGCGCGGCTCGCGGTCCGGATGCATGAAGGGCGCCCTCGGGCGCCCTTTTTCGTTGCGGATCGCGGTGTCGCGCTACCCTACCTACGCCGATGCTCGACCGCGAACTTGATCAGCTCGGCCTGCCCTTCGATCTCGAGCTTGCGCTTCAGGTTGAGCCGGTGCGTTTCGACCGTGCGCACCGACAGCCCCGTCTGCTGCGCGATCTGCTTGCTCGACAACCCCTCGGCCAGCGCATCGAGAATGTCGCGTTCGCGCGGCGTCAGGCGATCGAGCGGCGACGCGGTCGCGCTCGCGTGGATCATTCGCGCGGCGAGCCCTTCGCTGAAGAACGTCTGCCCGGCCAGCACCGCGCCGATCGCGCGGACGATCTCGCTCGCGGGCGAATCCTTCAGCAGATAGCCGCTCGCGCCGGCACGCACGGCCTGCGTCACGTATTCCAGGTTGTCGTGCATCGACAGCATCAGCACGCGGATGCCGGGGAAGCGCTCGTGGAATACGCCCGCGAGCATGATGCCGTTCATCCCGTTCATGCCGACGTCCATCAGCGCGAGATCGGGTTCGAGCGACGCGGCGAGCGCGAGCGCCTCGTCGGCGTTGCCGGCCTCGCCGACCACGGACAGGTCGGCCGCTTCGAGCCGCATCCGCAAGCCGTCGCGCACGAGCGGGTGATCGTCGACGAGCAGCAATCGGGCGGCGGGCCGGGCGGTGTCGGGGGCGCTCATGCGAAAGGTCTCCTGTTATGGGGCGTGTCTTCACGCGGCGCTGCGCAGCGGCACGCGCGCGGCGACGATCGTGTGGCCGACCTGCGACGTGATCGTCAGCATGCCGCCGAGCGCGTCGAGGCGTTCGCGCATGTTGCGCAGGCCGATGCCGCGGCGCGCGTCGGCCTGCGAGCGTTCGGCGTCGAAGCCGCAGCCGTTGTCGGCGATGGTCAGCGTGACGGATTGGGCGCCGATGTCGAGCGTGACGGCCGCGCGCGACGCCTGCGCATGATGCACGATGTTGCTGAGCGCTTCCTGCGCGATCCGGAACAGCGCGGTGTTGACGGCCTCGGGCAGCGGCCGCGTGCCGCTGTGCGCGACCTGCGTATAGCCGATGTCGATGCCGCTTTCGGCGCCGAGTTCGCGGACCAGCTGCTCGAGCGCGGCCGCGAGGCCGAGATCGTCGAGCATCGACGGACGCAGCGCATGCGAGATGCGCCGCACTTCGCGCAGCGTTTCGCCGAGCCGCCCGACGCCCGACACGAGCGCCTGCTCGGCCTCGGGCACGCGCGACGTGCCGCGTTCGAAGCGCGCGAGCGCGGATTCGAGCATCAGCTTCGCGGACACCATCATCTGGCTGATCCCGTCGTGCAGTTCGCGCGACAGCCGCGCGCGTTCCTGCTCCTGCGATTCGACGACGCGCTGCGCGAGCAGCTTGAGCTTCGCGTCGGCGCTGCGCGACTCGCTGACGTTCAGCACCAGCGCGCACACGGCGATCGCCGCCGCGCCGGTGAGCGCGATCGCGGTGAGCCAGCTCATCGTGCGCTCGATGTTCGCGGACGCGCGCGCGTCGATGCGCTGCAGCGCGGTGTCGACGTCGTCGAGATAGATGCCCGTGCCGACCATCCAGCCCCAGCGTTCGAGCGCGACGACGTAGCCGAGCTTCGGCGCGACGCGGCCCGTCGACGGCCGCTGCCATGCGTAGCGCACGTAGCCGCCGCCGTGCGACGCCGCGCCGATCAGCTTCTGGATCGTCAGCGCGCCCTGCGGGTCGCGCATCGACCAGAAGTTGTGACCGACGCGCTCAGGCTCGCGCGGATGCATCAGCGAATTGCCGTGCAGGTCGTACACGAAGAAGTAGTCGACCATGAACAATCGTGAGCGCCTTATGTGGCGTGGTTCTGAACGCCAAATGAGGTTGTGAGAATTGCAGGGTACGGGCATATTGACGCGTGAACCCTGCAAATTTCGACGAGGTGCGGATGGGTCCGAAGACGCCTGTGACGGAGGGAGATTTCTTCCGGCACCCGTTGCGTGAACAGATCAACTTGAAGCATCCACTGGTCAGTTTGGCCGATCTGATCAACTGGGATCGGTTGGGTGCATCGATGAGCGAGAGCTTCGTTTCACGCAAGGGCCGGCCGGCCACCTCGCCAAGGCTGATCGCCGGCCTGCTGTATCTCCAACACGCGTTCGACCTGTCCGACGAAGAAGTC
>NZ_FPJP01000054.1:0-7489 GCF_900119325.1 Burkholderia sp. NFPP32 | reverse complement strand
GCCACGCCGCGATTTGCTCGGGATACAGACCCTTGCGCCGGCAATACTCGGCCAGCTCCGCTGCGTTCAGCGGGGCAGTTTCCAATACAACGGCAAACTTGTCTTCCGAAGACCATCCTTCGGCGTTCTTCCCGTCGCCCGGCACGGCCAATCCCTTTCCTTTCGCCTCGCGGCGCCACACGTACAACGTTTGTTCGGTGATCCCTGTTTCTCGCGCCAGCGCGGACACCGGCACATTTTCCGGCGGCATCATACGACGCACCAGGGCTTCTTTTCGTTCTGTTGAGTAGGCTTTCATTCATGCCGATTCTACCGCCCCCGGACCTCGTCTAAGAATCAAACGACACGACAACTAGTCTGACGCCGGGGGGGGGGTAGCGCGCCCGCGTGAGCAACGCGGCCAAAATCGAACCAGGACGTCCTATCGAATCAGTTGTGAGCGCCCGTCGTCGCTCAGCACCTGTTCCGCCTTCGGTCGTTCACCATGTGTAGCTGACATCCCCCGTTCCGTTGACGTCTGTGTAATAGGCGAATATGGATGGCCGACCAACAGCAGAACGGGACACCGAGGCAAGCAGCTGACTCGACTACGTCAGTTCGTCCGTCGGTCTATCACGAACGTCCCGCGACGAGCGAATCCTCGCGTCAGGCCACGTCGTGCGACCTCTCGGAATGCGGCATAGACCGTATTGAGGTGAAACCCCAGCGAGTCGGCAATTGACTGTTGGGTTGGGATCCGGTCGCCGGGCTGAAACAGTCCCGAACGAATGGCTTCCTCGATCTGGTCAGCAATCGAGATCGCAACATGTTTGTCGATACGAGCAAAGTCTGGGCGCCAGCGGACTGGATTCACGTCGGCTGAACACCGACGTGCTTGACTCGATGATGTGTCGGATGAAAGAGATTGCATAGCTGCTCCAGTTATGCTCGCGCCCCTTATGGAGGAACGAAGCAAGCATATTGGGGTTGCGAAAACGATGCGACACGTTCGCGTGCAGCACTGCGACCTGACGTGCCCGCGCTAACGCGGCGTTACATCGGAAGTTGATTTGAGAAGCAAGCGACGGAGCGCGGCACGGCGTCGACAAATGAGGTTATCGACGTGCCGTGTGCGCGGAAGGTCAAGGCAGGATAGCCGCTGCGCCCCATCGTTGCGTCAAAAAGTTCGCTGCATTCGCACCTCTTTCGTAGCCTCGGCCCTTTTGGAATCACAGTTAGACAATTCGGCATCCGGTTCGGATGCCTTGAACTACCCTTTCGCGGATTCTGCCCCCCCTGCATTTCTCCCACAAGCGTCATGAATGGGCACTCTGCATCCAAACAGAAAATCCAGTGGAATTGGTTAACCTGAATTTCGGATAGTCCAACCTTAAATCAGCATGAACCAAACCGATGCGCCAGCCGTTTAGAATAGAGTGCGCATGAGAGGTGAATTTCAACAGTCCGCTACGACCTAAAATCAACCACCACACCGTCTGTCCAATATACGCGCCCTTGAGGCGGAATGGTTGGATCGGGGGGTGATTGCATCCCTGCACATACATATTTTACGCAATTATTCCACCCCGCCTCATAGACCACATTGAATTTCATCAATTTTCCTTGATTCGGCTGTGTCGGTATTTGCCAAAGAATGTCATATTCAGGGTTAATGGTTGCTGCTGTCGGAGTGGCGGTAGCAAATGCCCCTTCAATACCTCGCATTACTACGTAATCCCAAATTGCCGCAACATCTGGACGCCAACGAGTACTGCGCGAATATGGTTTCCCTGATGACGTTTGGGTGTTGGTCAAATTCAGTGTCGCGGTTCTCATCGAACTATCCATACGCTTTAAAATCAAATCCGCCTTTATTGCTTTTGAAGGATCAGTGAAGACTTGACTTGACACATTCACCATTCCACCAAATGTAAATGATTCCCCTTGGGAGACCATTACTTGATTATTTGACGTATCGGAAGGAAATAATCTAATTACACTTACCCCTGTTGGACAAACACTCCCCCTTTCTCCAGAATCACACCCAAACAAATTGGGATCACGATCCGCCCAGTCCGCCTCTCCGACAGGATAAGTCCAAGATTTCGGGAGCTGCGGATAAATATTTCCCCAACCTGCGTGGATAGTTGCATCCAGAAGGCCATACATTACATTGTTGGAATAGAACGCGGTATCTTGCAGATTTCGGGTGAATCCAGAACCCGCCCCTTGTCCTATTGACTTGACCCAAAAGTAGTGTTTTGAATTGCTTGGTGTTAGTACATCTTCGCTACGAATCAACGCCCATTCAGTTAGCAAACTGAGTTTCGGCTTTTTAGTATACGTCCAATTCGGAACATTGCGCGGTGCACTAGCGCCCTGATAATAGGACAGCGTCCCACTTTGGCACCAACGACTCACCTCACTAGAAACCTCATCCCGCTCGCTCGGTGTTAGTGGACGTCCGAATGTGTTGGCTGCGAAGCCGTTACCGAACATCGTGCAAGCTTCCACTGGAGAACTTGGACGAACGGAAAACTCTACATTTTTCGTAAAGCTATTCGTTGTACCTGTTGATCTTTTGGCTCGCCTCAACCCATCTGACATTTTGTCGTTGGCCAATTGAGCCTCTGCCGAGCGAGCTTGCTCGATCTGACCAGCGATGAGCTGTGCAATTGCGCGCCAATCTTCCACCCCTTCGTCACGTAAACCTTCCACACGGGTGCCAAAACGACTGGTCAAGACAACGGTATCAGCTTCAGGCCAAACCCGGATCCATTGAGGTTTCAGTGCGAGCAACGCCTCTTTTGAACCTTGTAAGACGATAGTACCTTTTGAGTTCAACGACCTTTCAATAAGTCGTTGATAATGACTGAGCGCGGCTGATGTCGTGCCATCAACTCGTAACAGCAAGACATGTGTTTCGTTTGGAATTTCCAGCATTACTTGTGCGTTGGATAACTCCGTCAGACCAGCGGGAACCCCTTGGTTTGTTGGCACAACAATTGGAATGTTTTTTATGGATTCGAGCGCAGCACCGATTGATGCTTGATGAATTTCGGCGCGCATCGATCCAGAAAACATCGCCAATATACTTAGTATTCCTATATTTAATATATTTGAAATATTCATGCCCAATTATTTCATTTGATGAATGGAAACTTTTGCCAAAATAGATGGCTAACGGTTGCTCTCTGCCCCGCAGAGGATAGTAATGTAACACACATTATTACAACTTGTAAGGTTGCGTGCTGCATTCTCTAACGTTAGATCCCGTAGTCCAGCGTCATCTTCATGTACATGCATCCTGATCTGGAATCATCGGTTGATCCACCAAGGCTGACCTGGAGCCGCGCGCTGATGCGCATCACTTTTTTACGGAACACAGATATGCCGTAGAGACGGAGGAATGCGACTCCCGCAGTGCCGTGTATTTTTCCACTGGACAGCACGACGGCACGTTGCCTTTCACGATGTCGGCCGTACTATTATCGGTCGCGTCATCCACCGACATCTGCCTCGTTGTCAGCGTCCCGTAGTGCTGGAGAATTCGCTCCAATGTTCACGCCGCACTGATACATATTCTTGACAGGCACGGCATCGCTCGAGTGGCGCCGGCTCCGATATCATCCGCTTCGATACAAACAGAACTGGCGAACTTCACTCGGTACATGATGGAAGTTCGCGGGCTTTCCGATAGCACACGCTGCGTCCGGCTGCGCCGCGCCGATGAGTGAGGTTCTCGCGGAATGCTTCGACAAGCAGCCGAATGACATATCGAAGATCGCTCCGGCGAGCGTCGTCCGTTTTATCGTGCGCCGTGCACGTGGGCTCGCACCTGATTCGATCAAGAGTATCGGTGTTTCAGTTCGCAACTATTTCCTCTTCAAGGCGAGCGGTCGAACACCGGCGCAACTTTGATCGCAGCACTGCCACGCGTTGCTCTATTGCATCTTGGCGGCCCCGGGGTTCCGTCGCCAGAAGAGTTCCGATGACTGCTCAGGGCGTTTGACCGCAGTAGCGCGACCGACATGCGTGACTACGTCATCACACGCTGTCTTTTGGACTTGGGTTTGCGTCGCATGGAAGTCGCGCGCTCGTGTCTAGACGATATCGACTGCACCCAGGAATACGGACGAGCCTGCCAGCAGCTTGCGAGCGGCACCGACTTGCTGCTGGCTCACTAGCACCATCGGGTGGTCGGTACCTGCGATCCGGGCGCGGCCAGCACCGCTAATCGATTCATCCGCGAAACCGCGGCACACGATGGCCAGCCCGGCCGGGTTCGGCGCGTTGGCGATCACGGTCAGCCCGAGCGCGCCGGCATAGAGTGCGTACGCGTCCATCGACGCGACGATCGGCTGCAGCCACCACTGCTGCAAGCCACTGAGCACGACGAGCCCGCCGAGGAAGAACAGCAGCAGGCCGATGAACACGACCGGATGATGCGCACCGAGCACGACGCCCACCAGGAAGCCGACGTGGATCAGCGTGACGCCCGCCGGCACGCGCTCGCCCGTCGCACCCGACGCTGCCAGCGCGCCGCGCATCAGCGCGATCAGCACCGTCGCGTTGACGAGCACCACGACCGCGGCGTTCCAGCCGAGCTGGGTGGCCATGAACGTGCTGTCCCAGCCCCACGCGGTCGCCACCATCAGCACCGGTGGTGCCGCGTAGGCAGTCAGCGTGCCGCCGATCGACACGTTGACGAACAGCACGCCGAGCGACAGATACTTCCAGCGCTCCGCAATCGGCCCGCAGAACAGCCGGTCGCGCGGAATCAGCGCGGCTCGGCATCGTGAGTCTGCGTTGCTCCCCGCGATAGCACTGATGACGCTGCGGCGGGGGGAGTTGACCGCGCTCGCGCTGCCGGTGCTGATCCTGCTGATCGCGCAGACCGTGCTGATGTTGGCTTAGATCTTCGTGACGTTCCGCATGATGGGCGCGAACTACCGCCCCGTTACTATCTTCACGCCCCGATAATCGGGGCTTTGGCCAGCCAGGCCCGGCATGATTCCCGCCCCCAGTCGCAGTCATGATCCGGGGGGTGTTGTCACCGGGCCTGGTGGGTGGCTGGTGATCGCTAATAGGGGTTTGGCCGGGATATCCCGACGCCGTCCGTAACGTGGATGCCGAGACTTGCCACCGTTGTTGCAGGCCAATCCGTTCACTCTGCTCATACTTCGATGCAAGACACTCAACAACATGGCGCCGTCGATGTCTTCATCGGCGTCGATGTCGGTAAAGGCCAGCATCATGCCGTCGCGCTCGATCGGAATGGCAAGCGCCTGTACAACAAGGCGCTACCCAACGACGAGGCCAAGCTACGCGCCCTCATCGCCGAACTCAAGACTCACGGCCGACTCCTGTTCGTCGTCGATCAGCCTTCCACCATCGGCGCGCTTCCCGTGGCCGTTGCCCGCAATGAAGGCGTACTCGTCGCCTATCTGCCGGGACTGGCTATGCGCCGCATCGCTGATCTGCACGCCGGCGAAGCCAAGACCGATGCCCGCGATGCCGCGATCATTGCCGAAGCCGCTCGCTCGATGCCGCACACACTGCGCTCGCTTCGGTTGGCCGACGAGCAACTCGCCGAACTCACCATGCTGTGCGGCTTCGACGACGATCTCGCCGACCAAGTCACTCAAACCAGCAACCGCATTCGCGGCTTGCTCACCCAGATCCATCCCGCTCTCGAACGCGTTCTCGGACCGCGCCTCGACCATCCAGCGGTGCTCGATCTGCTTGAGCGCTATCCGTCGCCCGCCGCGCTTGCCGCCACCAGCGAGAAGACGCTCGCCAATCGCCTGACCAAGCTCGCTCCTCGCATGGGCAAAGGCTTGGCGGCCGAGATCGTTCAGGCGCTGAGCGAACAAGCCGTGACCGTGCCCGGCACGCAAGCTGCCACCATCGTCATGCCTCGCTTGGCCCAGCAGCTTGCGGCCTTGCGTAAGCAACGCGACGAGGTCGCCGCCGAAGTTGAGCGACTGGTGCTTGCTCACCCTCTTTGGCCGGTCCTGACCAGCATGCCGGGAGTCGGCGTCAGGACCGCCGCCAGACTCCTGACCGAGGTCGCGCATAAAGCGTTCGCTTGGCGGCCTATGCTGGCCTTGCCCCGGTCACCCGGCGTTCAGGTTCATCCATTCGTGGTGAGCATCCATCCAGACGCGGCAACAAAGTGCTCAAGCGCGCCTTGTTCCTATCCGCCTTTGCGGCATTGCGGGATCCTGTCTCGCGGGCTTACTACGCGCGCAAGATCCAGCAGGGCAAGCGCCACAACCAAGCGCTCATCGCGCTGGCACGGCGACGCTGCGACGTCCTGTTCGCCATGCTGCGCGACGGCACCATTTACAAACCCAAGTCAGCCCCTAACGCTTGACGAAGGACATAGGGGCACCCCCCCGTACTCGCCGCCCGCCACTGCGGCTTCGGGCTCGGTGCGCCGCTCACCGCGACCGCGAACATGCAAGCCGTGACGCGGCCCGCGTCGGGCCGTCGAGCTTCCCTGCTCGTGCCGATGGTCAGCGCGCTCTTCATCGAAATCGCGAATGCGCTCGCGATCAAGCTGTGCCTCACGCTGCCGATCTACGGCTGACGCATCGGCACGAAACCGGCGTCGCCGACGCAACTGTTCCCCACATTGACACCGCCAGCATGCCGACACGGACTGGTATCCAGTGCCCGGCGAGATCGCGCTCATTACCCCAGCCCGACTGCCGTGCCGGACGACCTGCGAAATCAGACTCGACCGATTCCACAATAGACCAGACTGATTCCACATCAGGCCTGACTTCGCCACAATGGCTGGGTTGGATGGCTCGGTCATGCCCATCCAATACCGCTTGAAGCATTAGATCTCCGTTTACGCCACCCTTTCCTGGTGGCGTTTTTTTTGCTTGCCGTCGCGTCGCACACAGTGAGGATTTTGCCGATGAAAGAACGCGCCACCGTCCTCTGCCGACGCGGCGAGCGGATCCTTGTGGTTTCCCGTTTGCATGCCCGCTGGACCTTGCCAGGCGGCAAGCCGTGTGCGGGCGAATCGCTACGCGATGCCGCCCGGCGAGAACTGGCCGAAGAGACCGGGCTTGTCTGCGGCAACGCCCGCTACCTGTTTCGCATCGCGGGCGCACACAAGCTGCATCACGTGTTCCTCGCCGACATCGATCCGCACGCGATCCCACGCCCCGCACAGGAGATCGCGCGGTGCGCGTGGATCGACCGGCAAGCGCTCGCGTTACTCGACTGCAGTCGGCCGACGCCGCTGATCGTCGATCTCGCGTTCGAATGGATGCGGCATCCGCACCGTATGCCACGCCTCGTCGAATGCGACGCGCTAGCTGACCTGGCCGCTTGACGATTGAACCGCGCCGGGAATGTAGGAGACTTCGGATCTTGGCAGTAACAGGAGATTTGAAGTATGGAAAACGAAAGCAAGGTAAGGAAGCCCACCGGGACGCGGTATTCGGATGAGGTTCGGGAGCGAGCAGTGCGGATGGTCTTTGAGCACGAG
>NZ_FPJP01000030.1:0-82266 GCF_900119325.1 Burkholderia sp. NFPP32 | reverse complement strand
CATACGCACGTGATTCGTGGCGGCCTGAACTACAACATGGAACTGCGCTGGGACGGTGTGCCGTCGCTCGCGGTCGCGATGGACATGCTCAGGCGGCAGGTCGCGATCACGCCCGCGCCGCAATGGGTGCGCGTGGTCGGCGGCTTCACCGAGCACCAGTTCGCCGAGAAGCGCCTGCCGACGATCGAGGAGCTCAACGCCGCCGCGCCCGATACGCCGGTGTTCATCCTGCACCTGTACGATCGCGCGCTGCTGAACGCGGCCGCGCTGCGCGTGGTCGGCTACACGAAGGACACGCCCGAGCCGCCGGGCGGCACGATCCTGCGCGACGCCGCGGGCAACCCGACCGGGCTGCTGCTCGCGAACCCGAACGCGACGATCCTCTACGCGACGCTCGCGAAGGGGCCGAAGCTGCCGTTCGAATACCAGTACAACTCGACGCGCCACTTCATGCGCGAACTGAACCGTCTCGGCGTGACGGGCGTGATCGATGCGGGCGGCGGTTCGCAGAATTATCCCGACGATTACGAAGTGATCCGCAAGCTGCACGACGCGGGCGAGATGACGATCCGGATCGCGTACAACCTGTTCACGCAGAAGCCGAACGCCGAGAAGGAAGACTTCGTGAACTGGACCAAGAGCGTCAAGTATCACGACGGCACCGACTATTTCCGCAACAACGGCGCGGGCGAGATGCTGGTGTTCTCGGCGGCCGACTTCGAGGATTTCCGCGTCGCGCGGCCGGACCTGCCGGCGCAGATGGAGGACGATCTCGAAGGCGTCGTGCGCGTGCTCGCGCAGAACCGCTGGCCATGGCGCATGCATGCGACCTACGACGAAACGATCGACCGCGCGCTCGACGTGTTCGAGAAGGTCAACAAGGACATCCCACTCGAAGGCCTGAACTGGTTCTTCGATCACGCGGAAACCATTACCGAAAAATCGATGGATCGTATCGCGGCGCTGGGCGGCGGCATCGCGGTGCAGCACCGCATGGCGTACCAGGGCGAATACTTCGTCGAGCGTTATGGCGCGCAGGCGGCCGAAGCGACGCCGCCCGTCGCGAAGATGCTCTCGAAGGGCATCAAGGTGTCGGCCGGCACCGACGCGACGCGCGTCGCGTCGTACAACCCGTGGGTGTCGCTCGCGTGGCTCGTGACGGGCAAGACGGTCGGCGGCTTGCGGATGTATCCGCAACGCAACCTGCTCGATCGCGAGACCGCGCTGCGGATGTGGACCGAATACGTGACCTGGTTCTCGAACGAAGAGGGGAAGAAAGGGCGCATCGCGGTCGGGCAGCTTGCCGACCTGATGGTCCCGGATCGCGATTTCTTCACATGTGCGGAGGATGATATCGTCGACACGACAGCGTTGCTGACGGTGGTCGGCGGAAAGATCGTATGGGGCGCGGGGCCGTTCGCGTCGCACGACGCGCCGATTCCGCCCGCGATGCCGGACTGGTCGCCCGTGCGCGAGTACGGCGGCTACGGCGGCTGGGGCGCGACGCAGCGCAACGGCGCACCGTTGCAGCGTGCGGCGGCCGCCGCGATGTGCGGCTGCGCGAGCGCGTGCAACGTGCACGCGCATGCCCATGCCCATGCGAGCGCGTGGGGCAGTGCATTGCCGACGTCGGACGCGAAGGGCTTCTGGGGCGCGTTCGGTTGTTCGTGCTGGGCGGTCTGACATGGCGGCCCCGATCAAATCCGGCGGCTTCGGCAACCCGGCGTGGGTCCGCGCGCTGCTGGCGCAGCCGTGGGTCCTGCCGCTCGTGCGCCTCGCGCTGGTGTCCGCCTACCTGATCGGCGGCGTCGCGAAGGCGCTGGATTTCGACGGCGCGGTCGCCGAGCAGGCGCATTTCGGCCTGCATCCGGCCGCGCTCTGGGCGGCGCTCGCGATCGCGGTCGAGATCGCCGGCTCGCTGTGCGTGGTGTTGAACCGCTTCACGTGGCTCGGCGCCGGCAGCCTCGGCATGCTGACGCTCGTCGCGATGCTGGTGGCGAACGATTTCTGGAATCGCACGGGCGCCGATCATTTCATGGCGCTCAACAGCTTTTTCGAGCATCTCGGGCTGATCGCCGCACTCGTGCTCGCGACGCTGCTCGCCGATGCGCAGCACACGGCCGGCGACGGCCGTACCACTCGATGACGATGAAACAACAAGGAAATCCTGTGATGAAAACGATTCGTTCCGCCTTGCTCGCGCTTGCGATCGCCGCCGGCCTCGTCGCGGCGCCGGCGTCGTACGCGAAGCCGCCCGTGCCGCCGGCGGCCACGCCGACGCTTGCCGTCGGGCCGCAATACGACACGACACACGTATACGTCGCCCCCGAGGATTTCGATCGCTTCACCGACAGCTTCGTCGCGACGTTCGGCGGCAGCAAGTCGAAGCAGGGCGTGTTCCAGGTCACGCCGACCCCGAGCCAGACGATGTCGCAACTCGTTTTCACGCCGGCGGGCACGATCTCCGTATTCGGCTTCAAGACGCCCGTGCCCTGGCCGTTCGGCGCGGAGCGCACGGGCTATCTCGTCACCGACATGGACGCGGCGATGAAGGTGGCGCGCGAGCATGGCGCGGAAGTGATCGTCGACACGTTCCCCGATCCGATCGGCCGCGATGCGGTGATCGCGTGGACGGGCGGCGTGAAGATGCAGCTGTACTGGCACACGCAGGCGCCGAACTACGCGGCGCTGCAGACGATCCCCGAGAACCGCGTGTATGTGTCGCCGCAGAGCGTGCGCAAGTTCGTCCACGATTTCGTCAAGTTCTCGAACGGCAAGGTGGTGTCCGACAACCTCAAGGCGCCCGGCATCGAGATCGGCCGGCCGAACGACACCTATCGCCGCATTCGCATCACGTCGGGCTTCGGCAAGATGACCGTGCTCGTGACGGACGGCCAACTGCCTTACCCGTACGGGCACGAGATGACCGGCTACGAAGTGCCGGATCTGGCCGCGACGCTGAAGCAGGCGCAGGCCGCGGGCGTGAACGTGCTCGTGCCGTCGTATACGGCGGACGGGCGCGATGCGGCGCTCGTGCAGTTCCCCGGCGGCTACGTCGCCGAGATCCACGCGAGCGCGGCGCGATGAAGCACGAGGACACGATCCTTTCCGCGGTGGCCGGCTTCGTCGATACGCTGAGCTTCGTCGCGCTGTTCGGACTGTTCACCGCGCACGTGACGGGCAACTTCGTGCTGATCGGCGCGGGCGTCGCGGGGTTCGGGCAGGGCGTCCTGCTGAAGCTCAGCGTGTTTCCCGCGTTCGTGTGCGGCGTCGTCGCGAGCAGCCTGATTGCGCGCGCGCTTTCCGCGCGACCCGCATGGCAGGGCGCGCGAGCACTGCATACGGTGCAGGCGGTACTGCTGCTCGGCTTCTGCGCGGCCGGCGTTTGGGCGACGCCCGTGACGCAATCCGACAGCCTGCCGGTGCTGGTGGCCGGTTTCGTCGGCACGTTCGCGATGGGCGTGCAGAACGCGCATCCGCGCGTGATCGCGCGCGCCGGCGTGCCGAACACGGTGATGACCGGCAACGTCACGCAGGCGATCCTCGATGTCGTCGACCTGCTGTCCGCCGGCACGGCCGACAGCGTGCGCGCGACGGCACGCGCGCGCTTCGCGAAGATGCTGCCGGCGATCGTCGCGTTCGCGCTCGGCGCGGTATGCGGCGCGCTGGGTTTTCGCCATATCGGGTTCTGGGCGCTGCTTGTGCCCGCCGGCACGCTCGCGGTGCTGGCCGCATGGACGGGGGTGTCCGCCCGTACCGGCACGCAGGAGCATGCATGATCGTGCAGCGTGGAGGGGCGCGTCGCGACCGCGGCGGGCGAGCAGGCCGGACCGAGGCAGGCGGTCGCGAACGGATGGCCGCGACAAGCGGACAGCGTGCCGCGACGACCCGAGGCAGACGCTTCGACCGGGTTGCCCGCGCATCGGTTGTCGCGGGGCTGCTGCTTGCGGGTGCCGATGCGGCGTTCGCGGACACGGCGACTGCACCGGCGGCGGACAGCGCGCCCGCATCGACGTGCACGGCCAAGCGGCCGACCGTGCTGTTCAACCGCTGGCAGGAAGACTGGTCGGTGCTCGCGAATCCATGCGTGCCGCGCGCGCCGCTCGACGGGTTGAAATACATCCCGCTCGGCAACGATCCGTCGTCCTATCTTTCGCTCGGCGTGAACCTGCGCGAGCGCCTCGAGACCAACGACGCGCCGCTGTTCGGGATCGGCTCCGCGCAATCGGACACGTACCTGATCCAGCGCGTCGAAGTGCATGCCGATGCGCATCTCGGCCAACACTGGCAGTTCTTCGTGCAGTTGCAGGACGACCGTGCGTTCGGCAAGAACACGATCTCGCCGGTCGACAGGAACCCGCTCGATCTCGAACAGGCATTCGCGACCTACACGGGTGCGCTCGGCGGCGGCACGTTCAAGTTCCGCGTCGGCCGGCAGGAGATGGCGTTCGACTTGCAGCGTTTCATCGCCGCGCGCGATGGCCCGAACGTGCGGCAGGCGTTCGATGCGGTGTGGGCCGACTACGAATATCAAAAGTGGCGCTTTATCGCGTATGCGACGCAGCCCGTGCAGAACCGCACCGTGTCCGCGTTCGACGACGTGTCGAACCGCAACCTCACGTTCAGCGGCGTGCGCTTCGAGCGGCAGTCGGTCGGGCCCGGCGACCTGTCGGGTTACTGGTCGCGCTACAACCGCAGTAACGCGCGCTTTCTCGACGCGAGCGGCGCCGAGCGCCGCGACGTGTGGGACGTGCGCTACACGGGCACGCAGGGGCGCTTCGACTGGGATCTCGAAACGATGCTGCAGACGGGGACGGTCGGCAGTAGCTCGATCCGCGCGTGGGCGCTCGGCTCGATCGCAGGCTACCGGCTCGATGCGCCATGGTCGCCGCGCGTCGCGCTGCAGGTCGACGCGGCGTCGGGCGACCGGCATCCGCACGACGGCCGCATCGGCACCTTCAATCCGCTGTTTCCGAACGGCTATTACTTCACGCTCGCGGGCTTTACCGGCTACTCGAACCTGATCCACGTGAAGCCGTCGGTGACGCTGAAGCCGTCGCCGAACCTGGCGCTGCTCGGCGCGCTCGGTTTCCAGTGGCGCGAGACGACCGGCGACGCCGTCTACCAGCAGGGCAACGCCGTGGTGCCGGGCACGGCCGGCAAGGGCGGGTTGTGGACGGGGATGTACGTGCAGCTGCGGGCGGACTGGACGATCGCCGCGAACCTGATCGGCGCGGTCGAAGCCGTGCATTTCCAGGTCGGCGACGCGATCCGGCAGGCGGGCGGGCACAACGCCGACTATGTCGGCGTCGAGTTGAAGTACGGCTGGTGACGAAGGGGCGCGACAACGACACGCACTCATGAACGAAGGGCGGCCACGAGGCCGCCCTTCGTTCGTCCGGACCGGCAGCGCCGCCGGCCCGTTCGTCGCGATGCCGTTACAGGTTCGGCGACAGCGTGAGCGCGTTCGTCAGGTCGCCCATCGGCTGCGCGCCGTTGGCCTTCAGCGCGTCGTCGCGCTGTTGCAGGCCCGCGAGGCGCGGCAGCGAGTAGCGGCGCGTGATGAAGCGCAGGATCGAGCCCGTGTCGTACTGCGTGTGGTCGACGAAGCCCTTCTTCGCATACGGCGACACGATCAGCGCCGGAATGCGCGTGCCCGGACCCCAGCGGTCGGCGGTCGGCGGCGCGGCGTGATCCCAGAAGCCGCCGTTTTCGTCGTACGTGACGACCACGACCATGTTCTTCCACTGCGGGCTCGCCTGCAGGTGCGCGATCACGTCGGCGATGTGCTGGTCGCCGGAGGTGACGTCCGTGTAGCCCGGGTGCTCGTTCAGGTTGCCCTGCGGCTTGTAGAACGTCACCGCCGGCAGCGTGCCCGCGTCGATCGCCTTGATGAACTCGGCGCCGTTCGCGCCGCCGTCGAGCAGGTGCTGCGCGCGGTTCGCGGTGCCCGGCGCCTGGTTCGCGAAGTAGTTGAACGGCTGGTGGTGCGGCTGGAAGTTCGGCGTCGACAGGTCGGCGCCGTAGATCACGTTCGACGTGCCGTTCTGGCTCGCCTGCAGCGCCTGGCCCCACGCGCCGCTATACCATGCCCACGACACGTTCGCGCTGGTCAGCAGGTCGCCGATGTTGGTGGCCGTCTGCGGCGGCATCGTCGACGCGTTGGCCGGGTCGGCGAGCAGCGGGTCGCCGCCCGTGGCCGCCTTGTTGCCGCTCGGCTGATACGGCGGCTGCATCGTGTTGACCGCGAAGAAGTCGGGCGTGATCGCGCCGTCGTTGACGAACTTCGGCGGGCCGCTCAGCGCGGAGGCGGGCGAATTCGCGGCGACCTTCAGCGACTTGCCGTCCGCGTTCAGGACCGCGATCTTGCCGGCCGCGGGGCTCGTGTTCGCGTTCGCGTAGAACGGCGCGCACGCGCAGATCAGGTACTGGTGGTTCAGGAACGAGCCGCCGAACGCGCCCATGAAGAAATTGTCGGCGAGCACGTACTGCTGCGCGATCTTCCACAGCGGGAGCTTCGACGGGTCCGGCGTGTAATGGCCCATCGTCAGGCCGCCGGCATCGGTCCACGCGGCGTACATGTCGTTCTTGCCGCCGTTGATCTGCATCTGGTCCTGGTAGAAGCGGTGCACGATGTCGCGCGTCGCGATGCTCATCGGCTGGTTGAAGCCGTTCGGATCGTCGATCGCGAATGGTGCGTTCGGCAGGTTCGCCGTCATCGCCTCGGTGAGCGCCGGCGTGATGCCGGTCGCGGTCAGGCCGCCCCCGACCTTCGGCAGCGTCGCCATCGTCGAGCCGTCGCGATCCTTCTGCACCGAGTTCGCGGCCGTTGCGTTCTGCAGGCCGTTCGCGCCCGGGAAGTTACCGTACAGGTTGTCGAAGCTGCGGTTTTCCGCATAGATCACGACAACGTTCTTGACGGCCGACAGGCCCTGTTGGGTGACGTCGTCGCCGCCGCAGGCGGTCAGGCTGAGCGCGGCCGCGAGGGCGATCGGCGTATGGCGAATCCAGGCGTGCTTCTTCATGCGATGTTCTCTCTTTCGTCGTTGGTCGCGTGTGGGAACCGGGGTGGCTTGGGGCCGGCGCAGCAGGCGCCGGGCGCCGACCGGCTGCGCGCATTATCTGGAACCCGTTTGACAGGCGGGTGTAGGGGCGCTTTCAATTGACTGTCGGCGGAACGTCACGCGACGGACACGGAACTGACATAAGCTCCGGCCGATTGCCCACCGCTACCCATAGAACGACGATGCCCACCACCCCGAAATCCTTTGCGTCCGCGCGATCGTTGATCCATGCCGCGGCGGCCCTGGCGCTGGCTGCCGGGCTCGCGGCGCTCGCCGGTTGCGATGCGCGGCCCGGCACGAATTCGCCGGCGGCGGCCATCGTGCCGGCCGCCCAGGCCGCGCCCGCGGTCGCACCGGCCAGCCAGCCGCAGACGCGTGCGCAGGTGTTCGAGGGCGTGAAGCAGATGACGGCGCTCGGAAAGCAACTGTTCTCCGATCCGTCGCTGTCGGGCTCCGGCAAGCTCGCGTGCGCGTCGTGCCACAGCGCCGAACATGCGTTCGGGCCGCCGAACGCGCTGTCGGTGCAGCTCGGCGGCGACGACATGCATCGCATCGGGTTCCGTGCGGCGCCGTCGCTGAAGTACTTGCGCGGCATCCCGCCGTTCAGCGAGCATTTCCACGATTCGCCCGACGAGGGCGACGAAAGCATCGACGCGGGCCCGACCGGCGGGCTGACCTGGGACGGCCGCGTCGACACGCGCGACGCGCAGGCGCGCATTCCGCTGCTGTCGCCGTTCGAGATGAGCAGCTCGCCGGCGCGGGTCGCGCAGGCGGTGCGCGCGGCGCCGTATGCGGACGCGTTCCGCAAGGCATTCGGCGAGCGGGTGCTCGGCGACGATCAGGCCGCCTTCGACGCGGTGTTGCGTGCGCTCGATGCGTTCCAGCAGCAGCCTGCGCTGTTCGATCCGTACACGAGCAAGTACGACGCGTACCTGGCCGGCCGCGCGCAGCTCACGCCCGCCGAGTTGCACGGTCTGCAACTGTTCAACGACGAGAAGAAGGGCAATTGCGCGAGCTGCCACATCAGCCAGCGCACGCTCGAAGGCGGCCCGCCGCAGTTCAGCGATTTCGGGCTGATCGCGATCGCGGTGCCGCGCAACCGCGCGCTGCCTGTGAACCGCGACCCGAGCTTCCACGATCTCGGCGCGTGCGGCCCCGAGCGCACCGACCTGAAGGGCCGCGACGAATTCTGCGGGCTGTTCCGCACGCCGTCGCTGCGCAACGTCGCGCTGCGCAAGACGTTCTTCCACAACGGCGTGTATCACTCGCTCGAGGACGTGATGCGCTTCTACGTCGAGCGCGACATTCATCCGGAGAAGTTCTATCCGGTCGTGCACGGCAAGGTGCAGATCTACGACGACCTGCCGAAGCGCTACTGGCCGAACATCAACCGCGAACCGCCGTTCGACCGCAAGCGCGGCGAGCAGCCGGCGCTGAACGCGGCCGAGATCAAGGACGTGATCGCGTTCCTGGGCACGCTGACTGACGGATATCAACCCGGGTCGACGCAGGCGGCCCGCTAGGGCCCGTTATTAGCGGGAACAGGCCCGAAAGCGTCGCACGCGGCACGCATGCTATGCTCGCTCGCTGACGGGCGTGGCGCGTGCCGGTTCACCGGCATGCACCGCGCCGTTCGATCGAACATCCAAGGAGAACAACATGTCGATGCGTGCATCCCTTTCCGTCGTCACGCGTGTGCTGGCCGGCGCCGCGTGCGTTGCCGCGATGCTGCCCGCCCACGCGCAGAACAACCTGAACTTCCTGAACGACACGCCGCTCAGCTATTTCAGCAAGGCCGACACAGCATCGCTGTCGAAGGCCGCCGCGAAGGTGCGCGACGAAGGCAAGGACGGCGAGACGACGACGTGGCAGAACAGCGGCAGCCGTACGCAGATCGAGGCGAAGCTCACGCCGACCACGACCGAGACGGACGGCAAGACTTGCCGCGAAATCACCACCGACATCACCGCGAAGGGCCAGACGATGACGCTCAAACCCGTCTACTGCAAGACGGCCGCGGGCAAGTGGCAGTTGCAGAAGCGCTGAGCACGCGGGTGATGAAGCGGAGCGACGCGCCGCGCGCGGTGTCGTGCGGCGTCGTGATCCTCGATGCGGGCGGCCGCGTGTTCCTCGCGCACGCGACGGACACCACGCACTGGGACATCCCGAAGGGGCAGGGCGAGCCCGGCGAGACGCCGGCCGACGCGGCGCTGCGAGAGCTGCTCGAGGAAACCGGCATCGAGTTCGCGCCGGCCCGGCTGCTCGATCTCGGCCGCTTCGCGTACCGGCACGACAAGGACCTGCACCTGTTCGCGGTGCAGGTGGCGGACGGCGAGATCGATCCCGCGCTGTGCACGTGCACGTCGCTGTTCCCGAGCCGTCGCGACGGCTCGATGATTCCCGAGATGGATGCGTACCGCTGGACCGCGCCGGGCGATATCGACGCGTATGCGAGCCGCAGCCTCGCGCGGCTGTTTCGCACAAAGCTGTCGCTCGCGGAACTGCATCGGCGGCTGTCGGGCGCGTGAAGGAACGCGGTGGCTTCCGTCGCCGCGTCTCTTGGCTTCGTTGCATGCAATAAAAAAACCGGCCCTCGAGCCTAATGCCGTTCAGTTAAGAACTGAACGGCATTTTTTATCAGCAGCGCCACCCGATAGAACGGGTGGCGTTTTTTTTGCAATCGCGTCGCATGACGCGCCGGGTTGCCATCGCGCTTCGGATTTCAGTGCGCGGATTCGCGGGTGGCGCAAGCGCGCCGGAGACGCTGGGCGATAGTCGGGCACTCGCCAGGACGATCGCAATGAGCCTGGCTTTCACACGTCTCAAAATGGAGAATTGGCCATGAGCAGCCCGTCGGGAATTAACCGTTTGTCACCGAGCATGCGGCAGTTGGAAACATCCCAGGTTATCGCCCCGCGCCCCGACAATTCGCGTCCCGGCGGGAGCGTATCGGGAGGCGGATCGTCACCACAGCTCCAGGTTTTGACGCCTCATTCGAGTACGGCGACACTGGTAACGAACAGGGCCCCCTTGCCCTCCGCACGCGCGTCATCGGCATCGGCACCCGCGCCGGAAACCGGCTTTTCACCGGCGCCGACGGGAGGAGGCGCCAAGGACTGGGCGGAATGGTATGCAGCCAACGCGTCGAAAGTCGGCACGTCGGCGGGCGACGTAGCGGCAGGAAAACAAAGGAAGCTGCCGGAAGAACTCCCTCCGAGGCTCCAGGAGGCGCTCAGATTCCTCGAGAAAACGGGTGACCTCAAACAATATAGCTCTCCGAAAGAACTTGTCGACCACCTCAGGCAAGTGAACGACTCTCGGCCGGGTGTGGAATTTTTCGGCGAGACCAAGAGCCAGTTTCGCGTTTTCCCCGGTGAAATGGACCCCTCCAACAATGGGTTCCCGAAGAATTGGGACCTTGGAACACCCACGGCGCATGCGGTTCCGACCGAACTGGACCCGGCGACCACGACCTCCCTCGCACACGTCACCCGGCCGAGTGCGCTTCGCCACTTCGATCACGCACAGGTCAATGTGGACAGTGGAGAGGGAGAATTCGGCAAAGGATTCTATCTGACGACCGGGCACGAGACCGCCGCACAAAACCAAATTGCTTCGGTCTGGAACAAGCCGGGCGCCAAGGAGAACCTTCAGGAGGTGCTTCGCTTCGACGTCGGAAACAACGTGTTGCGCAAGATGGTCGAGACGGATGGACAGCGCGATTTCCTCGTCCATGTGATGCAGAATCGCAATGGTTACCCGGAGGACATGACCGAGCAGGCTGCCGTCGAGATGATCAATCAGATCAACGCGCAGGGAAAGGTTCTGATCTTTCCCGACAACAAGGACACCAAGGTCAAGATCGACTCGACCAACGAGAAGAGTTGGCACGAGTATGTCGAAATGAAAGGCGGGACCGGCGATCACTATATGGTGATCGGTCCGCAAAAGCCGGACGACCTACAAGGCATCCGGCAAATCGCGATGCGTTATCAGATGGGCGAGTTCATGATCAATTCGGTTCCGCGCTCGCATCAACAGATGTGAACCGAACAGGTGGCGGTGGCCCGTACCGGCCCCGCTTCTGGAAAAGACCGGGCATCGCCCCTCGAGCCGGTTTTTTCATGGTCGCGCGACGTCGGCCCGAGGCCGCGCGCCGCGCGCGGAGCAGGCCGTCAGGCCGGCTTGCCCCAGCTGTCGCGCAGCCCGACGATCCGGTTGAACACGGGCTTGCCCGGCTTCGAATCGACACGGTCGGCAACGAAGTAGCCGTGCCGCTCGAACTGCAGGCGCGTTTCCGGCGCGATGTCGCCGTTGCCCGGCTCGACGTACGCCTGCACGATCTTCTTCGAATCGGGATTCAGCGCTTCGAGGAAGTTCGCGCCGCCCGCGTCCGGATGCGGCTCCTTGAACAGGCGGTCGTAGATCCGAACTTCGGCCGGCTGCGCATGCTTCGCGCTGACCCAGTGGATGTTGCCCTTGACCTTGTACGTGTTCGCGCCGTCGGTGCCCGACTTGCTGTCCGGGAAGTAGTTGCAGTGCACGGCCGTCACGTTGCCGTCGGCGTCCTTGTCGAAGCCCGTGCACTCGATCACGTAGCCGTAGCGCAGGCGCACCTTGTTGCCCGGGAACAGGCGGAAATAGCCCTTCGGCGGGTTCTCGACGAAATCCTCGCGCTCGATCCACAGCTCGCGCGAGATCGGGAACGTGCGCACGCCGCGCTCCGGGTGATGCGGATGCACGGGCGCCGTGCACGCTTCTTCCTGGCCTTCCGGATAGTTGTCGATCACGAGCTTCAGCGGATCGAGCACCGCGACCGTGCGCGCGGCCTTGTCGTCGAGGTCGTCGCGCAGCGCGCCTTCGAAGATGCTCATGTCGATCCACGAGTCGATCTTCGTCACGCCGATCCGCTCGCAGAACAGGTGGATGCTCTCCGGCGTGAAGCCGCGGCGGCGCACGCCGACGATCGTCGGCATCCGCGGGTCGTCCCAGCCGTCGACGTGGCCTTCGGTGACGAGCTGCAGCAGCTTGCGCTTGCTGGTGATCGCGTACGTGAGGTTCAGCCGCGAGAATTCGATCTGCTGCGGCAGCGGGCGCGTGAACACGCCGGCTTCCGCGAGTTCGTTCAGCACCCAGTCGTACAGCGGGCGGTGATCCTCGAATTCGAGCGTGCACAGCGAATGCGTGATGCCTTCGAGCGCATCCGAGATGCAGTGCGTGTAGTCGTACATCGGATACACGCACCATGCATCGCCGGTGCGGTAGTGGTGCGCGTAGCGGATCCGGTAGATCACCGGGTCGCGCATGTTCATGTTCGGCGAAGCCATGTCGATCTTCGCGCGCAGCACGTGCTCGCCTTCCTTGAACTCGCCGGCCTTCATGCGGCGGAACAGGTCGAGGTTCTCGTCGGGCGTGCGGTCGCGGAACGGCGACGGCTTGCCGCCTTCCGTCAGCGAGCCGCGGTTCGCGCGCATTTCGTCGGCGCTCTGGCTGTCGACATATGCCTTGCCGCGCTTGATCAGCAGCTCGGCGAACTCATATAGCTTGTCGTAGTAGTCGCTTGCGAAATACTGGTGGTCGACCGCGTCCTTGCGCCAGTCGAAACCGAGCCAGCGCACCGCGTCGACGATCGAATCGACGTACTCGACGCTTTCCTTTTCCGGGTTCGTGTCGTCGAAGCGCAGGTGGCACACGCCGCCGTAGTCGCGCGCGACGCTGAAGTTCAGGCAGATGCTCTTCGCGTGGCCGATGTGCAGATAGCCGTTCGGCTCGGGCGGGAAGCGCGTTTCGACGCGGCCGCCCCATTTGCCGGTGCGGTTGTCGTCGTCGATGATGTTACGAATGAAGTTGGAAGCCGCGGGGGCGTCGTTGCGTTCGGTGCTCATGCGGTTGGCGTCAGGTTGTGTCGGCGCGTCGCGCCGGTTTAATCCTGTAATTCTACCTGACCGGGGTCCGTCCCGCGCGGCTTGCGGGTGAGGGCCGTTGCGTTCGCGATGCGTGCCGCAATATCTCGATAGTGTGTCCGCTGTAACACGACGTAAATCGGATTGCTCGCGCCGTTCGGGTTTTCCTATGATGGCTTCACCGATTCAATGCCGCCATTCGCGTAATTGCGTGGCGGGAGGAAGCCAATAATCATGATGAAGAAGACCACTTTTCTCGTTCGTACCGCGGTGATCGTCGCAGCGCTGTCGCAACTCGGCGCATGCGCGATGACGCATACGCAACGCAATGCCGGTATCGGCGCGGCTGCGGGCGGCGCGCTCGGTTACCTGATCACGGGCGGCCCGGTCGGCACGGTTGCCGGCGCGGCGGCAGGCGGCCTGGTCGGCGCCGGCGTGCGCTGATCGAAGCCGGCGCGCCTGAGCGCAGGCCGGGCGTGACGCCGATTCGAGCGCGTCACGATCCGCTGCACATCCTTCCGGTTTTTTGACAGGCAGCATCAGGGAGAGGAGGGTGTGCGACACTTCGTCGACATCACATTACGACACCATTCGTCGACGAATCCTTTCATGAGCGCCCCCCTCGTTTTCGTCCTGCCGGGCTACGCCAATTCGGGCCCGCTTCACTGGCAAAGCCGCTGGGAGCGCGCCGATGCGCGCTTCTCGCGCGTCTCGATGCCCGACTGGGACCGCGCGTTCCGCAACGGCTGGTGTCTCGCGCTCGATCGCGCGGTCGACGCCGCGCACGCTCCCGTGCTGATCGCAGGTCACAGCCTCGGCACGCTGACCGCCGCGTGGTGGGCGACGCGTTATGCGCGTCCGGCCGCGCTCGCGAAAGTGCGCGGCGCGCTGCTCGTCGCGCTGCCCGATCCCGCCGGGCCGGCGTTTCCCGCCGACGCGCACGGCTTCGGGCCCGTGCCGCACGAGCGGCTGCCGTTTCCGACCTGCGTGGTCGCGAGCAGCGACGATCCGTACGGCTCGCTCGCGTTCGCGCGCGGCTGCGCACATGCGTGGGGCAGTGAATTCCGCGACATCGGCCCGCGCGGCCACATCAACGCGGACAGCGGGCTCGGCGACTGGCCGGCCGCGCGCGGCTGGCTGGACGCGCTCGCGCGGTAGACGCAGGTCGGGTAGCCGTCGCCGCGCGAGCCGTTGAAGCGTCGATCGTCAGATCGCCTGCTTCGCCTTCAACGCCGCGATCCGTTCGTCGTCGTAGCCGAGCATGTCGCGCAGCACGTCGTCGGTCTGCGCGCCGAGCAGCGGCGGGGCCGTGCGCGCGTCGGGCGGCGTCGCGCTCATCCGGATCGGGTTGCGCACGAGCTGCACGTCCGCGCCGCACGGGTGCGGCAGCGACACCTGCATCCCGCGGGCGACGACCTGCTCGTTGTCGAACACTTCCTCCAGATCGTTGATCGGCCCGCACGGCACGCCGGCCGCTTCGAGCACGCCGATCCAGTCGGCCTTGCCGCGCGCCTTCACCATCTCCGCGAGGATCGGCACCAGCGAGTCGCGGTGGCGCACGCGCGACGGGTTCGTCGCGAAGCGCTCGTCGTCGGCCAGTTCGGGCCGGCCGCCGGCCTCGACGAACTTGCGGAACTGCCCGTCGTTGCCGACCGCGACGATGATCCACCCGTCGCTCGTCTGGAACGTCTGGTACGGCACGATGTTCGGATGCGCGTTGCCCCAGCGCATCGGCGGCTTGCCGCTCGCGAGGAAGTTGGTGTTCATGTTCGCGAGCAGCGCGACCTGCACGTCGAGCAGCGCCATGTCGATGTACTGGCCTTCGCCCGTGCGGTCGCGGTGCGCGAGCGCGGCGAGCACGGCGATCGTCGAGTAGAGGCCGGTCGCGAGATCGGCGATCGCGACGCCGGCCTTCTGCGGGCCGCCGCCCGGCTCGCCGTCGCGCTCGCCGGTGATGCTCATGAAGCCGCCGATTCCCTGCACGATGAAGTCGTAGCCCGCGCGGTGCGCGTACGGGCCCGTCTGGCCGAAGCCGGTGACCGAGCAGTAGACGAGATCGGGCTTCACCGCGCGCAGCGATTCGTAATCGAGCCCGTATTTCTTCAACTGGCCGACCTTGTAGTTCTCGAGCACGACGTCGCTTTGCGCGGCGAGTTCGCGCACGATCTGCTGGCCTTCGGGCGTCGCGATGTCGATCGTCACCGAGCGCTTGTTGCGGTTCGCCGCGAGGTAGTACGCGGCCTCGGCGGTATCCGCGCCGTCCGCGTCCTTCAGGTACGGCGGCCCCCAGTGGCGCGTGTCGTCGCCGGCGCCGGGGCGCTCGACCTTGATCACGTCCGCGCCGAAATCGGCAAGGGTCTGCGCGCACCATGGGCCCGCGAGCACGCGGGTGAGGTCCAGCACGCGGATATGGCTCAGGGCACCCATCGTCGAATCGTCTCCTTTGATCGCTGGCCTTGGCGGGCAAGGCCGATTGGCATGCCGAGCATCTTAAGGCGAATCGGCCGCGCGGGTGGCCCGGCCGGGCCGGCCGGATGGCCGGACCGCTTTGCCGGCGCTTTGCCCGGAAGCCGGCCCCGATCCCGTATAATCGATCGTTTCCGAATCCATGCCGCCGCGCGCCCCGCCTGGGGCGACGGCGTTTGAAGCCGTCTTTGCCAGACTGTCCCCGCACGCCATGAAAGCTGCCGAAATCCGCGAGAAATTCCTCAAATTCTTCGAATCGAAGGGCCACACGATCGTCCGCTCGTCGAGCCTCGTGCCCGGTAACGACCCCACGCTGATGTTCACGAACTCGGGCATGGTCCAGTTCAAGGACGTCTTCCTCGGCACGGACCAGCGCCCGTATTCGCGTGCCACGACGGCGCAGCGCAGCGTGCGCGCGGGCGGCAAGCACAACGATCTCGAGAACGTCGGCTACACGGCGCGCCACCACACGTTCTTCGAGATGCTCGGCAACTTCTCGTTCGGCGACTACTTCAAGCACGACGCGATCCGCTTCGCGTGGGAGCTGCTGACCACGGTCTACCAGCTGCCGAAGGAAAAGCTGTGGGTCACCGTCTACCAGGAAGACGACGAGGCGTACGACATCTGGGCGAAGGAAGTCGGCGTGCCGGCCGAGCGCATCATCCGGATCGGCGACAACAAGGGCGCGCGCTACGCGTCCGACAACTTCTGGACGATGGGCGATACGGGCCCGTGCGGCCCGTGCACGGAAATCTTCTACGACCACGGCCCGGACGTGTGGGGCGGCCCGCCGGGATCGGCCGAGGAAGACGGCGACCGCTACATCGAGATCTGGAACCTCGTGTTCATGCAGTTCAACCGCGACGCGCAGGGCAACATGACCCGCCTGCCGAAGCAGTCGGTCGACACCGGCATGGGCCTCGAGCGCCTCGCCGCGGTGCTGCAGCACGTGCATAGCAACTACGAGATCGACCTGTTCCAGAACCTGATCAAGGCCGCCGCGCGCGTGACCGAGATCAGCGACCTCACCAACAACTCGCTGAAGGTGATCGCCGATCACATCCGCGCGTGCTCGTTCCTGATCGTCGACGGCGTGATCCCCGGCAACGAAGGCCGCGGCTACGTGCTGCGCCGGATCGTGCGCCGTGCGATCCGCCACGGCTACAAGCTCGGCCGCAAGGGTTCGTTCTTCCACAAGCTGGTGGCCGACCTCGTCGCCGAGATGGGCGGCGCGTATCCGGAGCTGAAGGAAGCCGAACAGCGCGTGACCGACGTGCTGCGCCAGGAAGAGGAGCGCTTCTTCGAAACGATCGAGCACGGGATGTCGATCCTCGAGGGCGCGCTGGCCGACGTCGAAGCGAAGGGCGGCAAGGTGCTCGACGGCGAACTCGCGTTCAAGCTGCACGATACCTACGGCTTCCCGCTCGACCTCACGGCCGACGTGTGCCGCGAGCGCGGCATGACGGTCGACGAGCCGGCATTCGACGACGCGATGGCGCGCCAGCGCGAGCAGGCGCGCGCGGCCGGCAAGTTCAAGGCCACGCAGGGCCTCGAATACACGGGCGCGAAGACCACCTTCCACGGCTACGAGGAAATCGCGTTCGACGACGCGAAGGTCGTCGCGCTGTACGTCGACGGTTCGTCGGTCAACGAAGTGAAGGCCGGCCAGGATGCGGTCGTCGTGCTCGACCACACGCCGTTCTACGCGGAATCGGGCGGCCAGGTCGGCGACCAGGGCGTGCTCGCGAATGCGTCGACGCGCTTCGCGGTGGCCGATACGCTGAAGGTGCAGGCCGACGTGATCGGCCACCACGGCACGCTCGAGCAGGGCACGCTGAAGGTCGGCGACGTGATGCGCGCGGAAATCGACGCGCACCGCCGCGCGCGCACGCAGCGCAACCACTCGGCCACCCACCTGATGCACAAGGCGCTGCGCGAGGTGCTCGGCGCGCACGTGCAGCAGAAGGGCTCGCTGGTCGACGCCGAAAAAACCCGTTTCGACTTCGCGCACAACGCGCCGATGACCGACGACGAAATTCGTCGCGTCGAGCAGATCGTCAACAACGAAATCCTCGCGAACGCGCCGGGCATCGTGCGCGTGATGCCGTACGACGAAGCGGTGAAGGGCGGCGCGATGGCGCTGTTCGGCGAGAAGTACGGCGATGAAGTGCGCGTGCTCGACCTCGGCTTCTCGCGCGAACTGTGCGGCGGCACGCACGTGCACCGCACCGGCGACATCGGCTTGTTCAAGATCGTCGTCGAAGGCGGCGTCGCGGCCGGCATCCGCCGCGTCGAGGCGATCACCGGCGACAACGCGGTGCGCTACGTGCAGGAGCTCGACGCCCGCGTGAACGAAGCCGCGGCCGCGCTGAAGGCACAGCCGTCGGAACTCACGCAGCGCATCGCGCAGGTACAGGACCAGGTGAAGTCGCTCGAGAAGGAACTGGGCGCGCTGAAGTCGAAGCTCGCATCGAGCCAGGGCGACGAGCTCGCGCAGCAGGCCATCGAAATCGGCGGCGTGTATGTGCTGGCCGCGACGCTCGACGGCGCCGACGCGAAGACGCTGCGCGAAACGGTCGACAAGCTGAAGGACAAGCTGAAGAGCGCGGCGATCGTGCTGGCGGCCGTCGAAGGCGGCAAGGTCAGCCTGATCGCGGGCGTCACGCCCGACGCGAGCAAGAAGGTCAAGGCCGGCGAGCTCGTGAACTTCGTCGCGCAACAGGTCGGCGGCAAGGGCGGCGGCCGTCCGGACATGGCGCAGGCAGGCGGCACCGAGCCGGCAAACCTGCCGGGCGCGCTGGCCGGCGTCAAGGGCTGGGTCGAAGAGCGTCTTTGATCGGCCTGGCCGGCGCGGCGCCCGAGAGGGCGGAGCGCCGGCCGGCACCGCTCGGTTCTTTTGGCGGAATCGCATGAAACGAAACGACCCGATCGGCCATTGGCCGGTCGGGTCGTTTTGCGTTTGCACGGGGTGCAGGTGGCTGATCCGCCGCCATGCCTGACGCACGAGCGGTAGCCGGCCATGCAGACGGGCGGCGCGCGGATGCGTCGTCGTGCGTCCGTCGGCGGATCGCGTCAGGCCGGCTGCGCCACGCGCGGCTTCTGCGCCGGGTCCGGCTGCCGCGCGGCTTCGCCAAGCGCATCGCGCAGCGCGGCGAGCGCCGCCGACGCATAACCCTGCCGCCACGCGAGCAGCGTATCGATGCCTTCGAGTTCGGGAATCGTGTGCGCGGCGATGTTGCCGGTCTCGGGCTGCAGGTCGAGCACCGAACGCGGCGCGACCGCGATGCCTGCGCCGGCCGCGACGCACGCGACGATCGCGTGATACGAGCCGAGTTCGAGCACGCGTGCCGGCTTCATCCCATGCGCGGCATACCACTGCTCGACGTACTTGCGATACGTGCAGCCGCGCTCGAACGCGATCAGCGTCGGCAGGATCACGTCGCGCGGCGTGCGCACCGGCGGATGGCCGCGCGGCGTGAGCAGCACCAGATCCTCGCGGAAGACCGGCACCGTCTCGAACGTGTCGGGCAGCGTGTCCGGCGCGGGCGGGCGCGCGAACAGCGCGGCGTCGATCTCGAAGTCGCGCACCTTGCCGATCAGCCAGCCCGTCGTACCCGTCACCAGTTCGAGCGACACGTCGGGCCATGCATGGTGATAGCGCGCGAGCACGGTCGGCAGCCGGCTCGCGGCCGTGCTTTCCATCGTGCCGAGCCGCAGCCGCCCGCGCGGCGTGTCCTCGCGCACCGCGTCGCGCGCCTCGTCGGCGAGCGCCAGCAGCCGCTCCGCATACGGCAGCAGCGTGTGCCCGGCCGGCGTCAGCACGAGCCGGCGGCCGTCGCGCACGAACAGCGCGGCGCCGAGTTCTTCCTCGAGCTGCTTGATGCGCGTCGTGACGTTCGACTGCACGCGATTGAGCTTCGCCGCCGCGCGCGTCACGCCGTTCTCGCGCACGACCGCCCGGAAAATCGCCAGCGCCGCCAGATCCATGATTCTCTCCAAGCGATGGATGGATTCTTAATTATTCATTTTTCGAGATCATCTGGTCAAGCTACGATGGATGCATTCCGGTTTCCGATCCGGCCGGCGCGTCGTGCTCCGGCCCTTGCCGCCATGTCCCGCTCCGATGCCCCGACCGCCGCCGCCGGCGCGCTTCCGTCCGATCAGGCCGACCGACGCGCCCGCGCGGCTGCGCTGGCCTGCATGGTCGGCCTCGCCGTCGTGCTCGGCGTCGGCCGTTTCGCGTTCACGCCGCTGCTGCCGCTGATGCTCGCGGACGGCTCGATCGGCCTGAAGGCCGGCGGCTGGCTCGCATCGGCGAACTATGCGGGTTACTTCGCAGGCGCGGTCAGTTGCGCGGCGCTGCGCGTCGCGCCCGCGCGGATGGTCCGCTTCGGGCTCGCGGCCACCGTGCTGCTCACCGCCGCGATGGGCATCGGCCACCTGCTGCCCGTGTGGCTCGCGGTGCGCTTCGTCGCGGGTGTCGTCAGCGCGTGGACGTTCGTGTTCGTATCGCAATGGGGGCTGCGGCGCCTGGCCGAACTGCACGCGCCCGAGTGGAGCGGAGTGATCTATGCGGGGCCCGGCGTCGGCATCGTGCTGACGGGGCTGATCGGCAGCGCGCTGGCCGGCCGGCCGGCAGCGTCGGGCTGGCTCGGCTTCGCGGCGCTGTCGGCCGTGCTGTCGGTCGCGATCTGGCGCACCTTTGCGGTCGCGCCGGCGCAAGCCGTGCCGCCGGCCGGCACCACGCCGCACGCGGCCTCCGCGGCGCCGGCCGACGCGCGCCGCCATCGAGCCGATGCCGCGTGGCTCGTCGTGCTGTACGGGACGCCGGGCTTCGGCTACATCATCACCGCGACGTTCCTGCCCGTGATCGCGCGCGCCGTGCTGCCGGCCGGTTCGCCGTGGCCCGACCTGTTCTGGCCGATGTTCGGCGCGGCGCTGATCGTCGGCGCGATCGCCGCCGCGCGACTGCCCGGGCACTGGGACAACCGGCTGCTGCTGGCGGCCGGCTGTGCGACACAGGCGCTCGGCATCGCGGCCGGGATCGTGTGGCCGAACGCGCTCGGCTTCTCGGTCGGCAGCGCGCTGCTCGGGCTGCCGTTCACCGCGATCACGCTGTTCGCGATGCGCGAGGCGCGGCGCCTGCACGGCGAGCGCGCGGCCGGGCTGATGGGCTATGCGACCGCGTCGTACGGGGTCGGGCAGATTATCGGGCCGCTCGTCGCGGCACCGCTTGCGGCGCGCTTCGGGTCGTTTTCCCCCGCGTTGTGGGTCGCGGTGGCCGCTCTGCTCGTGGGTGCCGCCGGCTTCGCGGCGATCGCGGCAAAGGGCCGCCTGCGACGCTGACGCCGGCGGGGCCGGATCGTCTGCGGTGCGGGCAAACTCGCTAGAATGGAAGCCTTTCCCGCGCCGAGCGGGTGCGCGGGCGGCCGGCAGGCGGCCGCCGGGCGTCCGCCAGATCCCCATCGATGACCACCGCCGACTACCGCTTTTGCCCGCGCTGCGCGAGCCCGCTGACCGAGCGCGCCGATCCCGAACATGAGGGCGGCCGCGTCCGCCAGGCGTGTCCCGACGATACCTGCGGCTATGTCCACTGGAACAATCCGCTGCCCGTCGTCGCCGCGATCGTCGAGCTCGACGGCAAGATCCTGCTCGCGCGCAATGCGGCCTGGCCCGAAGGGATGTTCGCGCTGATCACCGGGTTCCTCGAGAACGGCGAGACGCCCGAGGACGGCATCGCGCGCGAGGTGTTCGAGGAAACGGCGCTGAAGGCCGAGCACGTGTCGCTCGTCGGCGTCTACGAATTCATCCGCAAGAACGAACTGATCATCGCGTACCACGTGCGCGCGTCGGGCACGGTCGCGCTGTCGCCCGAACTGCTCGAATACCGGCTCGTCGAGCCGCCGCTGCTGCGCCCGTGGCGCGCCGGCACGGGCGTCGCGCTCGCCGACTGGATGCGCGCGCGCGGCCTCGATTTCGAATTCGTCGACCGGCCGGGGCAGTGACGGGCCGGCCCGTCCGCAGGGTTTCATCCGACGTGCCGCGCGCGACCGCGACGCGGCGCTTCGCCTGTTGCCGGCGCGCCGTGCCACCCGGCCGCCGCGCTTCGTCTTCATCGTCCCCATCGTCCTGACCGCCATCGCCATGTCCGACAAGCCGCAGCCGCGTTCCCGCGACGCCTACCGCCACTTCCTGCCGATCACGACCCGCTGGATGGACAACGACGTCTACGGGCACGTGAACAACGTCGTCTACTACAGCTATTTCGACACCGTCGTGAACGAGTACCTGATCCGCGCGGGCGTGCTCGACGTCGAGCACGGGCAGACGATCGGGCTCGTCGTCGAGACGCAGTGCAACTACTTCGCACCGCTGGTGTTTCCGCAGTCGGTCGACGCGGGGCTGCGCGTCGCGAAGCTCGGCACGTCGAGCGTGCGCTACGAGGTCGGGCTGTTTGCGCAAGGCGACGCATCGCCCGCCGCGCAGGGGCATTTCGTGCACGTGTACGTCGATCGCGGCACGCGTCGCCCGGTGCCGCTGCCCGACGCGCTGCGCGCCGCGCTCGACCCGCTCGCGGCCTGACGGTTCGCGGTGCACGCGGTCGCGCTCCAGGCCTTCAACGGCCTCAGCTACGGTTTGCTGCTGTTCATGCTGTCGGCGGGTCTCACGCTGATCTTCAGCGTGCAGGGCGTGCTGAACTTCGCGCATGCGAGCTTCTACATGCTCGGCGCGTATCTCGGCTACAGCATCGCGGCGCGCGCGGGCTTCTGGCCCGCGCTCGTGCTCGCGCCGCTCGCGGTCGGGCTGCTCGGCGCCGGCTGCGAACGCGCTCTGCTGCGCCGCGTGCAGGCGCGCGGCCATACGAGCGAGCTGCTGCTGACCTTCGGCCTCGCGTACCTGATCGGCGAGGGCGCGAAACTGCTGTGGGGGCTCGCGCCGCTGCCGGCGCCCGTGCCGACGCTGTTCGACGGCGCACCCGTGACCGTATTCGGCCTCGCGCTGCCGCGCTACCGGTTGTTCATGATGGGGATGTCGACGGCGATGCTGGTCGCGCTTGGCGCGCTGCTGCGCGTGTCGCGCATCGGGCTCGTCGTGCGCGCGGCGCTCACCCATCGCGCGGCCGTCGAGGCGCTCGGCTACGACGTGCCGCGCGTGATGACGGCGCTGTTCGGCGCGGGCACCGCGCTCGCGGCGCTGGCCGGCGTGATCGGCGCGCCGCTCGCGGTGATCGAACCCGCGCTGGCCGAGACCGTCGGGTCGGTCGTGTTCGCGGTCGTCGTGATCGGCGGGCTCGGTTCGCTCGGCGGCGCGTTCGCCGCATCGCTCGCGGTCGGTTTCGCGCAGACCTTCGCGGCCGCGAGCGACACGTCGCTGCGCGACCTCGCGCAATGGGCCGGTGTCGCGCTGCCCGACAGCGTGGCCGCGGTGTCGATCGCGCAGCTGGCGCCGCTGGTACCGTACCTGCTGCTCGTCGCGGTGCTGGTCGCACGGCCGCGCGGGCTGTTCGGCGAGCGTGCCGATGCGTAGCCGCGTGCTCGCCGGCCTTGCGCGCTGGTCGCTGTTCGCCGCGTGCGTCGTGCTGCCCGCGTGGCTGTGGCCGCACGGCGCAGTGCTCGGCTATCTCGCGCAGACGGCCGCGCTCGTCGTGCTCGCGCTGTCGTACAACCTGCAGCTCGGCACGACC
The DNA here is from genome assembly GCF_900119325.1 of Burkholderia sp. NFPP32. Classification (NCBI taxonomy): domain Bacteria; kingdom Pseudomonadati; phylum Pseudomonadota; class Betaproteobacteria; order Burkholderiales; family Burkholderiaceae; genus Burkholderia; species Burkholderia sp. NFPP32. The sequence continues at coordinate 59,149 of NZ_FPJP01000030.1, read as the reverse complement.
GGGCTGCTGTCGTTCGGGCATGCGGCGTTCGCGGGCCTCGGCGCATTCGCGGCCGCGCACTGGTTCAACCGCTTCGGCGGGCCGCTGCCGCTGCTGCCGCTCGTCGGCGGCATGGCCGGCGCGGGCTTCGGCTTCGTCGCCGGTCTGCTCGCGACGCGCCGGTCAGGCACCGCGTTCGCGATGATCACGCTCGGGCTCGGCGAATGCGTCGCGGCCGCCGCGTGGAGCGTGCCCGCGTGGTTCGGCGGCATCGGCGGCGTGCCGATCGATCGCGCGAGCGGCACGCCGTGGGGCGGCTGGCATTTCGGCGCGCCGGTGCAGGCATACGCGGTGATCGCCGCATGGTGCGTCGTGTCGGCGTTCGCCATGCATGCGCTGACGCGCACGCCGCTCGCGCGGCTCGCGAACGCGGTGCGCGACAACCCGGAACGCGTTGCCGCGCTCGGCACCGATCCGCGCCGCGTGCGGCTCGCGATGGTCACTTGCGCGTCGTTCTTCGCAGGCATCGCCGGCACGCTGACGCTGATCGACGTCGAAATAGCGACGCCCGACAGCGTGTCGATGGCGCGCTCGGCGACCGTGCTGATCGCCGCGGTGATCGGCGGCACCGGCGCGTTCTTCGGGCCGGCGGCCGGCGCGGCCATGCTGACCGCGCTCAGCATCGTCGTCGCGGGCGTGTCGCGCGCGTGGGCGCTGTATCTGGGCGTCTTGTTCGTCGTGATCGTGGTGGCTGCGCCGCGCGGGATCGCGGGCATCGCGCAAGCGCTCGTGCATGCGTTGCGCCGCGGCGCGCCGGCGGCCGAGCGGTGGCGCATGCTGTGCGGCGTCGGCGCGTGCATGTTCTGGGGCGTTGCGATCGTCTGCGCAGCCGAGCTCGGTTATGCGTGGCGCTTCGCGCAGGACGACGGCACGGGCTTCGCGTTCGGCGCCTGGGGCATCGACGCCGATACGCCGGCCGGCTGGGCCGTTGCATGCTCGGCGGCCGGCATCGGCGCGCTGCTGTGGGGCTGGCGTGCGCGGCTCGTGCAGGGCACGCGGGCCGGCAAGCGGGAGGACGGGCGATGAACGGCAATGCGATCGCGCTGCATGGCGTCACGCAGCGCTTCGGTGCGCAGACCGTGCTCGACGGCGTCGAGCTGAGCATCGCGGCCGGCGAGCGCCATGCGCTGATCGGGCCGAACGGCGCAGGCAAGTCGACGCTGTTCGGCGTGATCGCGGGTGCGACGCGGCCGACCCGCGGGCGCGTCGTGCTGCACGGCGTCGAGCTGCGCGGGCGCGGGCCGGTCGTCGCGAGCCGCCTCGGCATCGGCCGCAGTTTCCAGCAGACGAGCGCGTTCGCGCGGCTGACCGTATTCGACAACCTGCGCTGCGCGGCGCTGCATGCGCCGGCCGAGCGGCGGCGCTGGTGGAACCGGCTGCGCGAATCGGCGTCGGTCGATCTCGCGGCCACGCGCGTGCTGCACGACATCGGTCTCGACGCGCGGCGCGACACGCCGGCCGCCGAACTGGGCTATGCGGAGCAGCGCGCGCTCGATCTCGGGATCGCGCTCGCGAGCGGCGCGCGCACGCTGCTGCTCGACGAGCCGACGGCCGGCATGAGCCGCACGCAGGCGGCGCGGATGATCGCGCTGATCCGGGCGACGACGCAGGGCCGCACGGTGCTGATGATCGAGCACGACATGGATGCGGTGTTCGGCTTCGCCGAACGCATCACGGTGCTCGTGCGCGGCACGGTGGTCGCGACCGGCGAACCCGATGCGATTCGCGCCGATCCGGTGGTGCGCGCCGCGTATCTCGGCGAGGGCAGCGTATGACGAGCGCACTGCTCGACATTCGCGACCTGCGCGCGTGGTACGGGATGCAGCCCGTGCTCGACGGCGTCGATCTCGCGCTCGCGCCGGGCGAGACGCTCGCGCTGCTCGGCCGCAACGGCTCGGGGCGCTCGACGCTCGCGAAGGCCGTGATGGGGCTCGTGCGCACGGCCGGCTCGGTGTGCATCGCCGGCGCCGAATGCGCGGGCGCGCGCACGTTCGAGATCGCGCGGCGCGGTGTTGCTTACGTTGCCGAAAGCCGCGATGTATTTCCGCTGCTGACGGTGCGCGACAACCTGAAGCTCGGGCTGCGCGGCACGCGTGGCGCGGCCGAACGCGCGGCGCTCGAACGCCTGTTCGACCGTTTTCCGCTGCTGGCCGCGCGCGCGGACGTGAGGGCCGGGCGGCTGTCGGGCGGCGAGCAGCAGGTGCTCGCGCTGGTGCGTGCGCTCGCCGGCAGCCCGCGCGTGCTGATCGTCGACGAACCGGCCGAAGGGCTCGCGCCGCTCGCGGTCGACGAAGTCGGTGCGTGCCTCGCCGCACTGCAGGCCGACGGCGTCGCGATCGTGCTGATCGAACAGCGATTGCAGCTTGCGCCGAGGTTGACGACGCGCGTCGCGGTAATGGGGCGCGGACGGATCGTCTACGACGGCGCGCTCGACGGCCTGGGCGGAGACGTCGCCAACGCGTGGCTGAGCGCCGGCTGACGACGCCGAACCGATTGTTCGGCTGGCCCCGCCAGACAATTCGCGTCGAGCCGCTTTATCGCCGCCGCGCGGCGCCTTAAATTGCCACTCATGCCGGGCCGCCGCATCGACGCGGCGACCGGCGCCATCCATCGATAGTCTTCTGACTGAGGAATGAAATCATGAGCAAGCTGACAGGCAAGGTAGCGATCGTCACGGGCGGTTCGAAGGGCATCGGTGCCGCGATCGCGCGGGCGCTGGCCGCGGAAGGCGCGTCGGTCGTCGTCAATTACGCGAGCAGCAAGGCGGGCGCCGACGCGGTGGTGAGCGCGATCGTCGAAGCCGGCGGCCGCGCGGTCGCGGTCGGCGGCGACGTGTCGAAGGCAGCCGACGCGCAGCGCATCGTCGATACGGCGATCGACACGTACGGCCGTCTCGACGTGCTCGTCAACAATTCCGGCGTGTACGAATTCGCGCCGATCGAAGCGATCACCGAAGAACATTACCGCCGGCAGTTCGATACGAACGTGTTCGGCGTGCTGCTCACGACGCAGGCGGCCGTCAAGCATCTCGGCGAAGGCGCGAGCATCATCAACATCAGCTCGGTGGTGACCAGCATCACGCCGCCCGCCAGCGCGGTGTACAGCGGCACCAAGGGCGCGGTCGACGCGATCACCGGCGTGCTCGCGCTCGAGCTCGCCCCGCGCAAGATCCGCGTGAACGCGATCAACCCGGGCATGGTGGTGACCGAGGGCACGCACAGCGCGGGCATCATCGGTTCCGATCTCGAAGCGCAGGTGCTTGGCCAGACCCCGCTCGGCCGCCTCGGCGAGCCGAACGACATCGCGTCGGTCGCCGTGTTCCTCGCGTCGGACGATGCGCGCTGGATGACCGGCGAACACCTCGTCGTGAGCGGCGGGTTGAACTGATCCCGCGATACGGCAAATCGGCACCATCGGCGCGCGTGCGCCGATGGTGCCGATTACGTCGTCAAGCGATCATCGCCAGCGCGTTCGCGCCGACGTGCCAGCGCAGGCTCTCGACGACGAGCGCGTGATTGCGCTCGGAGTCGAGCCCCGCGATCGTCATCGCACCGACGAGGCCGGCACCGGCGACTCGCAACGGCACGCCGCCGCCGTCGAGTGCGTAGTCTTCGTCCGACAGGCCCTGCGACCGCAGCGACCAGCCGGCGCGGCGAAACTGCGCGCCGACCTCGAGCGAACTCAGGCCGAAACGGAGCACCGTGTTCTGCCGGCGGCGGATCGCGTCGCTGTCTTCCGCGCGGCTGCCGTCGAGCGCGCAGTAGAACAGCGGTGCCGCTTCGCCGACGATGCCGACCGCTATCGGCAGCCCGCGGCGCGACGCGATATTGACCGCGATTTCCCCGAGCCGGCGCGCGGCGTCGGCATTGAAGCGCGGCAGCGCCGTGTGCGGCGCGGCGTGATCGATGCGCAGGAAGGTCGTCACCATGGCGGCTCCGTATCGTCGCAAGTCGTGTTCGCGCGCCGGCGTCGGCTCGTCACGGGCCGCGCGCTCGCCCGTGGTCCGTTCAGCGCTTCGGCGCCGCGTCGAGCATCCACTCGTGCGCGGGATCGTTCTTGAACGCCCACGCGCGGCTCGGCCCGGCCATCACGTTCAGGTAGTACAGGTTGTAGCCGTGCGGCGCGACGACCGGGTGGTAGCCGCGCGGCACCATCACGACGTCGTGGTTCTCGACCGCACATGCTTCGTCGAGGCTGCGGTCGTCCGTGTACACGCGCTGGAACGCGAAACCCTGCGGCGGGTCGATCCGGTGGTAGTAGGTTTCCTCGAGCGAGGTTTCGTCGGGTGCCGCGTCGCGGTCGTGCTTGTGCGGCGGATAGCTGCTCGAATGGCTGGCCGGCGTGACGACCTCGACGACCAGCAGCCGGTCGGCCGCCGGGTTGTCGCCCATCAGGATGTCGCACACATAGCGCGTGTTGGTGCCTTGCCCGCGCACCGAGCGGCGCATCCGTTCGCCGTCGAGGCGTCGCACCGGCTTGTCGCCGCTCGCGTATGGCGCGGTGCACAGCGCGATTTCCGCATCGCGCGTCGCGGCCAGCGTGACGGTCTTGCCGCCCGGCACGTACAGCGCGTCCGGCGACACGTCTTCGAAGACGCTGTCGCGCTTGCCGAGCGCATCGTAGGTTTCGCCGTCGACGTCCGCGCGCACCGTGCCCGTGAGCACGACGACACACAGCTCGCGCGCGCCGGTGTCGAGCGTTTCGATGTCGCCGGCCTTCAGGCGCAGCGCGCGAAAACCGACATGCTTCCAGCCGGCCGACTCGGGCGTGACGTTGCAGATTTCGCGGTCGGCAGATGCCTTGACCAGCAGGGGAGAAATCGTCATGGGGTGGGGCTCCGCAATAGGGTAGGGCTCAAGCGTTCGGGCAACTTGCGTGCTCACGCGCTCAACCGGTCGACGATCGCGCGCAGCGACTCGTAGCCCTTTTTCGCATACGCGTAGCTCGGCGCGACGGCCGGATCCTGCTCGGCCTCGACGACGAGCCAGCCTTCGTAGCCGGCGTCCTTCAGCGTGCGCAGCGTCGCGTCGTAGTCGAGCGCGCCGTCGCCGGGCACCGTGAAGGTGCCGTTGATCACGCCGTTCAGGAAGCTCCAGCCGTCGTTGCGCGCCTGCGTGACGACCTGCGCCCGCACGTCCTTGCAATGCACGTGGACCACGCGCGACACATGCTTCTTCAGCAGCGTCACCGGGTCGGCCGCGCCGCCGAAATATGCGTGGCCGGTGTCGAACAGCAGGAACACCTTCGCCGGATCGGTCAGCGCCATCAGCCGGTCGACGTCGTCGGGCGACTCGACGTACGCGCCCATGTGGTGATGGTAGGCGAGCTTGATTCCGTACGTGTCGAGCAGATGCGCGCCGAACGCGTCGAGGCGCGCCGCGTAGCGCTGCCATGCTGCATCGTCGACGAAGCGCGGCCGCTTCGCGACCGGCGTGTCGATGCTGCCCTGGATCGTGCCCGCGCATTCGCCGTAGACGACGACCTTCACGTCGTTGTACTGCAGCTTCGTCATGTGCGCGCGGCAGCGTTCGATTTCCGCGGCGACGGCATCGGCGTCGGTCATGCCCGGTTCGACTTCCGCGAGGAAGCCCGAATACCAGCCCGATACGCACACGAGCCCGAACTCGGCGAGCTTCGCCTTCAGCTCGGGGCCCGTCTTCGGAAACTTGTTGCCGAGCTCGAAGCCTGCGTAGCCGATTTCGGCGCCTTCCTTCAGCGCCGTTTCAAGCGGCGTCTCGCCGCCGAGCGACGGCAGGTCGTCGTTCATCCACGACAGGGGATTGATACCGATGCGGACGTTCCAGCTCATGACGTGCTTCCTTGGTTCGAATGTGTTTTTCGCGGGGCGGGTGGGCAGGCAGCGCGCGGCATCAGCGCCGCTGCCGGGTCTTTGCGTCGAGATACGCGCGGTGCGCCTGCTCGACGCCGGCGCGCTCGGATACCTGCGGCACCGCGACTTCCCACCACGCACCGCCGTCGTCGGTCGTGCGCTTGTGCGTGGTGTCGATCACGAGCACATGGCTCGTCTTCGCCGCGCGCGCGCGCTTCATTTCGCTGCGCAGCTCGCCGACGTCGCGCACGTGCACGGCGTCGGCGCCCATCGCGCGCGCATGCATCGCGAAGTCGATCGTCGAGCGCGCGCCGCCTTCCGGCACGCAGTCGTCGAGCATGTTGTTGAAGCTCGCGCCGCCGCAATTCAGCTGCAGCCGCTCGATGCAGCCGTAGCCGCGGTTGTCGAGGATCACGACGATCAGCTTGCGGCCGAGCATCACGGACGTGGCGAGCTCGGCGTTGAGCATCATGTACGAGCCGTCGCCGACGATCACGATCACTTCGCGTTCGGGCCGCGCGAGCTTCGCGCCGAGGCCGCCCGCGACCTCGTAGCCCATGCACGAATACGCATAGTCCATGTGGTAGTTGCCCGGCACGCCGCTGCGCCACAGCTTGTGCAGTTCGGCCGGCAGCGTACCGGCCGCGCACACCACGAGATCGCCGCGCGCGCTGTCGCGCCCCGCGTCGGCCGCGGAGTCGCGCACCGCGCCGATCACTTCCGCGTCGTACGGCAGCGTGTCCTTCGGCACGCGCGTCGTCAGCTCGGTCACGCGTGCGTTCCACGCGGCGGCCTGGTCGCGGTTGGCGGCCGTCCACGCCGCGTCGGCGCGCCAGCCGGCCAGCGCGGCGGACAACTGGCCGAGGCCCGTGCGCGCATCGGCGACCAGCTGCCGGCCGCGTTTCTTGCCCGCGTCGAACGGCTGCACGTTCAGGCTCAGCAGCGTCGCGTCGCCGTAAAGCGCGTGCGAGCCGGTCGTGAAGTCCTGCAGCCGCGTGCCGACCGCGAGCACGACGTCGGCCTGCGCGGCCGCGCGGTTCGCGGCGGGCGAGCCCGTCACGCCGATCGATCCGAGGTTCAGCGGATGGTCCCACGCGAGGCTGCCCTTGCCGGCCTGCGATTCGGCGACCGGCACGCCGTGCGTGTCGGCGAACGCGCGCAGCGCGTCCCATGCCTGGCTGTACAGCACGCCGCCGCCGGCGACGATCAGCGGCTTCTTCGCGGCCTTCAGCACGTCGAGCGCGTCGGCGAGTTCGAGCGGGTCGGCCGGCGGCCGGCGCATCCGGATCACCGGCGGCGCGAAGAATTCCTCGGGCCAGTCGTACGCGAAGGTCTGCACGTCCTGCGGCAGCGCGAGGCACACGGGGCCGCACTGCGCGGGGTCGGTCATCACCTGGATCGCGCGCGGCAGCGCGACGAGCAGTTGCTCGGGCGACGTGATCCGGTCGAAGTAGCGCGTGACCGGGCGGAAGCAGTCGTTCGCACTGACGTCGCCCTGTTCGAAATCCTCGACCTGCTGCAGCACCGGGTCGGGCAGCCGCGACACGAACACGTCGCCGGGCAGCAACAACAGCGGCAGCCGGCCGACGTGCGCGAGCGCGGCCGACGTCAGCATGTTGGTCGCGCCCGGGCCGATGCTCGACGTCGCGGCCATCATCCGCTGGCGGAAATTCGCTTTCGCGAACGCGACGGCCGCGTTGGCCATTCCTTGCTCGTTGTGCGCGCGGAACGTCGGCAGCCGGTCTTTCTCGGCGTGCAGCGCTTCGCCGAGCCCGGCCACGTTGCCGTGGCCGAAGATGGCGAACACGCCGCCGCAGTACGGCAGGATCTCGGTGCGGCCGTCGGGCTGGACGACTTCGGCGCGCAGGGCGGCCAGGTAGCGCACGAGCGCCTGGCTGACGGTCAGTCTTACGGTAGAGGTCATGTCGGTCGGTGAAGAGAGATCGGGTGGATCATCGCGGGCGTCGCGTCAGGCTGCGGCGGCACGGGCGGCCGCGCCCCGGCGGCCGAGCCACGCGTCCACGAGTTGCGCGAAGTTGCCGGCGACCTCGTCGATCAGCGCCTGGTCGTCGATCCGGCCGGCGAGCCAGTTCAGCGACGCATCGGCCCACAGCGTGCGCCCGACCATGAAGCCCTTGACGATCGGGTTGGTCGCCGAGCGGAAGCTGTCGACCAGATATTGCAGCGGCTGGTTCAGCCCGAGGATCACCGCGCCTCGGCAATGCGGGTCGCGCTCGGCGATCAGCGTAGCGAGCCGCGCCCAGCCGTCGGCACTCAGCGGCGCGAGCTTCCACCATTCGGGCATCACGCCGAGGTTGTAGAAGCGCGCGACCGCACGCAGCACCGCATCGTCCTCGGTGCCGGCCGGCGTGACCGCGCGCGGCGGAATGACTTCCAGCAGCAGCTCGTTGCCGCTGGCGCGCGTGGCTTCCCACAGTTCCAGCACGCGCTGCTCCTGCGCGACGCGCAGGTCGACGTCGTCGTCGGGGTGATAGTGGACCAGGCACTTCACGACCTGCTCGGTCGGCCAGTGCGTGAGCGACGAGCCGACCGAGCGCGTCTCGTCGAAGCGCAGCGGCCGCGAACCCGGTAGCTCGACCGGACGGCCGACCCACCAGCCGCGCCCGGTGGCCGACGCGAGCGCGTCGCTGCCGTACGCGCCGCCGTCGATCAGCACGCCGACATGGCCTTCGATATGACGATCGCGCTCGACCTGTTCGGCCGCGCGCACGAGCAGGCGCTTCAGCGTCTTGATCCGCGCCTCGTCCGCGCCGGCCTGCACCGCGAGTTCGTAGAACTGGCTGCGATGGTCGAACGCCATCACGCACAGGTCGTCCCATTCGCGGCGCGGCACCGTGACGCGATGCAGGTGCGCGAGCGTGCGGTCCGCGTCGACCACGGGATTGCGGCTGCCGTCGAACCAGTGCGCGAGTTCGGCCGGCGTCGGCATCGCGGCCGAGCACGCATGGCGCGACACGACGATCGCGCCGCATGCGTTCGCGATGCGCGTCGATTCGGCCCAGTTACGTCCGCGCAGCAGCCCCGACAGCAGGCCCGACAGGAACGCGTCGCCCGCGCCGAGCACGTTGAGCACCTCGACGCGTTCGCCGAGGAAGGTCGGCGCATCGTCGATCCGCGCGGGGATGTCGCCTTCGATCACGCAGCAGCCGAGCGCGCCGCGCTTGACGACCAGCGTGGCGTTCGTGATCCCGCGCACCGCCTGCAACGAACCGATCAGGTCGTGCGGCACGCCGCCCGCGATCAGGAATTCCTCTTCGGTGCCGACCAGCAGGTCGAATTCGCCGAGCACCTGCTGCAACTGCCGCGTCACCTGCGCGTCGGGCACGTAGCGGTTCTCGCCCGCGCCGCGCGCGGTCAGCCCCCACAGCACGGGCCGGTAGTCGATATCGAGGATCCGCACGACGCCGTGGCGGCGCGCGTAGCCGAGCGCGGTCAGCGACGCCTCACGCGTGGCCGGCGTCGAAAGGTGCGTGCCGGTGATCGCGAGCGCGCGGCAGCCGGCGATGAAGTCCTCGCGGATCTCGTCGGCGCGCACGGCCATGTCCGCGCAGTTCTCGCGCACGAACAGCAGCGGGAACGTGTCGCGATCCTTCAGCCCGAGCAGCACCAGCGCGGTGAGGCGCTCGCGGTCGGTCTGCAGCTGGCTCGTGTCGCAGCCTTCGCGCTCGAGTGTCTCGCGCACGAAGCGGCCCATCTGCTCGTCGCCGACGCGCGAGATCATCGCGGTCTTGAGCCCGAGCCGGGCCACGCCGAACGCGACGTTGCCCGACGAGCCGCCGAGATACATCTGGAAGCTGCGCGCGTCCTCCAGGCGGCTGCCGTACTGCTGCGCATAGAGATCCACGGCCACGCGGCCGAGGCAGGCGAGATCGATGGGGCGGTCACTCGGAAAGTTCAGCAGGCTCATATCACGTATCACGCTCGCGGCCGGCGTTCGGCGTTGCCGGCAGTTTAGGGGACCGATCCTCCGGCGACGGTCCGCAACATGCGCTGCACGACGCGAGGCTGCCTGCCGCAAGGAATCGGGCTACGGACGCAGTCTAGACTTTTTGGAAATCCAGTTCCCTAGGTGAAATCACGTAGAAATAAATTTCCAAATTTTCGAGGAAGTGATCTACAGTTTCATCCGGATGCTTCAGTCCGTATCGGACTCGGCCCGGCGGCGCGCAACGCGCCGTCTTCCGCCCCCCGGAGATGAGGAGACAGATTGATCATGAAGACCAAGCTGATGGCCGTCGCGGCCGCCGCGATCCTGGCTGCGCCGCTCGCGCACGCCGAGAAGATCGGCGTGACGATGGCGTCGTTCGACGACACGTTCCTGACGATCCTGCGCAACAGCATCAACGACGCAGCGAAGAAGGACGGCGCGACGGTGCAGATCGAGGACGGCGGCAACGACGTCGGCAAGCAGTTGAGCCAGGTTCAGAACATGATCGCGCAGAAGGTCGACGCGATCATCGTGAACGCGGTCGATACCGACGCGACGCCGAAGATCACGAAGATGGTGACGGCGGCGAAGATCCCGCTCGTCTACGTGAACCGCAAGCCGGTCGATTTCGACAAGCTGCCGGCCGGCGTCGCGGTCGTCGCGTCCGACGAGAAGCAGTCGGGCACGCTGCAGGCGCGCCAGGTGTGCAAGCTGCTCGGCGGCAAGGGCGACCTCCTCGTGCTGATGGGCGAACTGTCCAACGAATCGGCGCGCGCCCGCACCAAGGACATCGAGGACGTGATCGCGACGAAGGACTGCTCGGGCATGAAGATCGTCGACAAGCGCGAAGGCAAGTGGAGCCGCACGCAGGGCCAGGACATCACGATGAACTGGCTGAGTTCCGGGACCAAGTTCGACGCGATCGTGTCGAACAACGACGAGATGGCGATCGGCGCGATCAACGCGCTGAAGGCCGCGCGCAAATGGACGCCGAAGACCGTCGTCGCCGGCATCGACGCGACGCCGGACGGCCTCGCATCGATGAAGAGCGGCGAGCTGAAGGTGTCCGTGTACCAGAACGCGATCGGGCAGGGCGCGCAGTCGGTTGCCGCCGCGTTGAAGCTCGCGAAGAAGCAGCCCGTCGACCGCTTCGTGAACGTGCCGTTCGAGCTCGTGACGCCCGAGAACATGAACCAGTACGCCAAGCACTGACCGGCTTTTCCGTTGAACTGCGCGGCCCGGCCTGGCCGGGCCCGCGCGACTTGTCGAGGAACGTCCATGTTTACAGCCAGGATCGCGCGCCCGATGGCCGGCGTCGACGCGCCGGCCGCTTCATCCGGAGGATCGCCCGGCGCATCCGGATCGTCCGGTTTGCCGGCTTCTGCCGCGGCCGACTGCGTGCTCGAGGTGCGCGGCGTCGGCAAGTCCTTTCCCGGCGTCGTCGCGCTCGACGGCGTGCAGTTCCGCGTGCGCCGCGGCACCGTCCATGCGCTGATGGGCGAGAACGGCGCGGGCAAGTCGACGCTGATGAAGATCATCGCGGGCGTCTACACGCCCGATCAGGGCGAGATCCTGATCAACGGCGAACCCGTCGTGCTGAACGGCCCGCTCGATGCGCTCGACCGCGGGATCGCGATGATCCACCAGGAACTCAACCTGATGCCGTACATGACGGTCGCGGAGAACATCTGGATCCGCCGCGAACCGAAGAACCGCTTCGGCCTGATCGATCACGCGGCGCTGCGCCGCCGCACCGCCGCGCTGTTCGAGCGGCTGTCGATCGACATCGATCCGGAAACCGACGTGCGCACGCTGACGGTCGCGAGCCGGCAGATGGTCGAGATCGCGAAGGCCGTGTCGTTCGACTCGGACGTGCTGATCATGGACGAGCCGACGTCGGCGCTGACCGACAAGGAAGTCACGCACCTGTTCCGGATCATTCGCCAGCTGCGCGAGCAGGGCAAGGGCATCGTCTACATCACGCACAAGATGAACGAGCTGTTCGAGATCGCCGACGAGTTCTCGGTGTTCCGCGACGGCAAGTACATCGGCACGCATGCGTCGAGCGACGTCACGCGCGACGACATCATCCGCATGATGGTCGGGCGCGAGATCACGCAGATGTTCCCGAAGGAAGAGGTGCCGATCGGCGACGTCGTGCTGTCGGTGAAGAACCTCGGCGTCGACGGCGTGTTCCGCGACGTGAGCTTCGAGCTGCGCGCGGGCGAGATCCTCGGCGTCGCGGGCCTGGTCGGCTCGGGGCGCTCGAACGTCGCGGAGGCGCTGTTCGGCGTCGTGCCGGCCACGTCGGGCGAGATCCGGATCGACGGCAAGCCGGTGCGGATCGCGACGCCCGCGCAGGCGATGAAGCACGGGATGGCGTTCCTGACCGAGGACCGCAAGGACAGCGGCTGCTTCCTGAATCTCGACCTGCTCGCGAACATGGAAGCGGCCGTGCTCAGCAACCGCTACGTGAAGTTCAATTTCGTGCAGCAGGCGCAGTTGAAGCGCGACTGCGAGGAAATGAGCCGGATGCTGCGCGTGAAATCGCCCGGGCTGCACGAGGAAATCCAGAACCTGTCGGGCGGCAACCAGCAGAAGGTGCTGATCGGGCGCTGGCTGCTCACGCAGCCGCGCATCCTGATCCTCGACGAACCGACGCGCGGCATCGACGTCGGCGCGAAAGCCGAGATTCACCGGCTCGTCAGCGCGCTCGCCGGCAAGGGCGTCGCGGTGCTGATGATCTCGTCGGAGATGCCGGAGGTGCTGGGGATGAGCGACCGTGTGATGGTGATGCACGAAGGGCGCATGACCGGCATCGTCGAACGCAAGGACGCCGACCAGGTCCGCATCATGGATCTCGCGTCGCGCTGAGCCGAAACAAGATTGGAGACAACTGAAATGGGCAACCTGAATCCGGTCGCGGACGCGCAGACCATGACAATCAAGACGCGGCACACGAAGTGGCCGCCCGAGCTGAGCATCTTTCTCGTGCTGGTCGGCATCAGCCTGTTCTTCGAGATCGTCGGCTGGATCGTCGTCGGCCAGAGCTTCCTGTTCAATGCCGAGCGGCTCGAGATCATCGTGCTGCAGATGGCCGTGATCGGCATCATCGCGGTCGGCGTGAACCTCGTGATCATCACCAGCGGGATCGACCTGTCGTCGGGGTCGGTCGTGGCGGCGGCCGCCGTCGTGTCGGCGAGCCTCGCGCAGGTGTCCGACTTCCCGCGCGCGGTGTTTCCGCACCTGACCGACCTGCCGATCGTCTGGCCGGTGCTGGCCGGCGTGTGCGTCGGGCTGCTGGTCGGCCTGCTGAACGGCTCGCTGATCGCGATGACGGGCATTCCGCCGTTCATCGCGACGCTCGGCACGATGGTCGCCGCACGCGGGTTCGCGAAGTGGTTCACCAACGGGATGCCCGTGTCGATGCTGACCGACCCGTTCGCGGCCATCGGCGCGGGCGCCAATCCGGTGATCATCTTTCTCGTGATCGCCGCGATCTTCCACGTCGTGCTGCGCTACACGCGCTTCGGCAAGTACACCTATGCGATCGGCGCGAACCGTCACGCGGCCGTCGTGTCGGGCATCAACGTCACGCGTCACCTGGTCTTCGTCTATGCGATCGCGGGCCTGCTGAGCGGGATCGCCGGCACCGTGACGGCCGCGCGTGCGATCTCGGGACAGTCGGGCATGGGCGTGATGTACGAGCTCGATGCGATCGCTGCGGTCGTGATCGGCGGCACGTCGCTGTCGGGCGGCCTCGGCCGCGTGACGGGCACCGTGATCGGCGTGCTGATCCTCGGCGTGATGACATCGGGCTTCACGTTCATCCGCATCGACGCGTATTACCAGGAAATGGTCAAGGGCGCGATCATCGTCGCGGCCGTGATCGCCGACCAGTATCGCAACAAGAAGAAGCGTCGCTGACCCTGCCTGTCCGACCGGAATCCGATATTGCCAAGGAACCCTGATGAAGATCGCACTGGACCCGTACATGATTCGCCACCTGCCGCTCGACCGGCTGCCGCACGCGGTGGCCGAACTCGGCTACGACCAGATCGAGCTGTCGCCGCGCGGCGATTTCCTCGACTGGTGGGTGATGCCGCGCGCGACGCGCGAACGCATGGCCGCGTTTCGCCAGGCGATGCGCGCGAACGGCGTCGGCCTCGCGTCGCTGCAGCCGATGTACCGCTGGGCGAGCCCGTTCGACGACGAGCGGTTATGGGCTGTGCGCTGCTGGAAGAAGGCGATCGAGGTCGCGGTCGAAATGGAGTGCGCGCTGATGGTGTCCGAGTTCGGGCGCGGCGCGTCGCCGGAGCGCTCGGTCGGCGAGCGGCCGGGCGCGAACCCGAAGGAGCTGTGCGAAGCCGCGTGGTTCCGTTCGATGGACGAGCTGCTGCCGATTCTCGAACGCGAGGGCATCGTGCTGTCGGTCGAGCCGCATCCGGAGGACTGGATCGAGCAGCTGCAGCCGGCGATCGACATCGTGACGAACCTCGGCTCGCCGTCGCTGAAGCTGTCGTATATCGCGCCGCACACGTTCTACTACGGCGACGACATGGCCGCGATGATCGCACAGGCCGCGCCGATCCTGGCGCACGTGCGCGTGGCCGACACCTTCGACCACCGCAAGAGCAGCCAGCTGCGCTACATCGTGAACCCGCCGGGTTCGAACCAGATCCGCGTGCACCAGCATCTCGACATCGGGCAGGGCGAGATCGACTGGGACGTGTTCTTCCGCGCGCTCGGCGCCGCGGGCTTCGACGGCGTGATGTCGTCGTGCGTGTTCGCGTGGGAGGACCGCGCGGAAGCATCGTCGCGCTACATGCGCGACACGATCCAGCGCTACGTCGATCGTCATTTCGATCGCACGGCGCGCTGAACGATTACCGACCGGCGCGGCACGGGCCGCGCCGCTGATGAAACGACTGGAGACTCCCGGATGACCTTGCAAATCGGCGTGATCGGCTGCGGCGCGATCGGCCAGGACCATATCCGCAGATTGACCCGCACGCTGTCCGGCGCGCGCGTCGTGGCCGTCAACGACATCGATCCGCAGCAGGCGCGCGATGCGGTGACGAAATACGGGCTCGATGCCGAGATCTACGGCGACGGCCATGAAGTGGTTGCGGCCGCCGACGTGCAGGCCGTGCTCGTCACGTCGTGGGGGCCGACCCACGAAGCGTTCGTGCTCGACGCGATCGCGCACGGCAAGCCCGTGTTCTGCGAAAAACCGCTCGCCGTCACGGCCGACGGCTGCATGCGGATCGTCGAAGCGGAAGTCGCGCACGGCAAGCGGCTCGTGCAGGTCGGCTTCATGCGGCCGTACGACGAAGGCTATCGCGCGCTGAAGCGCGTGATCGACAGCGGCGAGATCGGCGCGCCGCTGATGCTGCATTGCGCGCACCGCAACCAGTCGGTCGGCGAGCGCTACACGACCGACATGGCGATCACCGACACGCTGATCCACGAGCTCGACGTGCTGCGCTGGCTGCTCGGCGAGGATTACGCAAGCGCGCAGGTCGTTTATCCGAAGAAGACGCGCCATGCGTCCGCGCATCTCGCCGATCCGCAGATCGTGCTGCTGGAAACCGCGAGCGGCGTGCGCATCGACGTCGAGATCTTCGTGAACTGCCAGTACGGCTATGACATCCAGTGCGAGGTGGTCGGCGAGCAGGGCATCGCGAAGCTGCCGGATCCGCCGGCCGTGGGGCTCAAGCGCGCAGCGCGGCAATCGGTCGACATCATGACCGACTGGAAGGAGCGCTTCATCGCGTCGTACGACGTCGAGCTGCAGGCGTTCATCGACGGCGTGCGGCAGGGTGCGCTGACGGGCCCGTCGGCCTGGGACGGCTACGCGGCGGCGGTCGCGGCCGACGCCTGCGTGCGTGCGCAAAAGAGCGGTGCGGTCGAACCGATCGCGATGGCCGAGCGCCCCGCGTTCTATCGCGGCTGAACCGTGGCCGCGTCGCGACGACTCGTGCGGCCGTGCGCCGCTTTTCTGCCGGACTGACCAACATGACGATGAAGATTGGTTGCGCACCCTGCTGCTGGGGCGTCGACGACGTGAAGAACCCGCACCTGCCGCCGTGGCGGCACGTGCTCGCCGAAGCCGCGCAGGCCGGCTACTCGGGCATCGAGCTCGGGCCGTACGGCTATATCCCGCTCGAACTCGACGTGGTGAGCGCCGAGCTCGAGCGGCAGCGCCTGAGCATCACCGCCGGCACGATCTTCGACGATCTCGTGTCGCCGGAGAACCTGCCGAACCTGCTGCGCCAGACGCGCGAGATCTGCGCGCTGATCTCGCGGCTGCCGAAGCTGCCGACGCAGCACGGGCAGCGCCACGCGGCGCCGTACCTGGTCGTGATGGACTGGGGGCATGAAGAACGCGATTACGCGGCCGGCCACGCCGATCGCGCGCCGCGGCTGTCCGGCGAACGCTGGGCGCGGATGGTCGAGCACATCCGGCAGATCGCGACGATCGCGCGCGACGAGTTCGGCGTGCGCGCGGTGATCCATCCGCATGCGGGCGGCTACATCGAGTTCGCGGACGAAATCGACCGGATCGTCGCCGATCTTCCGGCCGACACGGTCGGCCTCTGTCTCGATACGGGCCACCTGTACTACTCGGGCATGGACCCGGAGGCCTGGCTGCGCCGCCATGCGGCGCGCGTCGACTACGTGCATTTCAAGGATATCGACAAGGCCGTGTACGACGCGGTGATGGGCGAGCACATCGCGTTCTTCGCCGCATGCGCGCGCGGCGTGATGTGCCCGATCGGCACCGGCGCGCTCGACTACCGGTCGATCCGGCACGCGCTCGACGACATCGGCTACGCGGGCTACATCACGATCGAGCAGGAGCGCGATCCGCGCAATGCGGGCACGAGCCTGCGCGACGTCGCCGCGAGCCGCGCGTTTCTCGCGTCGGCAGGCTTCGCATGAACATTCGCACTACCGAAACCCCGAACACGGACCAGGAACACCACCATCATGATTGACGGACAGATTCTGCTTGGACACTCGATTCGCTGGGGCATGGTCGGCGGCGGGCTCGGCAGCCAGATCGGCTACAGCCACCGGTCGGCGGCGCTGCGCGACGGCAGCTTCGAGCTGGTCGCCGGCGCGTTCGACATCGATCCCGAACGCGGCCGCCAGTTCGGCGTGAAGCTCGGCGTCGCGGCCGAGCGCTGCTATCCCGACTACGCGACGATGTTCGACGCCGAGGCGCGCCGCCCGGACGGCATTCGCGCGGTGTCGATCGCGACGCCGAACAACACGCACTTCGAGATCTGCCGCGCCGCGCTGAACGCGGGGCTGCACGTGGTCTGCGAGAAGCCGCTGTGCTTCACGACCGACGAGGCCGAGACGCTGCAGCGCCTGTCGGTCGAGAAGAACCGGATCGTCGGCGTCGCATACGGCTATTCGGGTCACCAGATGATCGAACAGGCGCGCGAGATGATCGCGCGCGGCGATCTCGGCGAGATCCGCATCGTGCAGATGCAGTTCGCGCACGGCTTCCACAGCGAAGGCGTCGAGGCCGCGAGCGCGGCCGCGCGCTGGCGTGTCGACCCGAAATTCGCAGGGCCGAGCTACGTGCTCGGCGACATCGGCACGCATCCGCTGTACCTCTCCGAAGTGATGGCGCCGGAGCTGAAGATCCGGCGGCTGATGTGTTCGCGGCAGAGCTTCGTGAAGAGCCGCGCGCCGCTCGAGGACAACGCGTTCACGATCATGGAATACGACACGGGCGCGATCGGCTACGTGTGGTCGAGCGCGGTGAACGCGGGTTCGATGCACAGCCAGAAGGTGAGGGTGATCGGTTCGAAGGCGAGCATCGAATGGTGGGACGAGCATCCGAACCAGTTGCGCTACGAAGTGCAGGGGCAGCCCGCGCAGGTGCTCGATCGCGGGATGGGTTACCTGCATCCGAATGCGTTGCGCGAGGATCGCATCGGCGCCGGGCATCCGGAAGGGCTGTTCGAGGCCTGGTCGAATCTCTACGCGCGCTTCGCGCTCGCGATGGACGCGGCCGATCGCGGCGACGCCGCGGCGCTGAAGGGCATCCGCTTTCCGGACGTCCACGCGGGCGTCGAGGGCGTCCGATGGGTCGAGAACTGCGTGCGTTCCGCCGACGCGGGCGGCGTGTGGGTCGACTATCGTTGAGCAGGGCAGGCCGGATGCGGCGCACTGCGCGCCGCTTCGCGCCGGCCGTCGGCGTCGATAGTCTCGGTAGACGCCCTAATCTTTACGACGCCGCGAGAGCGTTGGACAATCGTTTCCAGCCTTGCCGTGGAGCGTGTGCAGGTGATGATCGAGCGCGTGGGAGTGAAACGCGCGGCGCGGGCCGTGCCGCAAACGTGATTAAATTCGCCCTTCATGCATGTATCCAGGTGAGCCTCGGGCCGCATCCGTCAGCATCGCGCGCGCACCGGGGCCGTCAATTTCGCGCTATCCGATGAGTTCATCCGAGAAACCTCCCGCCACCGTCGAGCAGTTCCTGCAGCACCTGACGCAGGAATACGACAGCCTCAGCAATCGCCTGAAGGTCATTGCGCGCCACGTGGAAACGCATCGGGACCAGCTGGGCCTGGAAGGCATCCAGTCGCTCGCGGAAGCGTGCGGCGTGCAGCCGTCGGCCGTCGTGCGCTTCGCGAAGCATTTCGGCTTCTCCGGCTTCTCCGAGATGCAGCGGCTGTTCCGCGAAGGGCTTGCGCAGCAGATCGCGCCGGGGCGCGCATACAACCTGCGGCTGCGCGACGTGATCGAATCGGGCTCGTCGAGCCTGCAGCCCGAGCAGATCGCCGACGAATTCATCAAGGGCAGCATTGCCGGGATGCAGCAGTTGCGGCAGACGCTCGACCCGCAGGCGCTCGCGCAAGCCGTCGAGCTGCTCGCCGACACGCAGGCGATCTGGATCGCCGGCTCGCGGCGCGCGTTTCCGATCGCCGTGTATCTCGACTACGCGCTGCAGCACACCGACAAGCGCATCGGGCTGTTCAGCGCGCTCGGCAGCATGCATCTCGGGCAGATCCGGTCGGTGCGCAACGGCGACGTGATGATCGTCGTCTCGTTCATGCCGTATGCGGACGAGACCGTGCAGGTCGCGCAGCAGGCCGTGCAACGCGGCGCGCGCCTGATCGCGATCACCGACAGCCGGATGAGCCCGCTCGCGCGGGAGGCCGAGGTGACGCTGATGGTGCAGGACAGCGAGACGTTCGGGTTCCGTGCGCTGACGGCCACGATGGGCCTCGCGCAGAGCCTGTTCGTCGCGCTCGCGTACCGGCTCGAACTGTCGTACCTGCCGACCGCCGACGGTGCGCACGGCAAGAAAGCCGGCTGACGCGTTCTGCCGGCGCACCGCCCGCCGATCGGTCAGGCGGGCGGCGCACCGGCCGGCTTACTTCGCGGTCGGCATCGCGAATTCGGCGCCCTTGCCGATGCTCGACGACCAGCGCTGCATCACCGACTTCTGGCGCGTGTAGAAACGCACGCCTTCCTCGCCGTACGCATGCATGTCACCGAACAGGCTCTTCTTCCAGCCGCCGAAGCCGTGCCACGCCATCGGCACCGGAATCGGCACGTTGATGCCGACCATGCCGACCTGGATGCGCCGCGCGAATTCGCGCGCGATGCCGCCGTCGCTCGTGAAGCACGACACGCCGTTGCCGAATTCGTGCGCGTTGATCAGGTCGACCGCTTCGCCGAAATCCTTCACGCGCACGCAGCCGAGCACGGGCCCGAAGATTTCTTCCTTGTAGATCCGCATGTCGGGCGTCACGTGATCGAACAGCGTGCCGCCGGTGAAGAAGCCTGCCTCGCGGCCCGGCACGCGCAGCCCGCGCCCGTCGACCACCAGTTGCGCGCCTTCGCTCACGCCTTGCTCGATATAGCCTTCGATGCGCTTCAGCGCTTCGCCGGTGACGATCGGGCCCATCTCGACTTCCGGTTGCATGCCGTCGCCGATCACCAGCTTGCGCGCGCGCTCGGCGACCGCCGGCACGATCCGGTCGGCCACGTCGCCGACCAGCACCGCGATGCTGATCGCCATGCAGCGCTCGCCGGCCGAGCCGTACGCGGCGCCGATCAGCGCGTCGACCGCCTGCTCGATGTTCGCATCGGGCATCACGACGAGATGGTTCTTCGCGCCGCCGAGCGCCTGCACGCGCTTGCCCGACTGCACCGCGCGCTGCTGCACGTAGGCCGCGATCGGCGTCGAGCCGACGAAGCTGACGGCCTGCACGTCCGGATGGTCGAGCAATGCGTCGACCGCGTCCTTGTTGCCCTGCACGACGTTGAACACGCCGGCCGGCAGCCCGGCCTGCGTCAGCAGGTCGGCGATGAACAGTGCCGCCGACGGATCGCGCTCGCTCGGCTTCAGCACGAACGTGTTGCCCGTCGCGATCGCGACCGGGAACATCCAGCACGGCACCATGCACGGGAAGTTGAACGGCGTGATGCCCGCGACCACGCCGAGCGGCTGGCGCATCGTCCAGTTGTCGATGCCGGTGCTGACCTGGTCGGTGAAGTCGCCCTTCAGCAGCTGCGGCACGCCGCATGCGAATTCGACGATATCGATGCCGCGCGCGACTTCGCCCTGCGCGTCGGAAAACACCTTGCCGTGCTCGGCCGTGATGATTGCCGCGAGCGTGTCACGGTGCTCGTTCATCAGCTGCAGGAAGCGGTGCAGCACGCGCGCGCGACGGATCGGCGGCGTCTCGGCCCAAGCCGGGAACGCCGCGTTGGCCGAAGCGACGGCCCGCTGCACTTCGCTGTCGTCGGCAAGCGCCACGCGGCGCACCGCGCGGCCGAGCGCCGGGTTGAGGACGTCCTGGAAGCGGCCGCTGCGGCCGGCGACGGGCGCGCCGTCGACATAATGGCCGACGTCGGCGTCGGATGTGTACGCGGGAACCGGATTCATCGTGTCTCCTGGGGGATGAAGGGGGAACGGAACCCAGTCTAGGGAAACCGGCCGCGCGGGAGAAGGTCGCGAAACTTGATTCACTGTTCAGAATTCTGAATAATCGGCGAATGAATCAGCAAAATGTCCAGGCGCTCTGGCCGCATATCCATTCGCTGACGGTGCTGGCCGCGGCCGGCAGTTTCACGGCCGCCGCGCAGCGGCTCGGCATCAGCAAGGCCGCGATGAGCCAGCGCATCGCCGATCTCGAAAAGGCGGCCGGCGTGCCGCTCGTGCGCCGCACGACGCGCAGCGTGCGGCTCACCGATGCGGGCCAGACGCTCGTCGACAGCACGCGCGACGCGTTCGAGTCGATCGGGCAGCATTTCGCGCGCGTGAAGGACCTGGCCGGCGAGCCGCGCGGCCTGCTGCGCGTGACGGCGCCGGTCGCGCTCGGGCGCCAGCAGGTCGTGCCGCACCTGCCCGATTTCCTGCGGCAGCATCCGGGCGTGCACATCGAGCTCGACCTGTCGGACCGGCTGCATTCGCTGACGCAGGAAGGCTTCGACCTCGCGATCCGCCATACGACCACCGCGCCGCAAACCCACGTCGCGTGGAAGCTGTGCGACACGCGCTCGCTGCTCGTCGCGAGCCGCGACTACCTCGACGCGCGCGGCGCGCCGCGGCACCCGAGCGAACTCGTCGATCACAGCTGCCTGTGCTACCTGCGCGACAACGAACCGGCCGCATGGAGCTTCGAGCCGGACGGCCGGCGGCGCCAGCGCGTGAGCGTGCCGGTGCGCGGCAGTTTCGCGGCGAACAACAGCGAGGCGATGCGCGAGGCCGCGCTCGGCGGGCTCGGCATCGCGCTGCTGCCCGATTTCAGCGCGCGGCGCGATCTCGACGCCGGCCGGCTCGTCGCGCTGCTCGACGGCTGGCGGCCGTCGGGCGCGTTCGGCGACCACATCTTCGCGATCCGCCCGTACAGCCCGGTCGTACCGAGCGCGGTGCGCGCGCTCGTGCGGCACCTGCGCGAACGGCTCGCGGGTGGCTTCTCCGGCGCGTGACGCCGGTGCCCGCGGCGCGGCGCCGTGGGCTGCCCGGGCGGGCGGGGCGGCGCTGCGGTAAAATCGCGGCTTCCTCCCGCGCCTCGTGTGGCGCGACATTCGAAGGTCGACAGCCGATGCAGATTCACAAGGAAGTGGACGCGCGCGGGCTCAATTGCCCGTTGCCGATCCTGCGTGCCAAGAAAGCGCTTGCCGATATGGAAAGCGGGCAGATCCTCAAGGTGCTCGCGACCGATCCCGGCTCGCAGCGCGATTTCGCCGCGTTCGCGAAGCAGACGGGCAACGAGATCGTCGAATCGACGACACAGGACAAGACCTTCGTGTTCCTGATGCGCCGCCGCTGACGGCCTGCCTCGCGCGCCCGGCCGCGGCGTCCGCTCGCGGTGCGCGGGCCAACAACAGGCTCATTTGCATTGGAAACGCGCCAAAGGCGCTACACAAGAACCAGCGAAGAACCTCGCCCAGGCTCCTGTTCCATTGGAAAGCGCTCCGGTCGAGCCTCTGACAATTCTTAAACCTCGCTTCGTGAACGGCTGCGTATACTGACCCGGCCGGTCGTCCGCTTGCAGTGGAGGCGCCGGCCACGGTACGTCGTACGGCGGGCACGGGGGCCATGCCTGGCGGTACCGTCGTACAACGGGGAGAGGACATGTCCTTCAGACCAGGGACCTATCGAAGTCCGTCCGGAGCGGAATGCATTGCGCCCGAGCGCGCGTCGGAATTGAGCCGTATCGAGCTCGATCCGCAACAGGACCGCCACGCGCGTGCCGCGCTGGAGGCCTATGCGGATTCGGCAGCAGTCGAGATGCCGTGGCTGGCCGAGTGGCTCGACGAGCGGCTGCGCGATGCCGCACAGGACGACGGCTCGGGCCCGACCTACTGCGGTGCGACGATCGAACGCGTGTTCGATCTGGCGCAGGCATGGGCGGCGGGCCAGCCGGACTACGCGGCCACCGCGTGGGAGCGCGTGCGCGGGCAGTTGCAGCGGATGCTTGCACAACCGGCGCTGTCGCAACCGCTGTTGCGGCGCCTGCCTGCCGACGATTTCGCCGAGCCGGTGGCCCGCATCGCGGGCGCCGATTAGGCGTCGGATTGCGCGACGGGAAGGATTATTCGAAGAAAGAACGGTAGTCCGCGCAATTTATTGGCGAATTTCATACTACTATGATGAAATCGCCGGTTCGTCCGTGCCCCGTTTTTGAGATATTTAGCCGGGGTCGCCGGTTTGCGCAGGTGGCGCGAGCGGCGAACGACGGCTCGCCGGCCGGTATCCGGAAGCTGCGCGCGTGCTGTGCGGTAGGGTGGGTGCCGGGGAGCTGAACTGGACGAATCGATTTCGCTTTGCGGGGTGCTATGAGAATTGCTGTACTGGATGACGATCCGGCCCAGACGGATTTCGTCAGTCAAACGCTGACTGCCGTTGGCCATACATGCTATGCGTTCAAGGAAGGCAAGGCCCTGAAGAAGCGTCTGCAGCGCGAAACGTTCGATCTGCTGGTGCTCGACTGGAACGTGCCCGACATGTCCGGCGAGGAAGTGCTCAAGTGGGTGCGCGCCAACCAGACCGAGCACAGCCTGCCGATCATCTTCATGACGAGCCGCGACGACGAGGCGGGGATCACGCAGATCCTCAACGCCGGCGCCGACGACTACGTGGTCAAGCCCGTGTCGGGCCCGATCCTGCGCGCGCGCATCGGCTCGCTGCTGCGCCGCGCGTATCCGGTCAACGCCGAGGCGACCGTCCGCGAATTCGATCAATTCCGTTTCGACGTGAACCTGAAGCAGGCCTACGTCGGCGACAAGCCGGTGAGCCTGACGCAGAAGGAATTCGAGCTCGCGCTGCTGCTGTTCCAGCATCTCGACCGGCCGCTGTCGCGCGCGCACATTCTCGATCTCGTGTGGAAGCAGGCGACCGACATCCCGTCGCGCACGATGGATACGCACATCTCGATGCTGCGTACCAAGCTCGGCCTGCGGCCCGAAAACGGCTATCGCCTCGCGCCGATCTACGGCTACGGCTACCGGCTCGAGCGGGTCGGCCAGGGAGAACCGGAGTGACGTCGGGAATCACGCAGCGTACTGCGAACCTGCGCACGATGGCGCTGCGCACGGCCTGCGCGGTCGCGTTTGCGTTCGCCGCGCAGCATGCTGCAGCACAGCCGCCCGCTGCGGCGGGCAAGATGGTCGTCTACCGCACGCAGGCCGGCGACACGCTGTACGACGTCGCCGCGCGCTACCTGCAGGGCGCGGACGACTGGCAACTGCTCCAGCAGATCAACGGCGTGCCCGCGCCGAAGCACCTGCAGCCCGGCGTCGCGCTGAAGCTGCCGGTCGCGCGCCTGCGCAAGGAAAAGCTGACCGCGCGCGTCGTCGCGGTGCAGGGCGCGGCCGAGCGCGCGTCCGGCGACGCGTACGCGCCGCTGGCGAACGATGCGACGCTCGTCGAGGGCGACCGCGTGCGCACGGGCGCGAACGGCTTCGTGACGATCGAACTCGCCGACGGCACGCACATGAGCCTGCCGCCCGACAGCCAGCTCGACCTGAAGGCGCTGCGCCGCACGGTGCTGACCGGCACGCTCGATCGCCAGTTCGAACTCACGCGCGGCTCGGTCGACAGCGAAGTCACTCATCTGAAGAAACGCGACGATCGCTTCCAGATCCGCTCGCCGTCGGTCGTGGCCGGCGTGCGCGGCACGCGCTTTCGCGTGAACTACGACGCGGCCGGCAATGCGTCGACGCGCGTCGAAGTGCTCGACGGCACCGTCGGCGTCGCGGGCGGCCGGCAATCGGCCCGCTCGACGCTCGTGCATGCGAACTTCGGCAGCGTCGCGACGTCGTCCGGCGCGGTCGGCGCGCCTGTCGCGCTGCTGGCCGCGCCGGCGCTCGCGCATCCCGACAAGGTGCAGGACGAGCCCGACGTCGCGTTCGACGTCGCGCCGCTGGCGAACGCGCATGCGTACCGCGTGCAGCTCGCGCACGATGCGGGGCTGCTCGACCTGTTCCGCGAAACGCGCACCGATGCGCCGCGCGCGGTCTTCCGCGACGTGCCGAACGGGAACTACTTCGTGCGGATCGCCGCGATCGATGCCAACGGCCTCGAGGGGCTGCCGCGCACCTATGCGTTCGAACGCCGCGTGATGGGGCTCGACGCGAGTGCGTCGCCCGGCGCGGATGGCTACGGGTTCCGCTGGTCGCCGAACGGTTCGGGCAAGGACGCGCGCTACCGGTTCGTGCTGTCGCGCTCGAAGGACCTGAGCGCACCGGTCGTCGACCAGGTCGGCCTGCGCGCGCGCCAGATCACCGTCGCGCACCTGCCGCCGGGCGATTATTTCTGGGCAGTGACCGTCGAAGAGTTCGAAGGCGGCAAGTTCTACGAGAAGACCAGTCCGGTCAGCGCGTTCACGCTGTCGCGCTGACCCGCGGCGCATGAAACCCGACTCCGTTTCCCCGCGGCGGCATCTCGGCCGCCGCTTCCTGATCGAATGGATCGCGATCGGCTGCCTCGGGATCGCGGTCATCCTCGCGTGTGCGCTCGGCCGCCTGTCGTCGAGCGTCGACGGGCTGATCTACGACCGGCTGCTGATGCTGCGCAGCCTGCCGCTGTCGCCCGACGTGGTCGTCGTCGACATCGACAACCAGAGCGTGTCGGCGCTCGGCCGCTGGCCGTGGTCGCGCGACGTGCATGCGCGGCTGCTCGACACGCTGGCGCGCGCGCAGCCGGCCGCCGTCGTCTACGACGTGCTGTTCACCGAGCCGTCGCCGGAGGATCGTGCGTTCGCGGATGCGATGAGCCACGTGCCGACCTTCCTGCCCGTGCTGCTGAGCCCCGAGCAGGCGGACGGCACGCGTACCGTCGAACCGCCGGTGGCCGCGCTCGCGGCGCGCGCGACTGGGCTCGGTCACATCAACCTCGAAGTCGATCCCGACGGTATCGTGCGCAGCGTCGCGCTGTTCGAAAGCGACGGCCGCGTGCGCTGGCCGCAACTGATGGTGCCCGTGTACCGCGCGATCCAGGCCGGCCGGCTGCATCCGGCCGGCGGCGCGCCGGGCGCGGCCGCGCACGACCTGGCTCGCGACGCGGCAGGCGACGGCCGCTACCTGATCCCGTTCAGCCGCAACACGCCCGCTTATCCGACGCTGTCGTTCGACGACGTGCTCGAGGGGCGCGTGAAGCCCGACGCGCTGCGCGGCAAGATCGTCGTCGTCGGCGTGACCGCTTCCGGGCTGTACGACCGTTTCGCGACGCCCGTATCCGGCGATTTCGGCCCGCTCGCCGGCGTGTATATCCACGCCAACGTGCTCGACATGCTGGCGACCGGCAGTGCGATCTCGCCGGCGTCGCGCGCGGGGCTGTTCGCCGCGTCGCTGCTGCCGCTCGCCGCGCTGCTGGGCGGCTTCCTGATGCTGTCGCCGTGGCGCGCGCTGCTGCTGACGCTGAGCCTCGCCGCGCTCGCCGTCGTCGCGAGCATGGCGCTGCTGTTCGAGGCGCGCATCTGGCTGTCGCCGGCGCCGGCGATCTTCGGGCTGATCGCCGTCTACCCGATCTGGAACTGGCGGCGCCTCGAAATGACGATGTCGTACCTGCGCCGCGAACTGCAGCGGCTCGCCGACGAGCCGCACCTGCTGCCCGAGGCGCCGCGCACGCGCAGCGTCGGCGGCGACGTGCTCGAGCGCCAGATGGCGCTGATGGCGCAAGCCGCGCAGCGCGTGCAGGACATGAAGCGCTTCGTGTGGGACAGCCTCGACAGCATGCCCGAGCCGATCTTCGTGACCGACCTGGACGGCACCGTGCTGATCGCGAACCATGCGGCGAAGCGCTACGGGTCGCGCCTCGCGCTGCCGCTGCCGGAAGGGCGGCCGCTGCGCGCCGCGCTCGGCGAGCTGACGTTCATGAAGACCGTCGACGGCAACGCCGAACACGATGCGGCGATCCGCGAGCACTGGCCGGCCGCGCTCGACCCGACGCTCGAGGCCGAGCACGACGCGATGGCGCGCGGCATCGAGGTGCGCGACCGCGACGGGCTTGACCATCTGTTACGCTACGCCGCCTGCACGAACGCGCAGGGCCGCGTGACGGGCTGGATTGCCGGCCTCGTCGACGTGACCGAACTGCACGCGGCCGAGCGGCATCGCGAGGAAGCGCTGCACCTGCTGTCGCACGACATGCGCTCGCCGCAGGCTTCGATCCTCGCGCTCGTCGAGATCGAGCGCGACCGCGTCGACACCGATGCGATGCGCGGGCTGCTCGCGCGGGTCGAGCGCTACGCGCACCGCGCGCTGTCGCTTGCCGACGAGTTCGTGCAGCTGGCGCGCGCGGAGTCGCAGGCGTACCAGCTCGAAGCGACGAGCCTCGTCGACGTGCTGATCGATGCGAGCGACGAGGTATGGCCGCAGGCGCAGGCGAAGCACATCCGCATCGACACCGACGTCGGCGCCGACATGTGCTGGGTGCGCGCGGACCGCTCGCTGATCACGCGCGCGTTCGTGAACCTGCTGAACAACGCAGTCAAATACAGTCCGTCCGACACCGTGATCACGTGTACGCTGACGGTCGAGCACGCGTCGAAGCGGATGTTCTGTACGATTCGCGATCAGGGGTACGGCATTGCGCCGGAAGATCATCGGCATCTGTTCGAGCGTTTCAAGCGATTCCATGCCGGCGAGCGGCCCGAGATCCCGGGTTCCGGGCTCGGCATGGCATTCGTGAAGACGGTCGTCACGCGCCATGGGGGCAGCGTGTCGGTCGACAGCGAAGTGGGTGTCGGCACCGCGGTGACGGTGTCGCTGCCCGCGATCGACGAGCCGTCCGCCTGACAGGGCCGGGCACGACGGCAGGATTGGGGAAAGCCATGAGAAAGGAATGGGCAGCGACCGCGCTGGCGGCGTCGTTGTTGACGGGTTGCGCCGGCGTGACGAGCGGCGTGAGTGCGGTCGGGCAGCCGAATGCATTCGCATCCGGCGCGCACGGCTACGATTTCGTCCGGACGGCCGCGCAGGCCAACGATGCCGAATACCGGCAGATCGAGACGCTCGTGCGCGACGAACTCGCGCGCCGCGGTTTCGACGCGCAGCCGCTCAAGGACGCGCGCTACCGGCTGTCGATCGCGTATGCGACGCAGCCGGCGGCGGTCGCGGCCAGCGCCGACCAGTGCGGCGCCGCGAGCAGCGCGTGCGTGACGGTCGACGGGCCGTCGCCGCCCGCGCTGCCGTTCGCGGGTAGCGTGTATCGCCACGTGCTGACGTTGCGTTTCGTCGATGCGAAATCGGGCGCCGACGTCTATCGCGTGACGGCCGCGCTGCGCGACCGCGAACCGGCCACGCAGCAGGCCGCGCCGGCGCTCGTGAAGAGCGCGCTCGCGAAGCTGCCGTTCGGCGATGGCGGCGGCTGGCTCGTGAAGACGAAAAAAGACGACGCGGGCGGGATGCCGGGCGTCGTCTCGGTGAAGCCGGCCGAAGCGCGCTGAGCGCCGGCCGGTGAGGTGAGGGCGGCCCCGCCGGGGCGAGCCCTTGCCGCGCTCAGGCGGCCGGTTGCGCGCCGCCGCGCGTGCGCAGGTATTCGTCGAATTCCGCGCCGACTTCCGGGTGGCGCAGCGCGAATTCGACCGTCGCCTTCAGGTAGCCGAGCTTGCTGCCGCAGTCGTAGCGCGTACCCTGGTACTTGTAGGCCAGCACCTGTTCGTCGGCGAGCAGCGCCTGGATCGCATCGGTGAGCTGCAGTTCGCCGCCCGCGCCCGGCTTCAGCGCGCGCAGGTGTTCGAAGATCCGCGGCTTCAGGATGTAGCGGCCGACCACGCCGAGGTTCGACGGCGCGACTTCCGGCGCGGGCTTCTCGACGATCGCCGACATCTTGACGATCGACTCTTCCCATTCCTTGCCGTCGACGATCCCGTACGACTTCGTCTCCGACGGCGGGATCTCTTCGACGCCGATCACCGAGCTGTGATAGTGGTCGAACACGTCGACCATCTGCTTCATCACGGGCGGGTTGCCGTCGAGCAGGTCGTCCGCGAGGATCACCGCGAACGGGTTGTCGGCCACCAGCTTCTCCGCGCACAGCACCGCGTGGCCGAGGCCGAGCGCTTCCGGCTGACGCACGTAGAAGCAGTCGACATGGCTCGGCTTGATGCTGCGCACGAGCTCGAGCAGCTTTTCCTTGCCGCGCGCCTCGAGCTCGGCTTCGACCTCGTACGACTTGTCGAAATGATCCTCGATCGCGCGCTTGCTGCGCCCGGTGACGAAGATCATCTCGGTGATGCCCGCGGCGATCGCTTCCTCGACTGCGTACTGGATCAACGGCTTGTCGACGACCGGCAGCATTTCCTTCGGGCTCGCCTTCGTTGCCGGCAGGAACCGCGTGCCGAGGCCGGCAACGGGGAATACCGCCTTGGTGACTTTCAACATGATCGAACCTTTATTCCTGTAATCGACTTGTCAGACGATGTATGTTCACGTCCGCATTATAGTGAACGCAAACGGCCTTACGGTTTGTTACGCAGGCAACCGATCGAGCTGCGCACGCAGTTTCTCGAGCGTGCTCTGGAATTCGGCGACGCGTTTCTGCTCCTGTTCGACCACGGCCGGCGGCGCTTTCGCGACGAATGCCTCGTTGCCGAGCTTCGCGTGGCACTTCGCGATCTCGCCCGTCAGGCGCGCGATTTCCTTCGACAGGCGCTCGCGTTCGGCCGCGACGTCGATTTCCACCTTCAGCACCAGCTTGTTCGGGCCGACGATCGCGATCGGCGCGCCGTGCGCTTGCCGGTCGAGCGTCGCTTCGTCCGCGAGGATCTGCACTTCCGACAGGCGCGCGAGCGCCTGGACGTACGGCGCGAACGAGCGCAGGCGCTCGGCATCGCCGGCCGCGAGCAGCGGCACCTTCGTCGCCGGCGACAGGTTCATCTCGCCGCGCAGGTTGCGGCATGCGTCGACGATCGCCTTCAGGTCGGCCGCCCACTGCTCGGACGCCTCGTCGATCTTCTGCAGGTTGGCAACCGGATACGCCTGCGTCATCAGCGACGCTTCGCCCTCGGCCTTGCCTTGCGGATAGCGGCCCGCGAGCGGCGCGACCTTCTGCCAGAGCGCTTCGGTGATGAACGGGATGACCGGGTGCGCGAGGCGCAGCACCGTCTCGAGCACGCGCAGCAGCGTGCGGCGCGTGGCGCGCTGCTGTTCCGGCGTGCCGTTCTGGATCTGCACCTTCGCGAGTTCGAGATACCAGTCGCAGTACTCGTCCCACACGAACTTGTAGATGCTGGTCGCGACGTTGTCGAAGCGGTAGTCGGCGAAGCCCTTCGCGATGTCGGCCTCGGTACGCTGCAGCAGCGACACGATCCAGCGGTCGGCCGCCGAGAAGTCGAGGTAGCCGCCGGGGCCGCAGTCGCCCGCGCCGCAGACTTCCGGCTTGTCGGCGCCGCAGTCGTGGCCTTCGCAGTTCATCAGCACGAAGCGCGTCGCGTTCCACAGCTTGTTGCAGAAGTTGCGGTAGCCTTCGCAGCGCGCGAGGTCGAAGTTCACGTTGCGGCCGAGCGTCGCCATCGACGCCATCGTGAAGCGCAGCGCGTCGGTGCCGAACGCGGGAATGCCGTCCGGGAATTCCTTGCGCGTCTTCTTCTCGATCGTCGCGGCCTGCTTTGGATTCATCAGGCCCGTCGTGCGTTTCGCGACCAGCGTTTCGAGGTCGATGCCGTCGACGATGTCGATCGGGTCGAGCGTGTTGCCCTTGCTCTTCGACATCTTCTGGCCTTCCGCGTCGCGCACGAGGCCGTGCACGTAGACGGTATGGAACGGCACCTTGCCGGTGAAGTGCGTGGTCATCATCACCATCCGGGCGACCCAGAAGAAGATGATGTCGAAGCCCGTGACGAGCACCGACGACGGCAGGAAATGCTTCAGTTCAGGCGTCTCGTTCGGCCAGCCGAGCGACGAGAACGGCACCAGCGCCGACGAGAACCACGTGTCGAGCACGTCTTCATCGCGCTTCAGTTCGCCCGTGTAGCCCTGTGCGGCGGCCTTCGCGCGCGCGTCTTCCTCGCTGCGCGCGACGAACACCTCGCCGTTCTCGCCGTACCACGCGGGGATCTGGTGGCCCCACCACAGCTGGCGCGAGATGCACCAGTCCTGGATGTTCTCGAGCCACTGGTAGTAGGTGGTCGTCCAGTTTTCCGGGACGAACTTGATCTGGCCGCTGCGCACGACGTCGAGCGACGTTTCGGTGATCGACTTGCCGGGATTGAACGTGCCTTCCGGCGCCGCCTTCGTCATTGCGACGAACCACTGGTCGGTCAGCATCGGCTCGATCACGACGCCCGTGCGGTCGCCGCGCGGCACCATCAGCTTGTGCGGCTTCACGGAGTCGAGGAAACCCAGCGCGTCGAGATCGGCGACGATCGCCTTGCGCGCGTCGAAGCGGTCGAGGCCGCGATACTGCTCGGGGCCGTTATCGTTGATCTTCGCGTCGAGCGTCAGGATCTCGATCGGCACGAGGTTGTGGCGCAGGCCGACCTGGTAGTCGTTGAAGTCGTGCGCGGGCGTGACCTTCACGACGCCCGTGCCGAACTCGCGGTCGACGTAGTCGTCGGCGATCACCGGGATCTCGCGGCCGGTCAGCGGCAGCGTGACGAGCTTGCCGATCAGGTGTGCGTAGCGCTCGTCTTCCGGATGGACCATCAGCGCGACGTCGCCGAGCATCGTCTCGGGGCGCGTCGTCGCGACGGTCAGCGAGCCCGAGCCGTCGACGAGCGGGTAGCGGATGTGCCACAGGTGGCCGTTTTCCTCTTCGCTCGCGACTTCGAGATCCGACACCGCAGTGAGCAGCACCGGATCCCAGTTGACGAGGCGCTTGCCGCGGTAGATCAGGCCCTGTTCATGGAGCGTGACGAACACGTCGCGCACGGCGGCCGACATCTTGTCGTCCATCGTGAAGTATTCGCGCGACCAGTCGGTCGATGCGCCGAGGCGGCGCACCTGGCCCGTGATCGTCGAACCGGACTGCTGCTTCCATTCCCACACGCGCTCGACGAACTTCTCGCGGCCGAGGTCGTGGCGCGACACGCCCTGCGCGTCGAGCTGGCGTTCGACGACGATCTGGGTGGCGATCCCCGCGTGGTCGGTGCCGGGCACCCACAGCGTGTTCTCGCCGAGCATCCGGTGATAGCGGGCGAGGCCGTCCATGATCGTCTGGTTGAACGCATGGCCCATGTGCAGCGTGCCCGTCACGTTCGGCGGCGGCAACTGGATCGCGAAATCGGGGCGGGACGGATCGAACGCCGGGGCGGCATAGCCGCGTTTTTCCCACTCCGGCCCCCATTGGGACTCGATGGTATGGGGCTCGAAGCTCTTCGCAAGCGTGTTGTCGCTCATGTTGGAAATCTGCCGAAAAATGCGTGAATTGGATGCCGAATCCGACAATTATAAATGGATGCACATCGACCAGCCATCGCATTGCCGGCGCAGGCTTGTCGCGAAGCGGCCGCAACGCGCTTGGCGGCGCTCGACCGAACGGATCGGGAACGGCATCGCGCCGCCGACTTATAATGTCGGGTCCGCATTTTTCTCGCCCGTCCGCCGCCGCTCCATGCCCGATCTGCTCGCCAATCTGAACCCCGAACAACACGCCGCCGTCACGTTGCCGAACGAACCGGCGCTGATCCTCGCAGGGGCGGGCAGCGGCAAGACCCGCGTGCTGATCACGCGCATCGCGTGGCTGATCCAGCAGGGCTACGCGTCGCCGCCCACCGTGCTCGCCGTCACCTTCACGAACAAGGCCGCGCGCGAGATGATGGCGCGCCTGTCGGCGATGATGCCGATCGACACGCGCGGGATGTGGATCGGCACGTTCCACGGCCTGTGCAACCGGATGCTGCGCACGCACTGGCGCGACGCCGGCCTGCCGCAGACCTTCCAGATCCTCGATACGGCCGACCAGCTGTCCGCGATCAAGCGGCTGATGAAGGCCGCGAACGTCGACGACGAGAAGTACCCGCCGAAGAACGTCCAGTACTTCATCAACAACGCGAAGGAGCAGGGGCTGCGTCCCGACAAGGTCGACGCGACCGACAACTTCAACCGCAAGTTCGTCGAGCTGTACCAGGCGTACGACCAGCAGTGCCAGCGCGAGGGCGTCGTCGATTTCCCCGAGCTGCTGCTGCGCTGCTACGAGCTGCTGGCGTACAACGCGCCGCTGCGCGCGCACTACCAGGCGCGCTTCAAGCACATCCTCGTCGACGAGTTCCAGGACACCAACAAGCTGCAATATGCGTGGCTCAAGATGCTCGCGGGCGGCCAGAACGCGATCTTCGCGGTCGGCGACGACGACCAGTCGATCTACGCGTTCCGCGGCGCGAACGTCGGCAACATGCGCGATTTCGAAGACGAATTCCGCGTGCGCAACCTGATCAAGCTCGAGCAGAACTACCGGTCGCACGGCAACATCCTCGATGCGGCGAACCAGCTGATTTCGAACAACGCGCACCGCCTCGGCAAGAACCTGCGCACCGACGCGGGCCACGGCGAGCCCGTGCGCGTGTACGAGGCCAGCACCGATTCGCAGGAAGCCGGCTGGATCGTCGAAGAAATCCGTTCGCTGATCAACACCGGGATGGCGCGCAGCGAAGTGGCTGTCCTGTACCGCAGCAACGCGCAGTCGCGCTCGATCGAGCACACGCTGATGTCGTCGGGCATCCCGTACCGCGTGTACGGCGGCCTGCGCTTCTTCGAGCGCCAGGAAGTGAAGCATGCGCTCGCGTACCTGCGCCTGATCGACAACCCGAACGACGACACGGCGTTCGTGCGCGTGGTGAACTTCCCGACCCGCGGGATCGGCGCGCGCTCGATCGAGCAGCTCGCCGACGCCGCGCGTCTATACGGCTGCTCGATGGCCGCTGCGATTCCGTACGTGACGGGCAAGGCCGGCACGAGCCTCGGCGGGTTCGCGAACCTGGTCGCGAAGATGCGCGCCGACACGCAGCAGATGAACTTGCCGGACACGGTCGAGTACGTCGTGCGCGCGAGCGGCCTCGCCGATTTCTACCAGGGCGAGCGCGAAGGGCAGGACCGTCTCGAGAACTTGCAGGAACTCGTGAACGCGGCCACCGCGTTCGTCGCCGAGGAAGGCTACGGGCTCGACACGCCGGCCCGCTCGATCCCGCTGCGCGCGGGTGCGATCGCGGCGCCCGCGCTCGGCGCGGCGACCGACGATCCGGCGGTCGAGGTACTCGATCCGGCATCGCCGGGCGACCCGGCGCAGAACCCCGACACGATGACGCCGCTCGCCGGCTTCCTGTCGCATGCGTCGCTGGAGGCCGGCGACAACCAGGCGCAGGCCGGGCAGGATGCCGTGCAACTGATGACGGTGCACGCGGCGAAGGGGCTCGAATTCTCGGCCGTGTTCATCACGGGCCTCGAGGAAGGGCTGTTCCCGCACGAGAACAGCGTGCTCGAATCGGACGGCCTCGAGGAGGAGCGCCGGCTGATGTACGTGGCGATCACGCGCGCGAAGGAGCGGCTCTACCTGTCGTTCGCGCAGAGCCGGATGCTGCACGGCCAGACGCGCTACAACGTGCGTTCGCGCTTCTTCGACGAGTTGCCGGAGCACGTACTGAAGTGGCTGACGCCGAAGGTCGAGGCCGGTTCGCGCTGGGGCGGGCGTTCGGACAACGCAGGATACGGGCGCGACTGGTTCGCGCGGCCGGGCGGCGGCAGCCGCGAGCAGATCGTCGATGCGGCGGTGTCCGCGCCGCTGCCTGCGTTCGCGGACAAGCAGCGCGCGGCCGGCGCCGGCTTCCGGGTCGGCCAGCAGGTGTTCCATACCAAGTTCGGCGAAGGCACGGTCACCGCGCTCGAAGGCAGCGGCACCGATGCGAAGGCGCAGGTGAAGTTCAAGCGGCACGGCGAGAAGTGGCTCGCGCTCGCGGTCGCGAAACTGCAGGCGGTGGAATGATGAGCATCGACATGGTTGCCACGCCTTCGACGCGCCCGCTCGGCATTCTGGCCGCGCTGCCCGAGGAACTCGGCGACCTGATCGCCGCGATGCGCGCCGACGGCGCGATGAAGACGGTCACGTTCGGCCGCCGCGATTACCACGTCGGCACCGTGCACGGCGCGGCCTGCGTCGTCACGCTCGCGCGGGTCGGCAAGGTCGCGGCCGCCGCGACGGTCAGCGCGCTGATCCACGTGTTCGGCGTGGCGGGCGTCGTGTTTACCGGCGTCGCGGGCGGCGTGTCGCGCACGGTGCGCGTCGGCGATGTCGTCGTGGCCGACATGCTGCTGCAGCACGATCTCGACGCGTCGCCGCTCTTTCCGCGCTACGAGGTGCCGTTGCTCGGCATCACGCGCTTCGCGACCGACGCGGCACTGACGGCCCGTCTCAGGGCCGCGTGCATGTTGTTCGTCGCGGAAGAGGGCGCGTTGTTCGCCGAACGCTTCGGGCTTGCCGGCGCGACGCTGCACGCAGGGCTCGTCATCAGCGGCGACCGCTTCGTGTCGAGCGAGCGCGAGGTCGTCACGCTGCGCGACGCGCTGCCGGACGCGCTCGCGGTCGAAATGGAAGGCGCGGCGATCGCGCAGGTGTGCGCGGAGCACGACGTGCCGTTCGCGCTGGTGCGCACGATCTCCGATACGGCCGACGATCACGCGACGCAGTCGTTCTCGCACTTCCTGTCGGCGATCGCGAGCAGCTATTCGTCCGGCATCCTCAAGCGTTTCCTGACGCTGCATGCGACGACGGCGGCCTGAAGCCGCCGTCGTTTTCTCCGTACAAGCCTTTGGGCCGGCCGCGGCGCGCCCGCCGTGGCCGGCTTGTCACGCCTGTTTGCGCCGGCTGCTTTCGAGGTTCGGCAGGAACACCGTCAGCACGCCGATCAGCGGCAGGAACGAACACACCTTGTAGACGAACGTGATGCTCGTCGCGTCGGCGAGCTGGCCGAGCACGGCCGCGCCGACGCCGCCGAGGCCGAACGCGAAGCCGAAAAACAGGCCCGCGACCATCCCGACCTTGCCGGGCATCAGTTCCGTCGCGTAGACGAGGATCGCGGCGAACGCCGACGCCAGCACGATGCCGATGATCACGGTCAGCACGCTCGTCCAGAACAGGTTCGCGTACGGCAGCAGCAGCGTGAACGGTGCGACGCCGAGGATCGATACCCAGATCACGTACTTGCGGCCGATCCGGTCGCCGACGGGCCCGCCGATCAGCGTGCCGGCCGCCACGGCCGCGAGGAACACGAACAGGTGGATCTGCGCGGCCTGCACCGACAGGTGGAACTTGTCGATCAGGTAGAACGTGAAATAGCTGTTGATGCTCGCGAGATAGAAATACTTCGAGAACACGAGCAGCACCAGCACGCCGATCGCGCCGATCACGCGGCCGCGCGACAGCGTCGGGTGGCCGGCCGCCGCGGCCTTCTTCTTCATCGACGGATGCTTCTTGTACCAGTGGCCGATCTGCGTGAGCACGACCATCGCGACGAGCGCGGCCGCCGAGAACCACGCGATGCTGTGCTGGCCGTGCGGAATGATCACGAGCGCGGCGAGCAGCGGCCCGAGCGCGGAGCCCGCGTTGCCGCCGACCTGGAATACCGACTGCGCGAGCCCGTGCTGGCCGCCCGACGCCATCCGCGCGACGCGCGACGATTCGGGATGGAATACCGACGAGCCGCAGCCGACCAGCGCCGCGGCCACCAGCAGCACGGGGAAGCTCGGCGCGACCGACATCAGCAGCAGTCCCGCGAGCGTGAAGCCCATGCCGACCGGCAGCGAATACGGCTTCGGACGCTTGTCGGTATAGAGGCCGACGAGCGGCTGCAGCAGCGACGCGGTGATCTGGTAGGTGAGCGTGATCAGGCCGATCTGCGCGAACGACAGCGCGAACTGGCTCTTGAGCATCGGATAGATCGCGAGGATCAACGACTGGATCATGTCGTTGAGCATGTGCGAGAAGCTGATCGCGCCGAGCACCGGATAGACGGTGCGCGATGCGGGGGGCGCGGACGGCTGCGCGGCGGTTGCGCCGGCGGCTCCGGTGTCGAGGCTGGTTTCCATGTGAGCTGAACGAGTTGAGGTAACGGGCGCGCTCTGATGGGGATCGGCGCGTTTCGAATCGTTGATGCGTCAAAGAAGTGTAATGTGGCGTATCGAGAATGTCAGGCCAAGTTTTATCGCGAATCGGACATTCATCCGACAGATCGGCGGTTACCCGTTTTTTTGACCGGGTATAACGCTGGCGGCGCGTCTGCCTGACTGCGAGGCCGCGCCGGGGGCCGGTGCGTGTTTTACCGGACTCAAGAAACGGCGGTGGCGGCCGTAGAACGACCCAATGACCACAGGTGCGCCGCGCCCGGCACCGGCTACCCGCCGTGCAGGCGCAGGACGCGCGGCATGGCTTGCCATCGCGGAACGCCGGAACCGACCTTTCCGGCAGCGTGATCCATACGGGGATATATCGATGAAAGCAGCATCATTGCATCCGCAGCCGGGTGCGGCCGCCGCCGCACCCGACGTTGCCGCCGGTCGCGCCGCACGGCGCCCGCGCGCGGCGCGTCGCGAGCGCCGGCCGTGGACCGTCAAGGCGACCTTGCGCGCCGCGTTCGCGATCCTGCTGGCCGGCACGCTCGCGATCGGCGTGTTTTCGCTGTGGCAGATCAGTCGGCTGAACGCGTCGATCTCGTCGGTCTA
Organism: Burkholderia sp. NFPP32; assembly: GCF_900119325.1. Classification (NCBI taxonomy): domain Bacteria; kingdom Pseudomonadati; phylum Pseudomonadota; class Betaproteobacteria; order Burkholderiales; family Burkholderiaceae; genus Burkholderia; species Burkholderia sp. NFPP32. Next base: position 21,698 of record NZ_FPJP01000030.1, on the reverse strand, counting down.
CGAGCAGGGCCACGTCGCGAGCCGCGCGGCGCAGGAAGTCCGGGCCGAGGTGCTGCGGGCGAGCCGTGCGCAGAAGATGCTGCTGACCGCGACCACTGCGAAGGAGCGCGACGAACTGGGCGCCGAGGTCGGCGCGGGGCTCGCGTCGATCGGCCAGGCGCTCGGCACGCTGCAGCGCTATGCGGATCCGGCCGACGCCGGCGATTCGGCGCGGCTGCGTGCGTTCTCGACGGCTGTCGGCACGTGGAGCGCGCATCTGCGCGATTTCGTCGCGCTCGTGCGCGCGCAGCCGCTCGACCTGTCGCAGATGAACTGGCAGGTCGGCACGCAGGACGTGTCGCTGCTGGTCGAAACCGGCAAGCTCGAAAAGCTCGTCGCCGAACTCGTGAAGACGCGCGGCGAGAAATCGAAGGCGACGCTCGATGCGTCCGCCACCATTTTCTCGTCGTCGTTCGCGATGATCGCGATCATGACGGCCGCGCTGATCGTGCTCGCGATCGCGATCGCCGAACGCGTCGTGCGGCGCCTCGCGTCGCAGCTCGGCGGCGAGCCCGCGCACGCGAAGGCGATTGCCGCCGACATCGCGCGCGGCGACCTGACGCGGCCGATCGCGCTCGGCCGGCACGACCGCGACAGCATGGTGCGCGCGCTGGCCGAGATGCAGACGGGGCTCGCGGCGACCGTCGGCGAGATCGCCGTGAGCGCCGAGGCCATCGCGGCCGCGTCCGGCGAGATATCGACCGGCAATCTCGACCTGTCGCGGCGCACCGAGCAGCAGGCCGTCGCGCTCGAACGCACCGCGGCCAGCATGGAGCAGCTCACGTCGACCGTGCGGCAGAACGCCGAGAATGCGCGGCAGGCGAGCACGCTCGCGGCCAATGCGTCGGCCGTTGCGGAAACGGGCGGTGAAGTCGTCGGGCGGGTGGTCGCGACGATGAGCGAGATCGACGACAGCGCGAAGAACATTCGCGAGATCATCGGCACGATCGAGGGGATCGCGTTCCAGACCAACATTCTCGCGTTGAATGCGGCGGTCGAGGCCGCGCGCGCCGGCGAACAGGGGCGCGGCTTCTCGGTGGTCGCGGGCGAGGTGCGCCTGCTCGCGCAGCGCGCGGCGACCGCGGCGAAGGAGATCCGCGCGCTGATCGGCGCATCGGTGGAGCGCGTCGCGAACGGCGCGGCGCTCGCGCACGACGCGGGCCGCACGATGGACGACGTCGTGCGCGCGGTCAAGCGCGTGACGGACATCATCGGCGAGATTTCCGCGGCATCGGACGAGCAGAGCGCCGGGATCGAGGAGATCGGCCGCGCGGTCACGCAGATGGACGCCGGCACGCAGCAGAATGCGGCGCTCGTCGAACAGGCGGCGGCTGCCGCGAACGCGCTCGACGAACAGGCGCAGGCGTTGAAGTCGCTGGTCGGCCGTTTTCGCATCGCGGCCTGAGCGCGCCCGGCCGTTCCGCGCTTACGATTTCTTCTGCTTGTCCGGATCGATGATGACCGTGCAGGTCGTGCCCGCCGACAGCACCACGTCGGCAGGCACTTCGTCGATCCGGATGCGCACCGGCACGCGCTGCGCGAGGCGCACCCAGTTGAAGGTCGGGTTCACGTCCGCGACGAGGTCGCGGCTTTGCGGGTTGTCGCGATCGTAGATGCCGCGCGAGATGCTTTCGACGTGGCCCTTCATCACGCCGCCGCTCATCAGCCGCATCTCGGCCGGTGCGCCGATCTTCACGCGCGGCAGCTTGGTTTCCTCGAAGTAGCCGTAGACCCAGAACGAGTGGCTGTCGACGATCGCGAGCTTCGCCTGGCCGGCCACCGCGTAGTTGCCCTTGAACGTCTGCAGGTTCGTGATGTAGCCGTCGACCGGCGCGACGACGCGCGTGCGTTCGAGATTGAGCTTCGCGGCGTCGAGCGCGGCGATTGCCTGCTGGTACTGCGCATCGGCGCTCGACGCGCTGTGCGCTGCGTTCTCGCGGTTTTCCTTCGACACGACGAGCGCATCGAGATCCGCGCGGCGGGCCGCGTCGTCGCGGCGCATCTGCAGTTCCGCGCGGCGGGCGGCGACGGCCGCCTGTGCCTGCTCGACCGCGATCTGGTAGTGCGACGGGTCGATCTGCATGATCAGGTCGCCTTTTTTCACGAGCTGGTTGTCATGCACGGGCAGCTCGACGATCGCGCCCGACACGTCCGGCGCGACGTTGACGATCTCGGCGCGCACGCGCCCGTCGCGCGTCCACGGATCGTCCATGTAGTGCACCCACAGCGAGCGCCCGATCAGGATCGCGACGAGAAGGATGACGGCGGTCGCGACGAAGCCGAAGAGTTTTCTGAGAATCATGATGGTTCGGAATCAACGGTAAACGGCAAGACTCAGTCCGCCGCAAATGCAGACGAGCAGGCAGGCCCGGAACAGCGACGGGTGCCAGACCAGACGGTAGAGGCCTGTATAGGCGAGCAGACGGTCGACGGCCCAGGTCGCGAGCGCGCCGAGGACGAACATCAGCACCACCGTGGGCATGTAGGCATCGAGAATGGCGATTTCACGCGGCATCATGACGAGGCTCCTGGTTGGGGACGCACGGGGCGGTTGCGGTTGAGCGGCTCGAGCGGCGATTCCGGATCGAGCAGCGCGGTGCGCACGAAATGCAGATGGCTCAGGATGCGTTGCAGCCGGTGGCGCTCGTCGCGCGTCGGCTCGAACGCGTCGAGCGTCTGCCGGGTCGCGTCGATTGCAGCATTGGTCGCGGCGAGCGTTGCATCGAAGCGCTCGGCGCTCGGTTTCGCGAACAGCGTCGACAGCGAGCCGCGCATCGTCTCGATCGCGCGACGCCACGGCATCGCCGGCGCATAGCGCGGGTCGGACGGCAGCGTTGCCAGCTCGTGGCGCAGGTCGATCGCCGCGTTGCCGGTTTCGAGCACCGCGAACATCCAGCGCAGCGCATCGCGCTGCACGTCGGGCTGGTCGGCCGACAGCGTGTGGGCCTGGTACATCAGGTCGCGCGCGCCGCTCTCGAAGCGCGTGCGCAAGCCGGCGAGCCGTGCGTGGCAGGCCGCGACGGCCTGGTGGCGCAGGTCGGCGAACAGCCGCTTCTTGAGCCACGGCGCGGTCGGCGGGAACAGCACCGCGAACGCGATCGCCGACGCCAGCATCGACAGCACGAGCGCGAGCGCGTCGTTCATGAAGCTGGTCGGGTCGTAGTGCGTGATGTTGTCCGGGCCGGCGAGGAAGCTGAAGAAGATCAGGTAGCCCATCCCGTAGCCCGCGAGCTTCGGCTTCAGCGTCATGAAGATGCCGATCGAGAGCAGCGGCGCGAGCGCGACGCACAGCAGCGGGAAGCCGTCGATGTGCGGATAGATGCCGAACGTCAGCAGGAAGCCCGTGCAGACGGCGAGTGCCGTCCCCATGCCCATCTGCGCGGACATCGCGGTCGGGCGCGGCGTCGACGACGCGAGCGCGCAGGTGGCCGCCGCCGTCAGCGTGAGCGTCACGCCGCTCGGCCACGCGCTCTCGATCCAGAACCAGCCGAGCACGAGGATCACGGTCGCGGTGCGAATCGCCGCGATCACCATCGCCGTCATGTTGGTGCGCGGCTCGTAGCGTTCGATCCAGCGCTCGCGTTCGTGCGTCGCGGTCGACAGCGACGCATAGGTCGCCGCGTACTCGTGCAGGTCGGTGATGAAGCGGTACAGCAGTTCGGCGGCCGTATCGAAGTCGAGCAGCGGAAAGTCCGGCTGCGTTTCGAGCGCCGCACGGGTCGAGCGGATGCGGCGCGGCAGCGCGTCGCGCCATGCGAGCAGTTGCTCGGCCGCGTGCCCCGCGTCGGTCGACGTGCGCACGGGTTCGCCCGTGGGCGTCAGCAGCAGCGGCGCGATCTCGCGGAAGTACGGCTCGATCGCGTCGATCGCGGCCTGCGCGCCGGCCGCATGCAGCCGGTTCATCAGCTGGTGCAGCGCATGGAAACGGCTCGATGCGCTCATGAACTCGCTGTTCAGCCGCGCGAGGCGGCCGCTGCGCATCCGCGTATCCGGATCCTCGAACACGGCCATGCTGCGCGCGGCTTCGAACCCGACCACGTCGGCGACGAAGCGCGTATGGATGGTTTCGATATGCGCGCGGTCGAGCTTGCCCGACAGCGCCGACGCGACATAGTCGACGAAGCTGCCGAAGCGCTTGCGCACCGTCGTGCGCATCTGCTCGCCCGTGTACTGCGGAAACACGAGTGCGCTGACCACGCCGGCCGACACGATCCCGACCATGATTTCGGCAACGCGCGTCAGCGCGCTCATGAACGCGCCATCCGGGTGCTGCGACGCGGGCAGCCCGATCAGCGCGGTCGTATAGCCGGCCAGCAGAAAGCCGTAGCTGCGGAAGTTGCGGTTGCGCGCGGCGCCGGCCGTGCACAGCGCGACCCACAGCGCGACCGCCAGCAGGAACAGTTGCGGCTGCTGCGGGAACAGTCCGACGAACGTGAGCGTCGCGATGAGCCCGAAGATCGTGCCGGCGACGCGGTAGAAGCTCTTCGCGAGCACCGCGCCGCTTTGCGGCTGCATCACGATGAACACCGTGGTCATCGCCGTTTTCGGCGCGGGCAGGTCGAGCCGCATCGATACGCCGGTCGCGATGAACGCGGCGAGCAGCGCCTTGAACAGGTAGAGCCACGCGGCGCCGTCGCTGCGGGCCCAGTCGCCGAACGCGGCGGACCAGGCCGCGAGCGGACCGCCGGCGTGCGTGGAAGCGGGGGAGGAGGCTGACATGGCGGGCGCTCCGCGTTACCGTGCGGCCGACGTGCCGGACGTGCCGGACGTGCCGGACGTGCCGGACGTGCCGGACGTGCCGGACGTGCCGGCAGCGGCGACCTGCGCGGGCCGGGCAACGGCCGCCGCGGGCTTCGCGCCCGACGGGTTGGCGCCGTCGGCGGGTTGGTCGTCCGCCGGAACGTCTTTGCCCGTCTCGACGCCGCCGCCGAGCGCGGCCATCAGCTGCGCGTGCGCGGCGAGGCGTTCCGCATCGATGCGGGCCGCCGTCTCCTGCGCGCGCAGCAGCTGCTGTTGCGCGATCAGCACGTTCACGTAATCGGTCAGCCCGCGGCGGAAGCCCTCGCGCGACAACTGGTAGCTGCGGTCGTTGGCGGCCACCGAACGCGCGGCGTCCTTCTTCTGCGTATCGAGCGAGCGGATTCGCACGACCTGATCGGCGATGTCCTTGAGCGCACCGACGATCGTCTGGTTGTAGCGCTCGACCGCCTGGTCGTAGCCGGCATTCGCCGCGCCGAGCTGCGCGCGCAGCCGGCCGCCTTCGAAGATCGGCAGCGACAGCGCGGGGCCGGCCGTCCAGCCGCCGTTCATCGCGCGCAGGAAGTCGGTGAACGGCGCGGTCACGCCGAAGCCGCCGACCGTCGCCAGCAGGTCGATGTTCGGGTAGAACGAGGCCTTCGCGACATCGATGCCGCGCGCCTGCGCGTCGACCGTCCAGCGCGCCGCGACCACATCGGGGCGGCGGCCGAGCAGGTCGGCCGGCAGCGCCGACGGCAGGCCGGCCGGCGCGTCGAGCGCAAGCTGCGGCCGCTTGATCGCGTCGCCGGCGCCCGGGCCCTTGCCGGCCAGTGCGGCGAGCTGGTGGCGCGCGAGCTGGATCGCTTCTTCATAGCTGTCGATCTGGCGCTCGTAGTCGGGCAGCGTCGATTCCGCCTGGCTCACTTCGAGCTGCGTGCCGAGGCCGGCCTGCAGCCGCTTGCGCGCGAGCTCGGCGAGCGAGCGCTGGCGTTCGAACGTTTCGTGCGCGAGGTCGAGCAGCGCATAGTTCATCGACATGCCGACATACGCGCGCACGACGTTGACTTCGAGTTCGAGCTTCGCCGCGCGCGCGTCGGCGGCGCTCGCATGCGCGGTGTCGAGCGCGCGCTCGGTCGTGTTCTTGTCCTTGCCCCACAGGTCGAGGTGGTACGACAGGCCGAGCGTGCCGGTGTTGTTCCAGGTGTCCGCGTTCGCGAGCGGTCCCGGGCCGTAGAACACGTTGTCGGGCCAGTGCTCGCGCATCAGCGACAGGTTGCCGTTGATCTGCGGCAGTTCGGCAGAGCGGGCGACGCGCGCCATCGCCTGCGCTTCGCGCACGCGTGCCTCGGCGGCTGCGAGCGTCGGGTTGCCGGCCTGGGCGGCGGCGATCCAGGAATCGAGCTGCGGATCGCGGTAGGCGCGCCACCAGTCGGCCGCGGGCCAGCCCGCGTCGCGGTCGGCCGCTCGGATCGCGGCGCCGGCGTCGAGCGCGTTCGCTTCGATGCGGGCCGACTGCGGCTTGTTGTCGCCCATGCTCGCGCATCCGGCCATTATTAATGAGACTGCAAGAACCGCCAGTGCGAGCGTCCCTTTTGTCGCCGGAGACTGCACGATTTTCTCCCTTTCGGATATAGATGAGTCGGATGCGATTATATTTTTCAGTGATTCCTGAATAAACGAACAACGGTGCAAGTCATTTTTACGAATCCTGAGACAATACTTGTTCGCCTCTGTGCAACAATCCGTCCGGATTCAAACGGGTAATCGGATGGATACGTTACAAAACATGCGGGTATTCGTCCGCGTGGTCGACGCGGGGAGCTTTACCGCGGCCGCCCAGCAGATGAATTCGACCACCGCCTATGCGTCGCGCGCGGTCTCGGATCTCGAGGCGCACCTGCGCACGCGCCTCCTGAACCGCACGACGCGCCGGATCGCGCTGACCGAAGCCGGCGAGCGCTACCTGCAGCGCTGCGAGCAGATCCTCGCGTACGTCGACCAGGCCGAAGCCGAGGCCGGCGACGCGCACGCGCGCCCGTCCGGCAAGCTGAAGGTCCATTGCTTCACGAGCCTCGGCCAGCACTACCTGGTGCCGGCCGTCGCGCGCTATCGCGAGCGCTATCCGGACGTGCACGTCGAGCTGACGCTCGCGCAGCGGATGCCCGACCTGCTCGACGAGGGGTACGACGTTGCAATCGTCGTCGGCCGCGACCTGCCCGATTCGGGGCTCGTGTCGCAGCGGCTCGGCGAGAGCTACAGCGTCGTGTGCGCGTCGCCCGGCTACGTCGAGGCGCACGGCGTGCCGCAACGGCCGGCGGATCTCGCGCAGCACGTGTGCCTCGGGATGGTCGCGCCGGGCTTTCACTACGACGAATGGGCGCTGGCGGGGCCGAACGGCGAAGAGGTCGTTCCGATCACGGCGCCGCCGTTTCGCGTGAACGTCGCCGAGGCGCTCGCGGTGGCCGTGCGGGAGGGGATGGGGATCGGCGGGCTGCCGCTTTATTCGGCGATCGGCTGGCTGCGCAGCGGGCATATCGTGCGCGTGATGCCCGAGTACCGGTCGCACGTGATGAACATCTACGCGCTGTATCCGTCGCGTCAGTACCTCGACGCGAAAATCCGTACCTGGGTCGATTTCCTGCGCGACGAGTTGCCGTCCACGCTCGCCGCCGACGAAGCCGCGCTCGAGCAGTACACGCGTGCGACATGACCGCGCGGTTGACCGCAATCTGACGAGATTTGTCCTTCACGCAACATTTTTTTACGAACGCGTGTCGGACAGTTTGATACTGTTAAAGTAATCGAGATACGTCACCCCGGAGTAGCAATGGACACGCACCTGATGATCGGCCTTGGAGTCCTGCTTGGCGCGGCCGCTGCCGCCGCGGCGACCCGCGACCTGCTGCGCGCGATGAAGGCGAAGGCACGGATGAAGCCGGTGCCGGTGCGCGTGCGCGCGGCGCAGCACGGATCGCGCCGCAGCGACCGCTGATCGGGCCATATCAGCCCATATCAGCCCCGGTCGGAGAAGGCCGCGCAACGCGGCCGGGCGGGCCGGCGTTCAGCCGAGCTCGACGACCTTGTCCCACACGAACGCGGTATTTTCCAGTTCGCCGGTGCGCCGACGGATGTAGCCGCGCGGATTGCACACCACGCGTGTGCCGCCCTCCGCAACATAGTCGAATGACGTATGCGTGTGGCCGTGGATCCACAAATCCACCGGCGGCCGCACGAGTTCCGCCATATCCGTGATGAACCCCGCCGACGCAAGGTCTTGCGCATAGCGTTCCGCCAGCGAGCGCCGGTGCGGCGCATGATGGGTGACGACGATCGTCCGCCCCGCGAACGGCACCGCGAGCTGCGCTTCCAGCCACGCGCGGCCTTGCCGATGCAGCGCGATCGCATCGGCCGGCGAGAAATCCCGCTCCGCCGCGCCCGGTGCCGCATGCAGCGCCGCGTCGTGCGGCCAGTTCACCTGGATCAATCCCTTGAAATCGAGCATCACGCGCAGCCCGGCGTCGATTGCGGCGGCGATGCTGGCTTCGTCGCTGCCGAACAGCGAGAAATCGGCCCACAGCGTCGTGCCGAGCACGCGGAAGCGCTGTTCGGGATCGACATAGATGCCGTTGTTCAGGTAATGCACGTTGTCGAGCGCATGCGCCGCGTCGCGCATCGCCGCCTCCAGCGCGCCGAATTCCCCGTCGTAGTACTCGTGGTTGCCCGGCACGTAGATCACCGGCACGGCCGGGTCGAACGTCTCGGCGGCCCAGCGCAGGCCTTCCGCGTGATTGTGGATGTCGCCGGCGAGCACGACGAGATCCGCGTCGGCATGCGCGATCACGTCGGGCTGGTTGCTTTCGAGATGCAGGTCGGACAGTACGCGGACTTTCACGGGCTTCGCTCCGGAGTGGGCGGCTTCAGCGCAGGACCTTGCCGGGATTCATCAGGCCGCGCGGGTCGAGCGCGGTTTTCAGCGTGCGCATCAACGTCGTTTCGACCGGCGACTTGTAGCGCTGCGCGTCGTCGATCTTCAACTGGCCGATCCCGTGTTCCGCGCTGATCGTGCCGTGGTGGCGGTGCACGTTGTCGTAGACGATCCGGTTGATCGGCGCCTGGAACGCGGCGAGGAACGCCTTCGGATCGCCGCCTTCGGGCATCTGCACGTTGTAGTGGAGGTTGCCGTCGCCGAGGTGGCCGAACGTGACCATCCGCGCGCCCGGCGCGGCCTGCTGGATCGCCGCGTCGGTCTCGTCGATGAACCGCGCGACCGACGAGATCGGCACCGCGATGTCGTGCTTGATGTTGAGCCCCTCGTCGGCCTGCGCGAGCGGGATGTGCTCGCGCAGGTCCCAGAACGCGCGCGACTGCGCGAGATTTTCCGCGACCACCGCGTCGACCACGAGCCCGGCCTCGAACGCTTCTTCCATCAGTTTCTCGAACAGCGCGCGCGCATGCGCTTCGCTTTCGTTGTCGGACAGTTCGAGCAGCACCGTCTGCGAATGCGTGTGCGCGAACGGGTAGCGCAGTTGCGGGTAGTGCTTGCCGACCAGTTGCATGCAGAAATCCGACATCAGCTCGAAGCCGGTCAGCAGCGGCCCGGCCGCGCGCTGCGCGAGCGCGAGGAAGTCGAGTGCCGCGTGCGGCGATTCGAGCGCGGCGAGCGCCGTGACCTGGGCGGCCGGCAGCGGATGCAGCTTCATCACGGCAGCGGTAATGATCCCGAGCGTGCCTTCCGCGCCGATGAACAGGTCGCGCAGGTCGTAGCCGGTGTTGTCCTTGCGCAGCCCGCGCAGGCCGTCCCAGATCTCGCCCTGCGGCGTCACGACCTCGAGCCCGAGGCACAGCTCGCGCGCGTTGCCGTAGCGCAGCACCGCGGTGCCGCCGGCATTGGTCGACAGGTTGCCGCCGATCGTGCAGCTGCCTTCCGCCGCGAGGCTCAGCGCGAACAGCCGGCCGCCTTCACGAGCGCGTGCCTGTACGTCGGCGAGGATCACGCCGGCTTCGACGGTGATCGTGTTGTTGTGCGGATCGAGCGCGCGCACGCGGTTCAGGCGCGCGACGCTCAGCACGGCCTGGCTGCCGCTCGCGTCGGGCGTCGCGCCGCCGGCGAGGCCCGTGTTGCCGCCTTGCGGCACGAGCGCGATGCCGTGCGCGTTGGCCAGCTTGACGAGCGCGGCGACTTCGGCCGTGTTCGCGGGTTTCAGCACCGCGCACGCGGCACCCTTGTAGCGGCGGCGCCAGTCGGTCAGGAATGGTTCGGTATCGTGCGGATCGGTCAGCACGTGGTCGGCGCCGATCGCGTCGCGGCACGCGGAAACGAAAGCTTCGGAGGACATCATCACCTTGTCGCGTAAGGGTCAGGACGCGGCGCGCGACTTTTTCGCCGCGCGCTTGAACGGCGCGACGTACGCCAGCGCCGCCACGAAGAAGCCGACGGCAAGCGCGGTCTCGCACCAGCCGAGCGTCGCGGACAACCCGCGATCGGACATGCCGCGCACGATGCCTTCGGCGAAATAGACGAGAATCAGCATGCTCGCCCACTGCATCGTATAGATGTTACGCCGCCAGACGCCGGGCAGTGCGAGCGCGAGCGGCACGGCCTTCAGCATCAGCGCGGAGCCGCCCGGGCGCAGCGGCGCGAGCCACAGCTCCCACGCGAGCGACAGCGCGATCAGTGCGACGAGGCACGCGACGGCGGCCAGCGCGCAGTGCGGCCGGGCAGCGACGGCGGGGCGGACGGGCGCGTTCATGCGGCTTCGACGGCCTGGGCGTTGGAGAGGGCGGCCGCCGCGCGTGCGAGCCGCACGCCGAGCGCGGCAGCGAGCGCCTTTTCGTCCGCCGACAGCCCTTCGGGGTCGGCGCGGCCGTGCTGCGCGACATGCGACGCGCCGTACGGCGTGCCGCCGGTGCGGGTCGTGCTGAGCGCGGATTCGGTGTACGGGATCCCGACGATCATCATCCCGTGATGCAGCAGCGGCAGCATCATCGACAGCAGCGTCGATTCCTGGCCGCCGTGCAGGCTGCCGGTCGACGTGAACACGCTCGCCGGCTTGCCGGTCAGCGCGCCCGACAGCCATTGCGGCGTCGTGCCGTCGAGGAAATACTTGAGCGCGGCGGCCATGTTGCCGAAGCGGGTCGGCGAGCCGAGCGCGAGGCCCGCGCATTCCTCGAGGTCGCGCAGTTCCGCATAGGGCGGACCGTCGGCGGGAATGTCGGGGGCGCTGGCTTCGCAGACCGTCGACACGGGCGGCACGGTGCGGATGCGTGCCTGCATGCCCGGCACGCTGTCGATGCCGTTGGCGATCGCGAGCGCGAGATCGCGCGTGGCGCCGTGACGGCTGTAATAGAGGACGAGGATGTCTTTCATGGGCTACGGAACCGCGTGCGGCCGCGCGCGTGCCCGGTGCAGTCGGCCCCTGCTGGATCGAGCGGCTATTATAGGGGCTGAAGCCGTTGCGCAGCGCGGCGGCGGCGCGCCGTGAGGCGCGCGACATCAAGAAGGAGAAGCCGTTTGCCGAAGTTGAGCGTCGATCTCGACACCCTCAAGCGCCTCGCGCAGTTCGCGGCCCGGCGCAGCGCCGAGGATCGCATCCCGCAAGTAGCGGGCAGCCTTACGTTCACGACGATGCTGGCGCTCGTGCCGCTCGTGACGGTCGCGTTCGCGCTGTTCACCGCGTTCCCGATGTTCGCGTCGTTCCAGCTGTCGCTGCAGGGGTTCCTCGCGGATCATCTGATGCCCGCGCAGTTCAACATCCAGATCTTCAAGTACCTGAACCAGTTCGCGTCGAAGGCCAAGGGGCTGACGACGGCCGGCCTGATCGTGCTTGTCGTCACGTCGGTGATGACGATGATGACGATCGAATCGGCGTTCAACCTGATCTGGCGGGTGCGCAAGCCGCGGCCGTTCGCGCAGCGCGTGCTCGCGTACTGGGCGCTGATCACGCTCGGCCCGCTGCTGTTCGGCGTGAGCCTGTCGATCTCGTCGTACCTGTTTACGCAGTCGCTGGCGTTCACCGGCGCCGCGCCGTCCACGTCGATCGTCGAGTGGCTGCTCGCGCTTGCATCGCTGCCGTTGACGGTTCTCGCGTTCACGCTGCTGTACGTGTACCTGCCGAACTGCACGGTCGCATGGCGCGACGCGGTGATCGGCGGGCTGTTCGCGGCCGTTGCGTTCGAGCTCGCGAAGCGCGGCTTCGGCTACTACGTGCGGCGCATTCCGACCTATACGGCCGTGTACGGCGCATTCGCGGCGCTGCCGGTGTTCCTGCTGTGGGTGTATCTCAGCTGGTTTGTCGCGCTTCTCGGTGCGATGGTGACCTCCGCGCTGCCGGCGATCCGCGTCGGCCAGTTCCATCGCATCCATTATCCGGGCAGCGACCTGCTCGATGCGCTCGAACTGCTCGCGCGGCTTGCCGAGGCGCGCGCGGCCGGCAAGCCCGGGTACGCGGCGCTGCGGCTTGCGGCCATGCTGCGCTGCGACATGGAAACCGCGCAACGGCTGCTGACGACCATGGAGGAACGCGAATGGGTCGCGCGGCTGGACGGCGGCGATGCCGCGCCGCGCTATGTCCTGCTGGCGAACCCGGAGCAGTTGACCCTGGCGCAACTGTTCGACGTGCTGGTGATCGACCGCACGGAGCTGACTTACCAGTTGCAGCGGCGGCGCAGCCATGTCGACGGTGCGGCGCTGCTCGAGGTGCTGTCGAACGAGCGGTTCGACGTGTCGCTCGCGTCGCTGATCGCCGCGCACCGGCTCGCGGGCGCACAGCCGGCGAGCATCCCCGGGCAGGCGCCGGACGGCGTGCCCGACCCGCATGCGCGGCCGCCGCGGCCCGCGTGAATGCGGGGCCGGCGGCTACAGCGAAATCTTGCCGATGCAGATGTCCTTGAACATCACCCAGTCGCCCATCAGGCTGTAGATCGGGTGCCGGAACGTGGCCGGACGATTCTTCTCGAAGAAGAAGTGTCCGACCCACGCGAACCCGTAGCCGCAGACGACAGCCGCCGGCAGCCACAGCCAGTTGCCTGTCGCGATCGCCATCGCGACGCAGCCGATCACGCCGAGCGAGCCGATGAAGTGCAGCCGCCGCGACGTCGGGTTCTGGTGTTCGTTCAGGTAATACGGGTAGAAATCAGCGAAGCTGGCGAATTGCTCCGAATGGGTATGCGCCATGGCCGTCTCCTCGGGCCGCTGTTCATGCGGCCATTGTGCGGCCGGCGGCCGGTGTCCGCAAGCGGGGCGGCCCGCCGCGCCGGCCCGTGCTTTCCTTTTGACAGGCTTTCCGATAGGATCGAAAGAGGTTTTGCATTCAAGCATGAGGGGACTACGATGCGCGTCAGCGATATTCTGAAAGTGAAGGGCAACACGCTGTTTACGGTGACGCCCGATAAGCCGCTGCGCGAAGCGGTCGATACGATGGCCGAGCACGACATCGGTTCGCTCGTCGTGATGGAGTACGGCGATCTCGTCGGGATGCTGACGTTCCGCGAAATCATCCTGCGCCTGCACGTCAACGGCGGTGCGATCGGCGACGTGCAGGTGCGCAAGGTGATGGACGAGCCGCTCACGTGCACGCCGGAAACGGACGTCAACGAAGTGCGCCGGATGATGCTCGAGCGGCACGCGCGCTACATGCCCGTGCTCGACAAGAAGGTGCTGATGGGCGTCATTTCGTTCTACGACGTCGCGAAGACGGTCGTCGAGGCGCAGAGCTTCGAGAACCGGATGCTGAAGGCGTACATCCGCGACTGGCCGGAATCGGAAGCCGAAGCGCACAAGCCGTGAACCACGCCGCGCCCTGCGCCCTGACGCGCGGGCGTCGCCATCCGGCACGCGGCGGCGCAGGTTTGTCCTGCGCCGCCGTTTTTTCAACGACAACACAACAAGGCCCGCGCAGCTTCGCCAAGACGACGCGCGCGTATTCCGCATGAGCGATCAAACGCAAGCCACTTCGGGGCGGCGCGACGAACGGCGCGCCCACGCATCGCAGTTCGACCTGCTGCGCGAGCGCCGTTTCGCACCGTTCTTCACGACCCAGTTCCTCGGTGCGCTGAACGACAACGTCTTCAAGATCGGCTTCACGTCGCTCGTCACCTATCACACCGCACGATTCTCCGGCGTCGACGCGAAGACTGCCGCATTCCTGATTTCCGCGATCTTCATCCTGCCGTTCGTGCTGTTCTCGGCGACGTCCGGCCAGATCGCCGACAAGTACGACAAGGCGACCCTCACGCGCTTCGTGAAGACCTTCGAGATCGTGCTGATGCTGGTCGGCGCGGCCGGCTTCGTCATGCACAGCGCGACCCTGCTGTATCTGTGCACGTTCATGATGGGGATGCATTCGACGCTGTTCGGGCCCGTCAAGTATTCGTACCTGCCGCAGCATCTCGGCGAACACGAACTGGTCGGCGGCAACGGTCTCGTCGAGATGGGCACGTTCATCGCGATCCTGATCGGCACGATCATCGGTGGCGCGGCCGCTGGCATCGAAGGCAGCGGCGAGCGCGTGCTCGCGGTGAGCGTCGTCGTCATCGCGCTCGCGGGGCGGCTCGTCGCGCAGCGCGTGCCGTCCACGCCGGCGCCGCAGCCCGATCTCGTGATCAACTGGAATCCGTTCAGCGAGACCTGGCGCAACCTCGGGCTCGCGCGGCAGAACCGCACCGTGTTCCTGAGCCTGCTCGGCATCTCGTGGCTGTGGTTCGTCGGCGCGACATTCCTCACGTCGTTCTTCAATTTCGCGAAGGACGTGCTGTCCGCGAGCCCCGACGTCGTTACGATCCTGCTCGCGACGTTCTCGGTCGGCATCGGCCTCGGTTCGCTGCTGTGCGAGCGCCTGTCGCAGCGGCGCGTCGAGATCGGCCTCGTGCCGCTCGGCTCGATCGGCATCAGCGTGTTCGCGATCGAGCTGTATTTCGCGAGCCACGCGCTGCCGTCGCCCGGCCACCTGCTGTCGGTCGGCGAATTCCTGGCCGGCGCGCGCCACTGGCGCATCCTCGCCGACCTGTTCCTGCTCGCGATGTTCGGCGGCTTCTACAGCGTACCGCTGTACGCGCTGATCCAGAGCCGCAGCGCACCGACGCACCGTGCGCGGATCATCGCCGCGAACAACATCCTGAACGCGCTGTTCATGATCCTGTCGGCCGTGATGGCGATGGGGCTGACCAAGGCCGGCGTCGGCATCCCGGGCCTGTTCCTCGTCACCGCGCTGCTGAACGTCATCGTCGCGGCGTATATCTACCTGCTCGTGCCCGAGTTCCTGCTGCGCTTCGTCGCGTGGGTGCTCGTGCACACTTTCTACCGGATTCGCCTCGTGCACGCGGAGCGGATCCCGGCGGAGGGCGCGGCCGTGCTCGTCTGCAACCATGTCAGCTATGTCGATGCGCTCGTGCTGGCCGCCGCGAGTCCGCGCCCGATCCGTTTCGTGATGGATCACCGGATCTTCAAGACGCGCTTCGCGAGCTGGGTGTTCCGGCATGCGAAGGCGATCCCGATCGCGCCGCGCCACGAGGATCCCGGGATGCTCGCGCGCGCCTACGACGCCTGCGAGGCCGCGCTGAAGGACGGTGAACTCGTGTGTATCTTCCCCGAGGGCAAGCTGACGAAGACGGGCGACATCAACACGTTCCACCACGGCATCACCGAGATCCTGAGCCGCACGCCGGCGCCGGTGATTCCGATGGCGCTGCGCGGATTGTGGGGCAGCTATTTTTCGCGGCATTCCGATGCGCGGATGCCGCGGCCCATCAAGCGCGGCGTGATGAGCCGGCTGACGCTGGCGGTCGGCGAGCCGATTCCGGCGTCGGTCGCGACGCCCGAATCGCTGCAGGCCGCGGTGACCGAGCTGCGTGGCGCGCGGAAGTAGGTGGGCGGGGTGCCCGCCGGTATCGCGCCAGACGAGTATTTCGCCTGCAAGCGGGCCGGAACGGGCTTCCGGCCGCACCGCCCGGGCTGCGCGTGCATGTACCGTGCGCCCGGCCTGCGTCTCACGCGGCACGCGCTCTCGGGACGGCTGGCATAATAGCGGCTTACCTCTTTTTCTCGACCGGCAAACGATCGACCTGCCTGCGGCCCGGGCGGCGCATCGGTTTGCCCATTTCTCTTTGGGCGGTTCCATCATGTCCGGCAATACCCTCGGCACGCTTTTCACTGTCACGACCTTCGGCGAATCGCACGGTCCCGCGATCGGCTGCGTGATCGACGGCTGCCCGCCGGGGATGGGGCTGACCGAAGCCGACATCCAGGTCGAGCTCGATCGCCGCAAGCCCGGCACGTCGCGACACGTGACGCAACGGCAGGAGGCCGACGAGGTCGAGATCCTGTCCGGCGTGTTCGAAGGCGTGACGACCGGCACGCCGATCGCGCTGCTGATCCGTAACACCGACCAGCGCAGCAAGGACTACGGCAACATCGTCGAGACGTTCCGTCCCGGCCATGCCGATTACACGTACTGGCAGAAGTACGGCATCCGCGACTACCGTGGCGGCGGCCGCTCGTCCGCACGCCTGACCGCGCCGATCGTCGGCGCGGGCGCGGTCGCGAAGAAGTGGCTGCGCGAGCGCTTCGGCGTCGAGGTGCGCGGCTGCATGAGCGCCCTCGGCGAGATCGACGTGCCGTTCGTCGACTGGTCGCACGTGCGCGAGAATCCGTTCTTCTCGCCGAACGCGGCGGTCGTTCCCGCGCTCGAGGCCTACATGGATGCGCTGCGCAAGGATGGCGATTCGATCGGCGCGCGCATCGACGTCGTCGCGTCGGGCGTGCCGGTTGGCTGGGGCGAGCCCGTGTTCGACCGTCTCGATGCGGACATCGCGAAGGCGATGATGAGCATCAACGCGGTGAAGGGCGTCGAGATCGGCGCGGGCTTCGACAGCGTCGCGCAACGCGGCTCCGTGCACGGCGACGAGCTGACGCCGGGCGGCTTCGTCGGCAACCATGCGGGCGGCGTGCTCGGCGGGATCTCGACGGGACAGGACATCACCGTGTCGATCGCGATCAAGCCGACGTCGAGCATTCGCACGCCGCGCCGTTCGATTACGAAGGCCGGCGAGGAGGCTACGGTGGAAACCTTCGGTCGCCACGATCCGTGCGTCGGCATCCGCGCGACGCCGATCGCCGAGTCAATGCTCGCACTGGTGCTGATCGACCATGCATTGCGCCATCGCGCGCAGTGCGGCGACGTCGAGACGCAGACGCCGAAGATCGCCGGTAGCGCGACCTGACGCAAGAGGGCGGGGCGCGGGGCGCCCCGTCTCGACCATCGAGCGACGAATGCAAACGGGGCGCTGCGTGATGCAGCGCCCCGTTTCGTTTGCAGCAGTTTGCAGCGGCCCTAATAAACGCGCTGCGCGTGGCGGCGCGTTCCGGCAGGTTACATGTTCGGGTAATTCGGCCCGCCGCCGCCTTCCGGCGTGACCCACACGATGTTCTGCGTCGGGTCCTTGATGTCGCAGGTCTTGCAGTGCACGCAGTTCTGCGCGTTGATCACCAGCCGATCGCTGCCGTCGTCGTTCTTCACGAACTCGTACACCGCCGCCGGGCAGAAGCGCCCCTCCGGCCCCGCGTACGTGCGCAGGTTCACGTTCACCGGCACGCTCGCATCCTTCAGCGTCAGGTGCGCCGGCTGGTTCTCCTCGTGGTTCGTGTTCGAGATGAACACCGACGACAGCCGATCGAACGTCAGCTTGCCGTCCGGCTTCGGATACTCGATCGGCTCGCACTGCGACGCCGGCTTCAGCATCTCGTGGTCCGCGTGCTGGTGATGCAGCGTCCACGGTACGTTGCCGCCCATCACCTTCTGCTCCAGCCCGACCATCAGCGTGCCCAGATACAGCCCCTTGGCCATCCACTGCTTGAAGTTGCGCGCGCGGTACAGCTCCGTGTACAGCCACGACTGCTTGAAGGCGTCCGGATACGCGTTGAGTTCGTCCGACTGACGGCCGGCCTGCACCGCGTCGAACGCGGCGTCCGCCGCCAGCATGCCGGTCTTGATCGCCGCGTGGCTGCCCTTGATCCGCGATGCGTTCAGGAAACCCGCGTCGTCGCCGATCAGCGCGCCGCCCGGGAACACCGTCTTCGGCAGCGACAGCAGCCCGCCCGCGGTGATCGCGCGCGCGCCGTACGACACGCGCTTGCCGCCTTCCAGGAACGCGCGGATCGACGGATGCGTCTTGTAGCGCTGGAATTCCTCGAACGGCGACAGGTACGGGTTCGTGTAGCCGAGGCCCACCACGAAGCCGACCACGACCTGATTGTTGTCCATGTGATACAGGAACGAGCCGCCGTACGTATCCGACTTCAGCGGCCAGCCGGCCGTGTGGATCACGAGGCCCGGCTTGTGCTTGGCGGGATCGATTTCCCACAGCTCCTTGATGCCGATCCCGTACGCCTGCGGATCGGCGTTCGCGTCGAGCTTGAACTTCGAGATCAGCTGGCGGCCGAGGTGGCCGCGGCAGCCTTCGGCGAACAGCGTGTACTTCGCGTGCAGCTCCATGCCGAGCTGGAAGTTCTCGGTCGGCTCGCCGTCCTTGCCCACGCCCATGTTGCCGGTCGCCACACCCTTCACCGAGCCGTCGTCGTGATAGAGAATCTCGGCTGCGGGGAAGCCCGGGAAGATCTCGACACCCAAGGCTTCCGCCTGCTGGCCCAGCCAGCGCGTGACGTTGCCCAGCGAGATCACGTAGTTGCCGTGGTTCTTGAAGTTCTCGGGCAGCGCCCAGTTCGGCGTGGTCACCGCGCTCTTCTCGGACAGGAACAGGAAGCGGTCTTCCGTCACCTCGACGGTGAGCGGCGCGCCCTGTTCCTTCCAGTCGGGAAACAGCTCGGTGATCGCGCGCGGGTCCATCACCGCGCCCGACAGGATGTGCGCGCCGATCTCGGAACCCTTCTCGAGCACGCACACGCCGATCTCGGTGCCTTTCTCGGCGGCCAGCTGCTTGAGCCGGATCGCCGCCGACAGCCCGGCGGGGCCGCCGCCGACGATCACGACGTCGTATTCCATCGATTCGCGCGGGCCGTATTGCTCGATGAGGCTTGCGGGGGTCATTGGCGTTCCTCTAACCGTTAGAATGCTTTTATTCGGGAGCGTATTGTCTGCGAAACGAAACGCTTGCCGCAACAGCATGCGTCTAGATTAGCACGATCGTTCTATTTTTGTGCTAGGGTTATGCCGCCCGGGCCGTGTTGCCCGGGCTGGCGAAATGACATCGAAAGGGGATGTGCAAATGGGTCGATCGATCAATCTGGAAGGCAAGGTTGCGCTGGTCACGGGCGCGTCGAGCGGCCTTGGGCAGCGTTTTGCGCAGGTGCTGTCGCAGGCCGGCGCGAAGGTCGTGCTCGCGAGCCGCCGCGTCGAGCGCCTGAAGGAGCTGCGCGCGGAGATCGAGGCGGCAGGCGGTGCCGCGCACGTCGTATCGCTCGACGTCACCGACGTCCAGAGCATCAAGGCGGCGGTCGCGCACGCGGAGACGGAAGCCGGCACGATCGACATCCTCGTGAACAATTCCGGCGTGTCGACGATGCAGAAGCTCGTCGACGTGACGCCGGCCGATTTCGAGTTCGTGTTCGATACCAACACGCGCGGCGCGTTTTTCGTCGCGCAGGAAGTCGCGAAGCGGATGATCATGCGCGCGAACGGCAACGGTAACGGCAAGCCGCCGTGCCGGATCATCAACATCGCGTCGGTGGCCGGCCTGCGCGTGTTTCCGCAGATCGGGCTGTACGCGATGAGCAAGGCCGCGGTCGTGCAGATGACGCGCGCGATGGCACTCGAATGGGGGCGCCACGGGATCAACGTCAACGCGATCTGTCCGGGTTATATCGATACCGAAATCAATCATTACCTGTGGGAAACCGAGCAGGGCCAGAAGCTGCAGTCGATGCTGCCGCGCAAGCGCGTCGGCAAGCCGCAGGATCTCGACGGGCTGTTGTTGCTGCTCGCGGCCGACGAGTCGCAGTTCATCAATGGCTCGATCATCTCTGCCGACGACGGCTTCGGCCTCGCCTGAGCGGATGACATTCAGCAACAAAGAAGACTGCAATGAGCGCAACAAGCGATTACTCACCCGTTTTTGAGATGTCGATGCCGATCCGCTGGGGCGACATGGACGCGTTCGGCCACGTGAACAACACGGTCTATTTCCGCTACATGGAGCAGGCGCGGATCTCGTGGTTCGAGGAACTCGGCATCGCCGGCGGCAACGGCGAGGGGCAGGGGCCCGTCATCGTCACGGCGTCGATGGAATTCCTCAAGCAACTGCACTATCCGGGCGACGTGATCGCGAAGATGTCGGCCGCGAAACCCGGCCGAAGCAGCTTCGACACCGGTTTCGAGCTCACGCGTGCGGACGATCCGCAGCACGTCTATGCGCGCGGCAACGCGCGCTGCGTGTGGGTCGACTACGCGCTCGGCAAGTCGGTGCCGCTGCCGCAACTGCTGCGCGACACGATCGAGCGCGCGCTCGCGACGAACATCGGCTGAGCGCCGATACGGCGAGGCCGGCGCCGGCGCGCCGGTGAGTCGCCATGCCCGTTGTTGCCCGAATCGGCCGCCATGCGCGGCCGATTGTCATCCGGGCGCCGCCATTCACTGTCCGTTCACTGCCCGAGCAGGCGCTGCAGCAGCTCCGGCGTGTTGTTCGTCCCGTACTTGCGCATCAGCCGTGCGCGGTAGATGTCGACCGTGCGCGAGCTGATGTCGAGCACGCGCCCGATCTGCTTGCTGGTCTTGCCGGTCGCGAGTTGCGCGGCGATCTCGCGTTCGCGCGGAGTCAGTTCGACCGCGACGCGGCGCGTCGCGCTCAAGTCCTCGAAGGTCCAGACGCCGGCCGCGAGCGGCGCGGTGCGGTCGAGCGCGCGGCCCGTCACGTGGCACCAGAACAGCTCGCCGTCGGCCCGTTTCATGATTCTGTCGTCCGAGTAGATGCCGTTCGCGGCCATCACGCGCGAGATGCGCTCGCCGATTCGCTGGAATTCGTCCGTCGACGGGTAGAGCACCTCGTACGATTTTCCGATCAGGTCGGCCCGCGCGCAGCGGAAGATCGACGCGAGCGCGTCGTTGCAGTCCTCGATTACGCGGTCGCGCGACATCACGAGGCCGAGCGGCGCGAGGTGGAAGGCAGTCTGGTAATCGAGAGCGGGCATGGCGCAGGCAAGCGGAGGCAAACGCTTATGTATTTTTGCGTATTGTGCCGCATCCGCGCCGCATCGTACCCTTTCAGGCATCTCGCGGCAGTTCGTCGCGATATAAAAACAGCGCGCCTCGACGCACGCATCGCCGCGCATGCATAGAATGATGCGGCGGGCTTGCGGTCCACATGGGCGCGTGAACCGGTTTCGCTGGTTTCCATAGAGGAAGGGACAACAGATGAACAAAGTCTATCCAAGCGCGGCTGCCGCGCTGGAAGGGATCGTCCGCGACGGACAGACCTTCGCGGTGGGCGGCTTCGGCCTGTGCGGGATTCCCGAGGCGCTGATCGGCGCGTTGCGCGATACGGGCGTCAAGGGCATCACCTGCATCAGCAACAACGCGGGTGTCGACGGCTTCGGTCTCGGCCTGCTGCTGGAAACGCGCCAGATCAAGAAGATGATCTCGTCGTATGTCGGCGAGAACAAGGAGTTCGAGCGCCAGTACCTGGCCGGCGAACTCGAGCTCGAATTCACGCCGCAGGGCACGCTGGCCGAGAAGCTGCGCGCGGGCGGCGCGGGCATCCCCGCGTTCTTCACCAATACCGGCTACGGCACCGTGATCGCGGAAGGCAAGGAGACGCGCCAGTTCGGCGATCGCCACTACGTGCTCGAGCCGTCGCTGACGGCCGACGTCGCGCTCGTGAAGGCGTGGAAGGCCGACAAATCCGGCAACCTGATCTATCGCCGCACCGCGCGCAATTTCAACCCGATGTGCGCGATGGCCGGCAAGATCACCGTGGTG
>NZ_FPJP01000028.1:0-87754 GCF_900119325.1 Burkholderia sp. NFPP32 | reverse complement strand
CGATGTGCGAGTCCTTCTTCGGCACGCTCGAATCGGAACTGCTCATGCGCGAGCGCTTTGATACGCACGAACAGGCACGTGGGCGTGTGTTCTGGTTCCTCGAGGGATGGTACAACCTGCGTCGCCTGCACAGCAGCATCGGCTACCGTTCACCGCTCGAATTCGAAGACGAGCACATGAAAAATGAAACCCTGTCCCCGCGCGGGTTGCCCACCGCCGGGCGGCGTCGTGGTCGTGATAGGCGACCCGCCGCCCGCCCGTGGACAACCCGCGACTTACCGCTTAACGGAGGTTAAATCGCACATCGATCGCTACCGCAGATCTGTCCGTTGAAGCGGGTCAACTTCAGTCGCAACGTTCTCACACTGGCTTCCGCAATAAAATCCCCAGTCAGCCATCATCAAGCGACGGCGCTCGAGCTGGTCGCGACGCCGGTAGGCCGCCACTGTCTGCGATGCGATAACGTGTGCTAGGGCTTCCTCTGCGAGCGAATCGGGATAGTCCGTACATTCGGCAACCCAGTCGCGGAACGTCGACCGGAAACCATGTACGTGATCCCGTGTCGTGACATACGTCTCAGAAGTGTCAGCATCGCCATGTTCGACAACGGACGCCCTTCCTTGCAGCCCGGGAACAGATATCCGTATTTTGCCTTGGGCAATGCATTGCGCACGATCTCGACAGCGCGATCACAAAGAGGTACGCGAAGCGGCCGGCCGCTTTTGGTACGATCGCCAGGAATTGACCACGTGCGGGCGGCAAGGTCAAACTCCTCCGGCCGCGCAAAACGCACCTCGTTCGTGCGGGTCGCCGTGAGGATGAGCAGATGCAGCAGACGCGCTGCACGTCGCGGACGTTGCTCAAGCTCGCGGATAAACGCTGGCAAGTCCTCCCAAGGCAGTGCAGGGTGATGGCTCACCTGTGAGCGTTTCTTCGACCGAGGCAACACGAGTTCGAGGTGGTCGACATACCGTGCCGGATTCGCGCCAGCACGATGGCCTAGGACTGTTTCGGCGTCAAGTATTGCCTTGATACGACCGCGTATACGGCGCGCGGTCTCCGCCTTCTTCGTCCATATCGGTTGCAGGATCCGCACGATCATCCCAGTGTCGATGTCGCGCACCCGAACGTCCCCGATAATCGGATACGCGTATGTTTTGAGCGTATTGCCCCACTGCTGGACATGTTTGCGATTTCGCCACTCCGGTTCGCGCGCGCGGATAAAAGCTTCGGCGGCTTCGCGAAACGTCGCATTGGCATCCGGCGATATATCGAGCAGTTGTCTTCGCTGCTGCTCACGCCGCGCGAGGATGGGATCGATCAGATCCCTCACCATATCGCGGTATCCGGCGGCCAGTTTCCGCGCCTCGCCCAGAGAAACTCGCGAGAGCGAACCAAGTCCCATCTCCCGCATGCGGCCGCTTAGTTTGAACCGGAACACCCATGAACGCGCACCGCTGTCCGCGATCTGCATGTAGAGACCACCTCCATCCGCGTAATGACCCGGCGTCACTTCTTTCGCAACCCGCAGAGCGCTGAGTCGATGCAAGTGTCGTCCAGCCATGTCGCCCTCTCTACCCACAAACCCACATCGCTACCCATACTTCGTGAGGAAATTGTGCGGGACGTCAACGGTAGCCGCAAGCACGCCGCCACCCACAAAACGCTTTAAAATCAGCGATGTAGAGGACGTCACCGGAAGCAATCGGAACAGGCCGGAAGGCCCTTGTGGCGGAAGGCAGCAGGAGTCGAACCTACCCGGGAGTGTCTGACACCCCCAACTGGATTTGAAGTCCAGCCGTACCACCGGATACGAATGCCTTCCTCGGGGAAAACAACCAGAAGAGAACAACGGGCGCCTACGCCTGAATACCTACCCAACCGCTGTCAGGCCGCAGGAAGTGAAGATCGCGGTGGAAGCGAGTATACCCAACCCGATCGAAGAACTCGAGAATCTGGATCGCGCGCTTGCGGCCCAGCCCCGTCGCGTCGCGAAACGTCGCGGCATCGAGCCCGCCGCCACGCGAAGGCGCGAGGTGCGCGACCAGTTCCGTCAGCTCGCGTACGACATCCGCGTGATAGAACAGGTCGCGCACGACCTGGTGCACGTCGCCGCGCCGCGCGAGCTTGCGCAGCAGCGTGCGCACCGCGTCCTCGGCCGCGCCCGTGTCGCGGGCCAGGTCGCGCACCCACGGCGGATCGAAGCGTCCCGCATGAATCAGCGGCAGCAGTTGCCGCGCCAGCGCCTCCTCGCGCGAATCGAGGCTCACCGAATGCGACGGCAGATGCAGCCACGGCCCGCTTCGCGCGACTTCGCCGCCGGACACCAGCGCATCGACGAGCGCGCGCCACAACGCATCGCCGGCAAGCGGCGCAGCCATCCGCCGCAGGCGCGCGGCGTCGAGCCCCTGTTCGTCGGGCATGCGCTCGTGATACGCGCGCAGCGTCTCGATCGCCCGCGTCTGCAGCGTGCGCCAGTGCGCATGCGCAATCACCGCGCCGTCGTTCGACGCGGCATCGCGTTGCCCGATCGCCAGCGCGTCGTCCGGCAACGCGAGCGCGTCCGGCGCGAAACCGGTGAGATGCGTGAGCATCGCGCGCGGGATGCCGAGCGGCGCCTGCGCGAGCAGCGCATCGAGGCGCTCCGCGTCGAGCCACTCGGCAAGCGCATCGAGCCACGCGCGGCGCGCGGGCGTGCGGCGCTTGCGCGCCGGCCCGAACGGATCGAGCACGCGACCGCCGCCGACGGTGCGCGTCGCCTGCGGATTGCGGACGATGAAACGGTCGCCCGGCAGCGCGAACACCGGTTCGTCGAATACCAGTTGCACGCGCATCCGCTGGCCGGCCGCGAGCGTGTCGCCGTCGAGCAGCGCGACATGCGCGACGCGATGCAGTGTGCCGAGATGCACGTGCAGCGGCGCCCAGTGCGTCAGCGTCAGCCCCGCGTCCGCGAGCAGCGTCAGCTCGACGTCCACGCGTGGCGACGTCGCGGCGAGCCGCGCATCGGCGACGGTATCGCCGCGCTCGACGTCGGCCTTGTCGACGCCGGCCAGGTTCAGTGCGCAACGCTCGCCCGCGCGGCCGGCCTGGACCGGCCGGTTCTGCGCATGGATGCTGCGCACGCGCGCCGCACCGCCCGTGCGCACGATCGCGAGCGTGTCGCCAGTCGCGACGCGGCCCGCGAACGCGGTGCCCGTCACGACGGTCCCCTGCCCCGCGAGCGTAAACACGCGATCGACCGCGAGCCGGAACAGGCCGTCGTCGCGGCGCGCGCGCCATGCGATCGCCGCGTCGGCCAGGTGACGCTTCAACGCGGCGACGCCCGGATCGTCCACGGCTGTCGCACGGGTTTCGAAGATCGGCGCGCCGGCCAGCGTCGAGTCGTGCAGCCATGCGGCGATCTCGTCGCGCGCCTGGGCGACGCGCGCGGCGTCGACACGGTCGCACTTCGTCAGCGCGACCGCGCCATGCGTGACGCCCAGCAGTTGCAGGATCGCGAGATGCTCGCGCGTCTGCGGCATCACGCCGTCGTCGGCGGCGATCACGAGCAGCGCGGAGTCGATCCCGCACGCGCCGGCCGCCATCGTATGGATCAGCTTCTCGTGGCCCGGCACGTCGATCAGGCCGAGCACATCGCCGTTCTCGAGCGGCGTATACGCGTAGCCGAGTTCGATCGAGATGCCGCGCGCCTTCTCTTCCTTCAGCCGGTCGGTATCGACGCCCGTCAGCGCGCGTACAAGCGTCGTCTTGCCGTGATCGATGTGCCCCGCGGTACCGACGATCATGCAGCGGGCTCCGCGGGCGGCACGCATTGCGCGACGAATGCCGCTTCGTCGGCGGCTTCGAGGCAGCGCAGGTCGAGCCGCAGCGCGTTGTCGGCGATGCGGCCGATCACCGGGCGCGGCCATTCGCGCAGCCGCTTCTCGAGCTGCGCAAGCGCGCGGCCGCCGCGCTTGCCGTCCGGCGTGCGCACGACGAGCCCGGCGCTCGGTAGCTGGTCGACCGGCAGCGCGCCGCTGCCGATCTGGCTGAACATCGGTTCGACCGTCACGTCGAAACCGTTGCCGAGCGCGGCCAGGAACACCGGGCGCACGCGCTCGGCGGCCTCGGCGATCTCGCGCTGCGGACGCGTCAGCAGGCGCAGCGTCGTGAGCCGGTCGCGCAGGAATTCGGGCGCCTGGTAGAGCCGCAGCACGGGCTCGAGCGCCGCGAGCGTCAGCTTGCCGACGCGCAGCGCGCGCTTGAGCGGATGTTTCTTGATCTTCGCGACCAGTGCGCGATCGCCGACGATCAGGCCGGCCTGCGGGCCGCCAAGCAGCTTGTCGCCGCTGAACGTGACAACGTTTGCGCCGGCGGCGACGGTTTCCTGCACGGTCGTCTCGTGCGGCAGCCCCCATTGCGACAGGTCGGCGAGCGTGCCGCTGCCGAGATCGACGGCGACCGGCAGCCCATGCTCGCGCGCGAGCGGCGCGAGTTCGGCAAGCGTCGCCTCCTTCGTGAAGCCGCTGATCGCATAGTTGCTGCAGTGCACCTTCATCAGCAGCGCGGTGCGCGGGCCGATCGCGTCCGCGTAGTCGCGCAGATGGGTACGGTTGGTCGTGCCGACCTCGCGCAACCTGGCGCCGGCGCGACTCATGATGTCGGGAATCCGGAAGGCGCCGCCGATCTCGACCAGCTCGCCGCGAGAGACGACGACTTCGCGCTTCGTCGCGAGCGCCGACAGCGTCAGCAGCACGGCCGCCGCATTGTTGTTGACGACGGTCGCCGCTTCCGCGCCCGTCAGTTCGCACAACAGATCGTCGATCAGGTCGTCGCGATCGCCGCGACGGCCCGTGGCGAGATCGAATTCGAGGTTGACGGGCCGCGTAAGCACGTCGATCACCGCGCGCACCGCTTCGTCGGGCAACAGCGCGCGCCCGAGATTCGTATGCAGCACGGTGCCGGTCAGGTTGAACACCGCGCGCACGGCGCCGGCGCTCTGCGCGGCCAGCGTGCGCGCGACGGCCGCAGCGATGCGCGGCTCGTCGAGCGGCTCGGCCGCCATCGGATCGTGCTGGGCGGCGGTACGCCAGCGTTCGAGTTCGGCGCGCACGGCATTCAGCACGCGCGTGCGGCCATGGTCGGCAAGCAGCGGTTGCAGCGGTGCCGACGACAGCACGCGCTCGACCGACGGCACGCGCGCCAGCACCGCATTCAATTCATTCACACCCGGTTCGGTCACGTAGTAGTGGCTCCAGTCTCAGCTTCGCAGTCGGCCGAGGCCGGCGCTCGCGCACCGCCCCGGCCCCGTGCCGTCAATCCGCTTCCCGCGACACATCCGGCCACAGCAGCGGGTTCGGCGAACTGCGCTGGTATCCGGCCTCGTTCATCAGCAGGTCGAGCGTGAGACTCGCGAGATCGTCCGCCAGCGGCTCGAACTCGTAGTCCTTCTCCTGGTAGCCGATCTTGCGATAGGTCTTGCACTCGTCGCACGATTCGGCCTTGACGGCTTCGCTGCCGCCCTCGATCCCGTGGTATGCGATGCCCTTCGTCGAATCGCAGTGCGAGCACTTGGTGCGCACCATGTGCCACTCGGTCGTGCACAGCCCGCATTGCAGGAAACGGTAGCCCTGGAACTGGCCACCCACCCGCACGACGCTCGCGACCGGATGCGAGCCGCACACCGGGCACAGCCCCGGTTGGTCGAGATACGGAACGTCGGCCGGCGTCACGCGGCTGGCGAGATCGGTCCACACGACCTGCAGCGCGGCCATCAGGAACGGCGCAGTGGCCGGGTCGACCTCGGCGAAGCGCAGCGCGAGGATCGCGTCGGCCTGCGCGTCGAGTTCGGCGGGCGCCGTCAGGCGCAGCCGGTCGAGCAGCTTCGCGAGCGACGGATTGACGAGCCCGGCGCCTTCGACGCGATCGAGCAGTTCGTACAGCACGGCGCGCCAGCGCGGATCGCGCTCGCCGTCGAGCGCCGGCACGAGCGGCATCGAATGCTGCTGCGCACGCGCGATCGCTTCCTTCGACGGCAGCGGCAGCTCCAGCGTCTGCAATGTCGCGTGCTGCGCGTCGGCGACGGTGGCCATCAGCCGCAGGTAGCCGCTGATCGGGTTCAAGTCGGCAAGCTTGCGCAGCCGCGCGGCGCGCGCCGAAAACGCGGTGGCGCGCTCCGGCAGGCGAAAGCGCGGAATGGCCGAATGATCGAGTGCCGAGATCTCGGTCGGTTCGAGAATGCGTTGTGTCACAGAAATGTATTCCAAATAAACAAGCGCCGACGGATCGGCGCTTCGGGCGGTTCCGACGGCTGACGGGGCGGCCCGCCGCGATCGGCGAGCCGCCCGCTCCGGTGCGTTATTTCACGCTTTCACGGAACCACTTCGGGTGATGCTTGCGGGCCCAGCCCAGCGTGACGGTGCCACGCACCATCGCGCCGATCGAGCCCTTCACCCACAACGCCGCGTAAATGTGCACGATGATGCTCGCGATCAGCACGAAGGCCGCCACGGCATGCACGACAGCGGCCGCGCGGATCACCCCGATCGGGAAGTAGAACGAGAAGTAGCGCCGCCAGATCACGATCCCCGACAGCAGGAGCAACAGCAGGCATGCCACCAACGTAAAGAATAGCAGCTTCTGCCCGGCGTTATAGCGCCCGACGGGCGGCAGCTTGTCCTCCTGGTTGGTCAGCACGTCGCCGATCTGCTTCAGCCACTGCCGGTCGTCCGCGTCGAGCGCGTTGTGGTGCCAGAAGCGCACCACCAGGATCGCGAACGACACGAACATCACGAGGCCGACGAACGGATGCAGGATCCGCGTCCACTGGCCGCCGCCGAACAGCGCGGTCAGCCAGAACATCGACGGATGGAACAGCGCGAGCCCGGACAACGCGAGCAGCACGAACGTGATCGCGGTGATCCAGTGGTTCGTACGCTCGTTCGCCGAGTAGCGGACGATCAGGTTGGGGTCGTCGTGCTTCATTTCGCGTCCTCCTTGATGCGTCGCGCCTCGTCGCGCGCGGCCGATTCCTCGTCGTCGCTCACCTCGTTCGGACCGACCCGGACATAGTGGAAGAACCCGGCAAGCGCCGTCAGCGCGATGCCGGCGACCGCGAGCGGCTTCGCGATGCCCTTCCACAGCTTCACCATCGGGCTGATCGACGGGTTGTCGGGCAGCCCGTGGTACAGCGACGGCTTATCGGCGTGGTGCAGCACGTACATCACGTGCGTGCCGCCGACGCCCTGCGGATCGTACAGCCCCGCATGCTCGAAGCCGCGCTCCTTCAGGTCCTCGATGCGCTCGGCCGCGTGCTGCTTCATGTCCTCCTTGGTGCCGAACACGATCGCGCCCGTCGGGCAGGTCTTCACGCAGGCCGGTTCCTGGCCGACCGCGACGCGGTCGGAACAGAGCGTGCACTTGTACGCGCGATGATCCTTCTTCGAGATCCGCGGAACGTTGAACGGGCAGCCGGTCACGCAATAGCCGCAACCGATGCAGTTCTCCTCGTGGAAATCGACGATCCCGTTGTTGTACTGCACGATCGCGCCCGGCGACGGACACGCCTTCAGGCAGCCCGGATCCTCGCAGTGCATGCAGCCGTCCTTGCGGATCAGCCATTCGAGGTCGCCTGCCGGGTTCTCGTATTCGGAGAACCGCATGACCGTCCACGAGTGCTCGGTCAGGTCGGCCGGGTTGTCGTACACGCCGACGTTGGTGCCGACTTCGTCGCGCAGGTCGTTCCACTCCATGCACGCCGTCTGGCATGCCTTGCAGCCGATGCACTTCGATACGTCGATCAGCTTCGCGACGCTCCCGGTCACCGGTTCGCGCACCGTGGGCGGTGGCGTCGTGGTGGCCGAGACGCGCTTGATATCCAGCGATTGCAATGCCATCTCTTTCCCCTTACGCCTTTTCGACCTTCACCAGGAACGACTTGAATTCCGGTGTGTACGAGTTGCCGTCACCCACGGACGGAGTCAGGGTATTGGCGAGATAGCCGGGCTTCGTCAGACCTTTGAAGCCCCAGTGCAACGGGACGCCGACCGTCTGGACCTTCTTGCCGTCGACCGTCAGCGGCTTGATCCGCTTCGTGACGAGTGCGACCGCGATGATGTAGCCGCGCTTGGACGACACCTTCACGCGTTCGCCATGCGCGACGCCGACCTCCTTCGCGAGATCTTCGCCGATCTCGACGAATTGCTCGGGCTGGATGATCGAGTTCAGCCGCGCATGCTTGGTCCAGTAGTGGAAATGCTCGGTCAGCCGGTAAGTCGTCGCGACGTGCGGGAACTCCGACACCTTGCCGAACGACGCGCGGTCGTCCGGGAACACGCGGGCGGCCGGGTTGTTCAGCGCCTGCGGGTTGTTCGGGTGCAGCGGGTTCGCGGCGAGCGGCGTCTCGAACGGCTCGTAGTGCTCGGGGAACGGACCTTCGTTCATCCCCGCGCGCGCGAAGAAGCGCGCGACGCCCTCCGGATTCATGATGAACGGCCCCATCCCGTTCTCGGGCGGTTCGTCCGCCTTGAAGTCAGGTACGTCGGGGCCCGCCCACGCCTTGCCGTTCCAGCCGATCAGCTTGCGGGTCGGATCGAACGGCTTGCCGTTCACGTCGCACGATGCGCGGTTGTACAGGATCCGCCGGTTCGCTGGCCACGCCCACGCCCAGTTCAGCGTCTGGCCGATGCCGGTCGGATCCGAGTTGTCGCGCCGCCCCATCTGGTTGCCGGCCTGCGTCCAGGCGCCGCAGAAGATCCAGCAGCCGCTCGCGGTCGTGCCGTCGTCCTTCAGTTGCGCGAACCCGGCGAGCTGCTCGCCCTTCTTCACGAGCGTCTTGGCCGGATCCTTCGGGTCGGGCAGATCGGCGAGCGCCTTTCCGTTGAACTCCATCGCGAGCTCTTCGGGCGTCGGGCTTTCCGGGTTCGCGTACGGCCAGGTCAGGTTCACGATCGGGTCCGGATACTTGCCGCCATCCGTCTGGTACATCTTGCGCATGCGCAGGAACAGCCCCGACATGATCTCGAGATCGCTCTTCGCGTCGCCCGGCGGCTCCGCGCCCTTCCAGTGCCATTGCAGCACGCGGCTCGAACTCACGAGCGAGCCGTTTTCCTCCGCAAAGCACGTGGTCGGCAGACGGAACACCTCGGTCTGGATCTTCGACGCATCGACGTCGTTGTAGTCGCCGTGATGCTTCCAGAACTCGGACGTCTCGGTCGCAAGCGGATCCATGATCACGAGCCACTTCAGCTTCGCGAGCCCCGCGGCCGTCTTCACCTTCGACGGCGCCGCCGCGAGCGGGTTGAAGCCCTGGCAGATGTAGCCGTTCATCTTGCCGGCACTCATCAGCTCGATCACCTGCAGCAGGTCGTACTGCTTGTCCAGCTTCGGCAGGTAGTCGTAGCCCCAGTTGTTCTCGGCGGTCGCCGCATCGCCCCACCACGACTTCATGAAGCTGACGTGGAACGCCTTGTAGTTCTTCCAGTAGCTCAACTGGTTCGGCCGCAGCGGCTGCTGCACGCGCTTGTTGATGTAGCCGTCGAAATCCTGCTCGGCCTGCATCGGCAGCGTCATGTAGCCCGGCAGCAGGTTCGACATCAGCCCGAGGTCGGTCAATCCCTGGATGTTCGAGTGGCCGCGCAGCGCGTTCATCCCGCCGCCGGCGATGCCGATGTTGCCGAGCAGCAGCTGCACCATCGCGCCGGTGCGGATCATCTGCGCGCCGATCGAATGGTGGGTCCAGCCGAGCGCGTACAGGATCGTGCCGGCGCGGCCGGGCACGGCCGTCGTCGCGAGCATCTCGCAGACCTTCAGGAACTTCTCCTTCGGCGTGCCGCAGGTCTGCTGGACCATGTCCGCCGTATAGCGCGCGTAGTGCTGCTTCAGCATGTTGTACACGCAGCGCGGATGCTGCAGCGTCGGGTCGACCTTCACGAAACCGTCGTCGCCGCGCTCGTAGTCCCAGCTCGATTTGTCCGGGTACGCGTGCTTCTCCGCGTCATAGCCGGAATAGATGCCGTCGTTGAACGCGAAATCCTCGCGCACGATGAACGTGAAGTCCGTGTAGTTCTTCACATACTCATGCTGGATCTTGTCGTTCGTCAGCAGATAGTTGATGACGCCGCCCAGGAAGACGATGTCGGTGCCGGTGCGAATCGGCGCGTAGTAGTCGGCCACCGAGGCCGTACGCGTAAAGCGCGGGTCGACGACGATCAGCCGCGCCTTGCGGTGCGCCTTCGCCTCCGTTACCCACTTGAAACCGCACGGATGGGCCTCGGCTGCATTGCCGCCCATCACGAGAATCACGTCCGCGTTCTTGATGTCGACCCAATGGTTCGTCATCGCTCCACGGCCAAACGTCGGGGCAAGACCTGCCACCGTCGGGCCATGTCAGACACGCGCCTGATTGTCGAATGCGAGCATTCCCAGACTGCGGATGGTCTTGTGCGTCAGGTAGCCGACCTCGTTGCTGCCCGCCGACGCGGCCAGCATGCCGGTCGTGAGCCAGCGGTTGACCTTCGCGCCGTCTTCCGTCGTCTCGACGAAGTTCGCGTCGCGGTCGGCCTTCATCAGCTTCGCGATCCGGTCGAGCGCGTCGTTCCACGAGATGGGTTCCCACTTGTCCGAGCCGGGCGCCCGGTATTCGGGGTGCGTCAGGCGGTTCGGGCTGTGGATGAAGTCGATCAGGCTCGCGCCCTTCGGGCACAGCGTGCCGCGATTGACGGGATGGTCGGGATCTCCCTCGATATGGATGATGCTCGGCTGCGCATTCTTCGCGCCGTCTCCGAGGCTGTACATGAGGATGCCGCAACCCACTGAGCAGTAAGGACAGGTGTTGCGCGTTTCGACGGTGCGCGCCAGCTTGTACTGTCGGACTTCGGCAAGCGCTTCGGATGGAGAAAAGCCCATCAGGGCAAGACTCGATCCGGCAAGCGACGTGGCCGTCACCTTCAGGAACTGGCGCCGGGACATTTGTAGCATGGTGGTCTCGGCGTTATTGTGGGGGTGAGGAAACTGAAAGGAATTATAGACATTCCGCGCAACTATGTTCGAATCCTCGGATCAATACTGAATTGTCTGATTACCAACGATGATCCGCGTTCCGCGCGCAACCGAACCGTCATGAAACGACAGATCACTTCCGAAGCAACCCGTCTTGCCCAGCAACAGGCCAACTGGGCCCTCACCGCGTTCAAACGCTTCTCGTCCGACCGCTGCTCCGCGATGGCCGCGGGCATCGCGTTCTTCTCCGCATTCTCGCTCGCCCCGATGCTCGTGATGGTGATCGCGGTAGCCGGCTGGTTCTACGGCGACGACGCCGCGCGCGGCCAGGTATTCGAGCAGGCGCACCAGTTGATCGGCGACGACGCGGCGGCCAGCATCCAGACGATCGTGCAGAACGCGCACCGCGCGGGCCAACGCGGCGGCTTCGCGACGCTGATCTCGTTCGCCGCGCTCGCGATCGGCGCGTCGGCCACCTTCGCATCGCTCAACACCGCGCTCAGCGTGATCTGGCCGGCGACCGAAAACCGCTGGTCGAGCATGCTCGGGCTCGTGCGCGTCCGGCTGATCTCGTTCGGGCTCGTGCTCGGCGTCGCGTTCCTGCTGATCGTGTCGCTCGTGCTCGACACCGCGATCACGTTCGTCGGCACCTGGCTGCTGGGCGATTCGCCGTATGTCGTCGTCACGAACCTCGTGCAGTTTTTCGTCGGCATCGCGGTGCTCGCGGCGGCGTTCGCCGCGTTGATGAAGTTCCTGCCCGACGCACGCGTCGCGTGGCGCGACGCCGCGGTCGGCGGAGTGGTGTCCGCGATCCTGTTCTCCGGCGGCAAGAAGCTGTTCGCGCTGTACCTCGCGCATGCGGGCACCGCGAGTGCGTTCGGCGCGGCCGGATCGTTCGCGGTCCTGCTGATGTGGCTGTACTTCTCTGCGATCGTGCTGCTGCTCGGCGCGGAATTCGCGGCGGCCCGCGGCAACGCGCATCGGCCCGCCGCGAATTCCGCAGCGGCCACGCCCACCCAAACGGATCGCATGCGCGGCGACTGATTCATCAACCTCCCTCGCAAAGCGGCCGCGCACAGCCATCGCGCGCGCCGCGAAATTGCCTTTCCCACACCCGTCAGACTCCCGTCAACCACGCTGTCCGCCGCGCATTCGCACGGCGTTGACGCGCTCCTTGCACGTCGACGCGTTCGTCGCTGCAACGGCAAACGTTTGCAAGCACTCATTTCGCTGCTCCAACCGGCCGAAACGGGGCGTCCGCCGCAATGTACATCAGACATTGAAACAATCGCACCGCAGCAACTGTCAACTATTTCAAAAACAGGAACGGTCGTTGATGTGCTTGATATATATAGACTTTTTGATGCTGTTACCTTTTCGAGACACTTTATTTTTTAAGCTTTCTTGCGTGGATGGCACTGAGCTATTCTCCAATCCGCAACAAATAACGATGAATCACTTGCGTGGAGAAACTCAACGATGAAGAAACTCGCTCTCTCGACCCTCTCGCTCGCCCTGCTGGGCGCCGCCGGCGCCGCTCACGCTCAGTCGAGCGTGACGCTGTACGGCGTGATCGATACGTCGATCGCATGGGTACACGGCAATGACGGTCAAGCCAACAACTCGTGGCAAATGCTGTCGGGCAACCTGCAAGGCAGCCGCTTCGGGCTGAAGGGCGCAGAAGACCTCGGCGGTGGCCTGAAGGCGATCTTCCAGTTGGAAAACGGCTTTGATCCGGGCACCGGCAAGCTGAACCAGGGCGGTCGCATGTTCGGTCGTCAGGCATTCGTCGGTCTGGAAAGCAGCCAGTACGGTACGCTGACGCTCGGCCGCCAGTACGACCCGCTGGTCGACCTGGTTCAGGCAGTCACGGCCGACAACTACTTCGGCAGCGTGATGGCCACGCCGGGCGACGTCGACAACAACGACAACAGCCTGCGCGTCAGCAACGCGATCAAGTACACGTCGCCGGTCTTCGCAGGCTTCCAGGTCGAAGGCATGTATGGCCTCGGCGGTGTGGCGGGCAAGACGGGCGCGGGCCAGACCTGGTCGGTCGCAGCCGCCTACAACAACGGCCCGGTCGGCGTTGCCGCAGGCTACTTCTACGCGAACAACCCGTCGCCGACGGCCACGGCCCTGCGCAGCGGCTGGGGCTCGACGACGTCCGACGCGATCTTCGACGGCCCGATCAACTCGGGTTACGCCACGGCGAAGTCGATCGCCATCGCGCAAGTTGCAGGTCAGTACGCGATCGGCCCGGTGACGTTCGGCGTCGGCTACAGCAACGCACAGTACAAGCCGGACGCGTTCTCGGGCTTCGGCTCGACCGAGAAGTACAACACGATCCGCGGCTTCGCGACGTACCAGGTCACGCCGCCGCTGCTGCTGGGCCTCGGCTACTCGTACACGAAGGCAAGCGGCGACACGTCCGCGAAGTACCATCAGGTCGGCGTCGGCGCGGACTACTCGCTGTCGAAGCGCACGGACATCTACCTGGTTGGCGCATACCAGCACGCGAGCGGCACGCAGCTCGTCGACGGCGTGCAGCAAAGCGCGCAAGCGTCGATCGCTTCGTACGGCTTCGCCGGCAAGAGCTCGGCCGAAATGGTCGCACTCGGCATTCGCCACAAGTTCTAAAAACGATGTATCCGGCGTGCATGGCGTCTCCGACGCCTTGCCGCCGAACTGGAAAGCCAGCCCCGGTTTCGGCCGCGGCTGGCTTTTTTTTCGTCCGTCTCACGCGTGCCCTCAGCGCCTGTGCGGGCCGGCGAACGAAGCCGATGCCGACGCACGTCGGCGGGCCGGCAACGGCGCCTGGCGGCCGCAAAGTGCTGCAATCACTACTTCCGGGTGTCCAGGCAGATCGCGGTCTTTCCTCCAGGCGACTACCATCCGCACTGTCGGCGCCGCTCGTCCGACGCGACGGATTCGCCCCCGCGTGTCGAATTCGGCGGCCGCCGCCCGTCGTGTCGATGGCGGCACGCGGTTTGCGGCCCGGCCACTACCGACAGGAGATTCCCCATGACGATTCAGAAGATCACGCCTTTTCTCTGGTACTCGACGGAAGCCGAGGAAGCAGCGGCCTTCTATGCAGGCATCTTTCCGGATTCGCGCGTCGTGCGCGTCACGTCGGTGTCCGGCACCGACGGTACGCGGATGGTCGAGTTCGAGCTGTTCGGGCAGCCGTTCATCGCGATGAGCCACAAGCGCACCGAGACGTTCAATCACTCGATCTCGCTGCTGGTCAGTTGCGCCGATCAGGCGGAACTCGACCGCTACTGGAGCGCCTTGCTCGACAACGGTGGCACGGCCGATGGCTGCGGTTGGCTGAGAGACCGCTACGGCGTGTCATGGCAGATCGTTCCGGAAGCGCTCATCCCGATGATGGCCGATCGCGACGCGGTCAAGGCGGCACGCGTGGCCGCAGCGATGATGCAGATGACCAAGTTCGACGATGCCGCGCTGAAGGCTGCCTATGCGGGCACGGCGGGTTGACGAAGCGCGTCGTGCCGCGGATGCGTGACGGCGTGCCGGTCAAGCGCGCGCGAGTCGCGAGTCGCCGGCGGGCGCCCGGATCGGCGGCTTTCGCGTACGGCGGCGGCGAAAGCGCTCATGATCCGCGAGGTGCCGGCCCGCAAGCCGATCGCGCGCACCGTGGCGTCCGCCGCTAGGCCGACAGCATCGATTCGACGGTCCGCCGCGCGTAGCCGATGAACGCGGCGAGCGGTTCACCCGACAAGGTCGCCGCGCCCGCTTCGCCACCAAGATAGGCGGCACGCGCAGCCGCTACAACCGGCCGGTAAGCGGCAGGCAGGCGCGCCAGCACCCATGCCGCGGCGACGTCCTTGGGTGCGATCCTGCCGGTTTCCGCGCTGTACCAGATGCGCGCGAGCGCGAGCACCACGTTGCACTCGTCGCCGCGCCAGTCCGGTTCGGCATTCCACTGCGCAACGGTAGCGAGAAGCGCGGCGACCAAGTCGCGCGCGGGCACCGGCTCGAACAGCGCGGCCGCCGGCGGACCGGCCAGCGCGACACTGTGCTGCCGCGCCTTCGTCAACAGGATCGCCAGATCGTGATCGGCGAGCGCCGGTTCGACGAT
Organism: Burkholderia sp. NFPP32; assembly: GCF_900119325.1. NCBI lineage: Bacteria > Pseudomonadati > Pseudomonadota > Betaproteobacteria > Burkholderiales > Burkholderiaceae > Burkholderia > Burkholderia sp. NFPP32. The sequence continues at coordinate 72,678 of NZ_FPJP01000028.1, read as the reverse complement.
GCCTGCTTCGAGATCGCGACGCAGCCACTCGCCGAACTGCAGTTCGCGTCGCGCCGGATGACGCCACGGCACCACGTCGCCGTGCGCGACGACGGTGACCTCGAGCGGGCGCATGCCACCTGCATGACCGGGCGGCACCGACGCAGCGAGCAGGTCGAACATCAGCGCACGCCGCACCGTTTCGTCGGGCCGCACGGCCACCGTCACCAGCAGGTCGATGTCGCTGCGCGGTTTCAAGCCGCCGTCGAGCGCCGAGCCGAACAGGTGGATCGCATCCAGCGTCGCACCGAGATGTCGCTCGATCGCGGCGCGCGCGGTAGCGACCTGCCCGGCGATTTCAGGCGGGACGCATTCAGTCACGATGCGCGGGCCTCACGATACGCACGCAACAGGTGCAGCGGGAGCGACGAGGTAACGAGAGCGACGGGCTGCGGCGGTACGACGGCACGTGCGGATGACGATTGCCGTCCGGCGTTGCGCACGCGCGGCACGCCATTCACCGCGTGGCACGCATCGAACCGCACATCGCCGGCGCTTCGCGTTTTCGCTGCCGCGCGATTTGCGCGGCGCAATAAAAATCCCCGCACGCTTTCGCGTACGGGGACCGCAGGACATCGCAACGGCTGCCGACATGCATTCGGCAGCCGTTGCGCGGCATTACGCTGCCGCGTCCTTCAGCTTCTTCAGCGCACGAGCCTTCACGCGCACGCTGGCCGGCTTCGCCGGGAACCAACGCTCTTCGCCCGTGAACGGATCCTTGCCGAAGCGCTTCTTCTTCGCCGGCACGACTTGTGCCGTGATCTTCAGCAGACCCGGCAGCGTGAACTCGCCTGCGCCCTTCTTGTGGACCGAGCCCAGCACGACGTTCTCGAGTGCGGCGAGCACTGCCTTGACCGCCTTCACTTCCACGGCTGCGCGCTCGGCGATGTGCGTTGCGAGCGATGCCTTCGTGAACTTGTCCTTCAGCGGCGTCGGAGCAGCGGGCGCCTTCGCGACGGCGGCCTTCTTGGCCACTACTTTCTTCGCGGGCGCTACTTTCTTAGCAGCCACTTTCTTGGCCGGTGCGGCGGCAGCCTTCTTGGCCACCTTTTTTGCGGAAGTCGCCATGTTTCTCCTACCAGGTGTGGTCGTTGGATACATGAAGCGTGCACTGCGCACGCTTCAACGCCGGATTCTACAAGCGCCTTGACGCTTCGTGCAGTACTTTTATGCGTTTTCGCGGGGTTTCCCGCAGGTTTTGTTGCGCGCGACCGACTTCAACGACGCTCGAGCATCAAAAAACGCCTTCACGTATGCGCCCGAACATGAATTACGTTCGATATTTGCGCACCTATACTGGCCTCGCTCAATGCCCGGATGCCTCCATGCGCGAAGTCAGATACGTCAAAGGACTCGACGGCCTGCGAGCCATCGCCGTCATTCTCGTTTTCCTGTCCCACAAGGGCCACGTCCTTGCCGTCGACGTCGGCAAGCTTGGCGTGTGGACGTTTTTCCTCATCAGCGGATTCCTGATCGTCGGCGAACTGCATCGCAACCGCCGGGCGGTCGAATGCGGCACCATGACGCGCCGCCACGCGCTCGCGCTGTTCCTCGCGAAGCGCGCGCTGCGGATCTTCCCCGTGTACTACCTGCTGCTCGCCGCGCTCGCGATCGCGCACGCGCTCTTCTACCAGCGCGGCGTCAACCTCGGGCTCGCGTGGCACGCGGCGTTCCTGTCGAATTACTGGATCGGCGTCGTCAAGGACGGCTGGCCGGGCTCCACGTCGCACTTCTGGAGCCTCGCGGTTGAACAGCAGTTCTATCTGATCGCACCGCTCGCGCTGCTCGCGGTGCCCGCCGCGCGACACGTCGCACTCGGCGTCGCGGCCGTCGCACTGTGCGCGGCCGCGCATCTCGCGCTCTACCTGTCCGACGCGTCGCCGGTGCTGATCTACGCGTTTTCCCCGTGGAATTTCGCGCTGATCGCGCTCGGCGGCGTCGGCGCGATCGCGCTCGCCGATCACGGACCGGCCGCCGTGCGCCGCATCCCGCCCGGCTGGCTCGGCGCGGCAGGCGTCGTGTTTTTCCTCGCACTGCCTGCGTGCACGGCACTGCCCGACGCGGTCGCGGGGCTCGCGGATCTCGGCCTGTCCGCGTCGCTCGGCGCGCTGATGCTGTGGATCGTCAGCGAACCCGAGCATCCCGTCGTGGCGCTGCTCGACTGGGCGCCGCTCGTCTATCTCGGCACGATCAGCTACGGCTTCTACCTGTTCCACAACCTGATTCCGACGCGCTTCGGCGTGATGCCCGCGCTCTTCGCGCACGTGCCGATGCCGGAAATCGTCCGCGAAGCGCTGCCCGAGATGCTGCAATTCGCGCTCGCCGTGCTGCTCGCGCACCTGTCCTGGCGCTATCTCGAAAAAAGACTGCTCGACTTCAAGAAGCCGATCGCCGCGATGCTCGCCCGGCATTTCGTCGCGCGGCCGAGCACGTCGGCGCGTTGAGCGCCACGCGGAAACGGAAAACACCGGGCGGGCAATACGCGGGAAGATCGCGAGGCAGGTAGCGCCGGGAAGCTGACGCGCTGCGCCGCTACGTCACGAACCGGCGCGGACGGAACCGGCGCCGGCGCGAACGTCGACAATGCATCGCGCAACGACAACAACAACGCCGCGCCGCTCGCCCCGGCAAGCGCTTCGGCACCGGTTTCAGGCGCGACGCCGGACCGCGCCGGAGCGCCCCGCTCCACACACGGCACCACGCTCCACGCGAACCCGACCACGCGACAAGCCGGCCGCTCGCACCACGATCGCGCACCGGCAAATGCAAAAAAGCCCCGGCGCCTGAGCGGCCGGGGCCAACGGAACAACCACCACCTGAAACAACGGAGCGCGCGGCTGCCTACGCGACGGCAGCCAGCGCGGGCAAGCAGGTACGCAGGTACGCCTCGAATTCGCGGCTCACTTCCGGATGCTGGAGCGCGAGCTCGACGGTTGCCTTGAGATAACCGATCTTGCTGCCGCAGTCGAAACGCGTGCCGTAGTAGCGGTACGCGAGCACCTGCTCGTTCGCGAGCAGCGTCTGGACCGCGTCGGTCAGCTGCAGTTCGCCGCCCGCGCCCGGCTTGAGCTTGCGCAGGTGATCGAAGATCGTCGGCATGAATACGTAACGACCGACCACGCCGAGATTCGACGGCGCATCCTCGGGCGCGGGCTTCTCGATGATGCCCGACAGCTTGATGATGTCCTCTTCCCATTCGCGGCCTTCGACGACGCCGTACGAGCGGCTGTCCTCGCGCGGGATCGTCTCGACCCCGATCACCGAGCTGTGATAATGGTCGAACACGTCGACGAGCTGCTTGAGCACCGGCTGCTCGCCGTGCAGCAGGTCGTCGGCGAGAATCACCGCGAACGGCTCGCCATGCACGAGCTTCTCCGCGCACAGCACCGCATGGCCGAGGCCAAGTGCTTCCGGCTGGCGCACGTAGAAGCAGTTGACGTGGCTCGGCTTGATGCCGCGCACGAGTTCGAGCAGCTTTTCCTTGCCGCGCGCCTCGAGTTCGGCCTCGATCTCGTACGACTTGTCGAAGTGATCCTCGATCGCGCGCTTGCTGCGCCCGGTGACGAAGATCATCTCGGTGATACCGGCGTTGATCGCTTCCTCGACCGCGTACTGAATCAGCGGCTTGTCGACGACGGGCAACATTTCCTTCGGGCTCGCCTTCGTTGCCGGGAGGAACCGCGTGCCGAGACCGGCAACGGGGAACACGGCCTTGGTGACTTTCAACATGTTCGCATCCTGATTGCGTTGACTGCGCCGCGTCGACCTGCGACCCGGCGCGATTGTGTTCCGAACGGCATATCGAGAATCGACGGCACTGCCAATTCCACTCCGCTCATTTTCGATATGGACTGATCGCCCAATGTTTCCGAAAAAAATATAATCCTTTCAATCCGGTCGATATTGCCGGGCCGAGCGCCGAAGCAGAAACAAATTACCGATTTTCCAGATACAAATTCTTACGATTCGAATTCCTCGATATAGGGCACGCCGCCCCGTTCGAGGCCCGGGCGAATCGGCTCGTTCTTCAGCGCTTCGCGGTACGCCGACAGCACGGCCATGACCAGCAGTACTGCAGCGCTCGCGATCCAATGCATGTCCATCTTGCCGCTCCTTGCATCAATCAACTGGAGCTTCAAACTATCAGAAAAAAATCGGTAAATAATTGACGCGCCCGCGGAACCGCTTTCAGAACCCCGATAAAACCATCATGCGGAATTCCGTTATTTCCGGGCGAGATTTTTTTATTCATTGATCGAATTCTTGCGCATTACGATGAGACTTCCCGTTCGTCCGTCTTCCACACCATCCGTCGCAAGGAATCGAATCGCATGCAAGCTTTCAGCGGATCGTCTCTGACCGCGCCGCCCGTCGCCGATCACAAGGAACACGTCATCGACGCGATGCGCGGCTTCGCGGCGCTGCTCGTCGCCTATTTCCACTGCCGCCAGGTCGTCTGGGTCGGGATGCAGACCTTCCATCATGCTTACGGTCGCGCGCTCGACCCGAGCGTGATCGTCGGCTACCTGACCTTCCCGTTCGCGTGGGGCTCCGCCGGCGTGCCGATCTTCTTCGTGATCAGCGGCTACTGCATCCACCGCAACGCGGCGCTCAAGCTCGCGGCCGATCCCGCGTACCGGCTCGACGCGCCCAACTTCTGGGCACGCCGGTTCGCGCGCATCTACCCGGTGCTGCTCGCCGCGCTGCTGTTCACGCTCGCACTCGACCTGGTCAGCCTGCAGATCGAGCCCGTCAGCCACAAGATCCGCGACATCGGCATCACCGCATTCCTCGTGAACCTGTTCTCGCTGCAGGGTGTCGCCGGCTACACGTACGGATCGAACGGCGCGCTGTGGACGCTGTCGCTCGAAGTGCAGTTCTACGCGATCTACCCGCTGCTGTTCGCGCTGCGCCGACGCATCGGCATGCCGGCCGTCGTGGCCGCGGTCGCGCTCGTCAACGTCGCATCGGCGTGGCTGCTCGAACGGCACGACCTGCAGTTCTTCACGTCGTACTGGCTGTCCTGGACGATCGGCGCGTGGATCGCCGACGTGCGGGCTCAGCAGGCACGCGGCGCGGCCGCCGTGCCGTCGCGCGCGTGGTACGTCGCGGCCGCCGTGCTGCTGGCCGCCGGCTGCGGCGCGTTCCATTTCGGCCAGTACGGCGCGTTCCAGCTGTGGTCGGCCGGCTTCGCGTGCTTCCTGTACCGCGCGCTCGCGCGCCCGCCGCGCCCGACGCCGCCGCTGCGCGTGCTCGGCTGGTTCGGCGACTTCAGCTATTCGCTGTACCTGATCCACCTGCCGCTGTTCGTCTGCCTCGGCTCGGTGCTGTTCCACTCCGAACTGCAACTGTCGATCTGGCCGTCGATCGCGTTCATGGCCACCGCGATTCCGGTCGCGTACCTGTTCTACCGGATGTTCGAACGGCCGGCGATGACGTGGTCGGCCAGTTTCAAGCCGACACGCGCTGCCCGCGTCGTCGCGCAGGCGCCCGAGCGGGCCGTCTGATTCGGCCGGACCGGTTCCGGAGCCCCCGTGCGGCATCTCGCTGCACGGGGGGTTTTTCATGGCCGAAGCGAGGCTGCATGGCGGGTCGGGCGGGTATGCAACCAACCCTGTATGCCGGCGCCTGACGGCCGCCTGTCCGGCTGCAATGCCACCGTCCTGGGGCGCCCTATCGAATTTTTCCCGGCGCTGCTTTGCCGCCCCGTCTCCCGCACGATCCCGATCGAACCGGCAACCGGCCGATCCCGCGCCCGGCACGCCCCCCTCACCAGCCCTACCCAACACGCCCCCCCTGAAAAACGAAGCCCCCACGCAGCACAACACCGCATGAGGGCCCGTTTCCCGCCGACTGGCGCCGTCTGCTACGTCCGCTTCTTCGCCTTCGCGGCCTTCGCCGTATCCGCGAGGATCTTCTCGACCCGCTCCACGTAGGTCTCGGTGCCGAACCGGCGCACCGCCGTCGCACGCCCGCTCGCGACGAGCCGTTCGCGCAGTGCGCCGTCGCGCTTGAGCATGTCCAGCGCGTTGGCCAGCGCGGTCGCATCGCCCGGCTCGCAGAGCAGCCCGTTGTCGCCGTCCTCGATGATCTCGACGACGCCGCCCGCGCGGGCCGCGACGACCGGCCGGCGCGCAAGCATCCCTTCGACGATCACGCGCCCGAACGGCTCCGGCGTGATCGACGTGTGCGCGACGACGTCGACCGCCGTCATGCACGCAGCCACGTCGCGCTGGAACCCGAGGAAATGCACGCGCGTGTCCATCCCGTGCCGCGCGACGTATTCGTGCAGTTGCGCCGCGTATTCGTCCTCGCCGAACAGCGGCGCGCCGACCAGCACCACATGCATGTCGGGATGCCGCGCGGCGGCCTCCAGCAGCACGTGCTGCCCCTTCCAGCGCGCGAGACGGCTGAACGAGCCGACGAGCCACGCATCCTGCGGCAACCCGAGGCGCGCGCGCAGCGCAGCCTGGCTGACGCCTTCCAGCGCATCGAACGGCTCGGCCGAAATACCGTTGAACACGACGTCGACGTGCTGCGGCGTGAAGCCCGTCAGCGTGCGGAACGCCTGCGCGGACGCGTCGGAGTTCGCGATCACGCGCGTGACGCCGAGCCTCGCGCAGTACTTGATCGCCAGCAGCTGCTTGCTGCCGAAATGGTCGGTGCTGACGATATCGCGCAGATGCCAGACCACCGGCTTGCGCGCGAGCCGCCCGGCGAGCGCAGCGACCACCATCGCACGTTGCGTGTTCGCGTAGATCACCTCGGCACGGCGCGCGCGCCGCGCGACGTCGCGCACGAGCCGCACGAGCTGCTTCAATGCGCCGGCCGACACGCCGCCCTGCTTGCGCACGCCCGCGAGCGCGCCCTGGGCGACCACGTCGACGCGCGCGCCGATCTCGTCGAGCGCCGCGCGGAACGGGCCGTCGTCGAACAGCAGCACGTCGGCGTTCGCGCGCATGTGCTTCATGATCTCGAGCAGCGACAGCTCGGCGCCGCCAAGCACGCCGCTCTGGTCGAGCACGAGCGTCGCCGGGCCGCGCGCGGCCGGCATCGGCGCGACGGCCGTGCCGCGCTGCGCGGTCGAGCCGGGCAGCGCGGTTTCCACATAGTCGAGAAAGCGCCGCCGGAACGTATCGGCGGAAAACCGCTCCGCGTTCGCGCGGCATGCGTTCGGCGTGAAGCGCTGCGGCGCGCGCTCGAAATCGTCGACGGCCGCGACGATCGCGTGCGGCGTCTGCTCGTCGAAGAACAGCCCGGTCGGATTAGCGCCCGATTGCGGGTCGAGCACGGTTTCGAGCGCTCCGCCCTTGCCGTACGCGATCACCGGCGTGCCGCAGGCCTGCGCCTCGACGACCGAGATCCCGAAATCCTCCTCGGCCGCGAACACGAACGCCTTCGCGCGCCGCATCCGGTCGTGCAGCACCGCGAACGGCTGGTAGCCCATGATCTCGACGTTCGGGCCAGCCTTCGCGCGGATCTTCTGCATTTCGGGGCCGTCGCCGATCACGACCAGCTTGCGCTCGGGCGTCTTCGAGAACGCCTCGACGATCAGGTCGATCTTCTTGTACGGCACCATCCGCGACGCGGTCAGGTAGAAATCGTCCTTGACGGCGTTCAGCGAGAAACCGTCGACGTCGACCGGCGGGAAGATCACCGCCGCGTCGCGGTGGTAGACCTTCTTGATGCGCCGCGCGATGAACGCGGAGTTCGCGACGAAGCCGTCCACCGCGTTGGCGGTGCGCGTGTCCCAGTTGCGGATGTAATGAAGAATCATCCGCGCGAGCAGCGATTTCGGCCCATGCGTGAGGTTCGACTGCTCCAGGTACTGGTGCTGCAGGTCCCACGCATAGCGGATCGGCGAATGCACGTAGCTGATGTGCACCTGGTCCGGCCCGGTCAGCACGCCCTTCGCGACCGCATGGCTGCTCGAGATCACGAGGTCGTACTCGGACACGTCGAGCTGCTCGATCGCGAGCGGCATCAGCGGCAGGTAGCTGCGGTACTTGGTGCGCGCGAACGGCAGTTTCTGGATGAACGACGTCGTCACCGGCTTGCCGCGCACGAACGCGCGGTCGTCGAGGAAATCGACGAGGCTGAACAGGTCCGCGTCGGGAAAGCACGCGACGATCTGTTCGAGCACGCGCTCGGCGCCCGCATAGGTGACGAGCCAGTCGTGGACGATCGCCACGCGCAGCGCGCGCGCCGGCTGGCGCGCGCTGGCCCGCTCGGCCGGCATGGACCGGCGCAGCGCGGCGGCGTCGCCCGCTTCGGCCACGGCCGCATCGGCGGTGGCGAGATTCAAAACGGCGTGTTCCGCCAGATCGCGATTCATACGGTTTTCCTCGCATTGAGACGGACAAACAGGTCGCGCACGAGCGCGCGCAGCCCCGGCGTCATCGTGAGCGACCACGCGACGTTCAGCACCAGCACGATCGCGCACATGCCGATCGATTCGCCGAGCCCCGGCCACGCCTGCGCGAGAAACAGGCTCGCGAGCAGGAAGGCCAGGTGCGCCAGCATGTCGAGCACGATCGCGCGCATCCGGATCGCAGACAGGTACAGCAGCACGCCGTAGTCGACGAACGCGCGCGCCGCGACGACCACCGCCGCGCCGATCAGCCCGAAGTGATGAATGCCGAACCACAGGCCGCCGACGAAGAACGGCATCTCGACGAGCCCGGCGAACGCCGCGCGGGCCGGGTTGACCTGCGACTGGATCAGGATCCGCGTCACGCTCGCCTGACCGACGAGCCATACGCTGATCACCAGCACGCGGCCGACCGGCGCCGAATGCGCGGCGAGATCGGCGCCGACCCACAGCGTGAGGAACGGCGCGAGCGCGAAGATCGCGACGATGCCGACCGGCGTGAACACGCCGTTCAGGAATTCGAGCGACTGGCGCGCGAGCGTGTCCGCGTGATCGCGGCCGACCGCCGACAGGCGCGGGAACAGCGTGCGCACGAGCGCGTTCGGCAGCATGTTCAGGCGCGTGACGAGGTTCTGCGGCACCGTGTAGTAGGTGACGAACTTCGCGCCCATGCCGGCGCCGAGCATCACGCGATCGAGCGTGTCCGCGATCATGCTCGTCGTGCTCGCGATCAGCATCCAGCCGCCGAAGTTGAACAGCCCCTTCGCGGTGCCCCACTGCGGCGGATCGATGCGCCGGATCCCGAGCACCTTGATGCTGGCGTGGCCGAGCATCACCGCCGCGATCAGGCGCGCGACGACTGCCGCGGCGAGCACGGTCTGCAGGTTCGGCGCGATCCACCATGCGGCGCCGAGCGGCAGCAACTGGAACAGGAACGTGCCGATCGTCTGGTTCGTGTTGAACACGCCGAAGCGTTCGGCGCCGTTGATCGCGCCGGCGAACACCCACGACACGTTCGCGAGCGGAATCGCGAGCGCGAGCCACGGCAGCGCGAGATACACCTCGTGCTGCATCGCGGCCGACACCTTCGTGAAATACGCGGTGTAGACGAACGCGCCGAAATAGATCAGCAGCCCGCCCACGACGCCGGTGCCGAGATTAAGCCAGAACGCGCTCCAGAACACGCGCGCGCTTTCGTCGTCGTTGCCGCTCGCGAGCGCCTTCGAGATGTGGTTCTGCGCGGCCATGCTCATCCCGAGATCGAGGATCCCGAAATAGCCGATCAGCGTCCACACGAGGCTGACGACGCCATAGCGTTCGACGCCGAGCGCGTGGATATACGCGGGCACCGTCACCAGCGACACGAAGGTCGGCAGGATCAGCCCGATGAAGTTGATCGAAACGTTCTTGAGTATGCCTTTGTCCATGCTTGTGCCTTGTGTGACGTCGACGACGGCGCGCCGCCCGTCACGGTTTCCAGCGATACATCAGCACCTTGCCGCGCGCGTCTTCCTCGACGAACACTAGGTATTCGCCGTTCTCGCGCCGGAACGCACTGATGCCGAACGGCACGTCGACCCAGCCGGATGCCTTGCCGACCTCGGTGCCCGGGCTCATCACGCCCACTTCCTTGCCGGTGTCCTTGTCGTACACGTGGATCTTGCCGACCGGCTCCACGGTGAAGATGTAGCGGCCCTCGACCGTGATCCCGATCAGGTCCAGGATCGGCTTCGCGTCGAGCTGCCACGGCAGCGCGACCGTATAGCGCACGACGGGCGAGCCGGTCGACCACTTGTCGAAACGCACCAGCACGCGGCCGACTTCCTTGTTGATGCCCGGCTGCGGCGGCGCGTCGGCCGTGTAGCCGGTCACGTACAGCGTGTCGGCTTGCGCGTCGTAGATCGAGCGGCGCAACTGCGTGAATGGCTGCGGCATCGGGTAGGTCGTGACCTTGTCGTACGAGTAGACCGGGTTGCCGGCCTTGTCGACACCGCCGTACTGGAAGCGGTGGATGCCGCGCACGTCGCTCGTGCGCCAGATGTCGCCCTTCGTGTCGACCCACCAGCCCCAGCCGCCCGCCTTCGCCTTGCCGGTCGTGTTGATCTCGAACTCGTCGGCGTCGAGCCTGCCGTTGCCGTTCGCATCGCGCCACAGCCAGTCGCCGCCGGGCGGCTTGTTCGGCACCTTGTCGACCGGCCGCGCGCGGCCCGCGATCAGGCCCGACGGAATCGCCACCTCGCCGTCGCGCTTCGCATCGAAGCGGTAGATCTTCAGGTGATCGGCGTACATGTCGGTCAGGTACAGGAACGTGCGGCCGTCGACGCGACGCGCGATCGGCATGCCCGGCCACTGGTCCGTGTGGAACACGGGGTCGTCCGGATACTTGAAGCGGTTCGACAGGAAGCCGACGTATTTCCAGTCCTGGCCCGGCGGCTTCGACAGGTCGAGCTCGAAGCGCTTGTTGCCCGTGTACACGCTGTTCGGCCGCGCCGGGTCGAGCCACGCGCCGTCGACGAACAGCAGCCCCTGCACCTGCCAGCGCGGCTTGCCGTCCGGCGTGTAGCTTTCGAGCACCGCGCCGAGCCCGGCGCCGATCGTGTCGTGGCGCGGCCCGATGCCGTTCATCGACACATACACGTTGCCCGCGCGGTCGACGCCGACGCCCGTCAGCCCGTTGAAGCGCTGCGGCCCCGGCCGCCCCGGCACCGGGCCGGCGAAGATGCCGCCGCGCTCGCCGAGCGAGCCGGACTGCGCATAACCCTTGCCGCCTTTCGAGAAGATCAGGATCTGCTGGCGCGGCCCGTTGTCCGCGACGAGCACGCGCCCTTTCGCGTCGACCGCCACGTCCACCGCGTCGGTGCCTTCCGGCAGCGCGGGCGCGTCGTCGAGCTTGCGGCCGTCCGCGCGCACGTGCACGAGGTGCGCGGGGCCGTTGAGCGTGTCCGTGAGCAGCCACAGCGTGCCGTCGCCCGCGAGCGCGATGCGGCCCGGTTCATGCGCGCTCCACGTGCCCTTCTGCTGCATCGTCTCCGCGTCGTACACGTCCACCACGTCGTGCGACGGATTCGTCGCGAACAGCATCTTGTCGTCGGCCGCGAGGCCGCCCACTTCCGCCTTCACCTCGCCCACTTCCGAGCGCGCGGGGGCCGGCACCTCGTTCATCATCATGAAGCTCGCGGCCATGCGCGCGCGGCCGGCATCGGCGCGTCCGCCCGGCGCGACCTGCGGTGCCGCGCGAAACGGCGCGGGCTGCTTCATGTCGCCGATCGTGCGCCGCGAGATGCCGAACCACTGCTTGCCCTTGTCCGGCCAGATGCCGGGCGACTGCAGATGGCCGCGCTCGTTGCCGACGCCGATCGCGACATACGCGTACTTGCTGTTCACGGCGATCGCATTGCCGCCGAGATTGCCCCAGCCGTGCGTGCCGCCGGCGAAGCCGAGCATCTTCCCGTCCTGGTAGACGCTCGCCTCGGCGCCGCTTTCGTCCCACGGCGCATTCGTATACACCTTGCCTTCAGGCGTCACCGCGATCGCGCGGATGTCGATCTGCGTCCAGCTGCCGTCGCCATAGCCGAACGTGTTGCCGATCCACGACGTCGTCGCGGGCAACACCGTTTCGGCCAGTGCGGCGCTCGTCAGCAGCGTCGCGCATACCGTCATGCCTACCAGAATCAGACGTCGCAATGCGCTTCTCCAGACTCGATGCAACAGCGACCGGCGCCGCCCCGAACTGCCGCCGGCGCACCCTGTCGCTAAATGGGTTTCAAACGTCGCGATGCAGGTTACAAGCAAAAATAATCACAAGAAATTTGGAAATATTTGGGGATGTTTCCGCCTGAAATATCGAACCGGAACAGGCGGAAAATGGCGTCCGGAAACGGCAATAACGACCGCCTTTCACGCGTCGCGCTGTAGAAAATGCCGCTCCGCACCGCCCGTCGCGGCTGCCTGGGCATCAACCTTTCATCTCACGACCGGAATAATCGGCATTTGGATGTTTGTCGTCAGATAAATGGCGTGCGTTTTTTTGCCGATTTCTTTTCCCTAGAATCGTTTTCGATTCGATATTTCATTTAAAGGCATGCATTACGTTCACGCATCGGATGTGCGACGCGCCGCGGCCCCCGCCGCGCGTCGCGAAGGAGCGGCGCGATGACAGGCATTTCGCGACCCGCCGACCTGGCCCCGCCGCAACACGGCCGCATCGTGCAGCTCGACGGGCTGCGCGCGATCGCGGTCGGCGCCGTGTTCCTGCAGCACGCGCTGAAGGCGCCGCTCTGGATGGGTGTCGACCTGTTCTTCGTGCTGAGCGGCCTGCTGATCACCGGCATCCTGCTCGAACGCAAGGCGCGCGGGCAGTCGTACTTCAGCCACTTCTACGCGCGCCGCGTGCGCCGCATCCTGCCGCCGTACGTGCTGCTGCTGGCGGTGTCGACGCTCCTGTTCGGCGCGAGCTGGCTGCCGCACTGGCCGTGGTTCGCGTTCTTCTCGACCAATATCGGGCTGTCGCTCGGCAGCATCGGCCACGACAGCCTGAACGTGCTGTGGTCGCTCGCGGTCGAGGAGCAGTTCTATATCTTCTGGCCGTTCGTCGTGCTGTGGTGCTCGGAGCGCGCGCTGCTGTGGGTCGCCGCCGCGCTGATCGTCGCTGCTCCGGTGCTGCGCGCGATCGCGACGCCATGGTTCGACTCGTTCTGGCCGATCTACTACCTGACGCCGTTCCGGATGGACCTGCTCGCCGCGGGCGCGCTGCTCGCGATCGTGCTGCGCCGCGACCGGCGCGCGCTGGAGCCGTTCTACCCGCTCGCGATCGTCGGCGCGCTCGTGTCGCTCGCGATCCTCGGCTGGCTGCACCTGTCGTTCCCGCGCTTTCGCGCCGCGAACACGCCGCTGTCCAATGCGGCGCTCTACAGCATCTCGCTGCTGCTGTGCACGTCGATCGTCGTGATCGCGCTGCGCGGCCGCGGCATCGTGCAACGCGTGCTGACGAACCCGATGCTCGTCTACGTGGGCACCGTCAGCTACACCGTGTACCTGATCCACCTGAGCGTGCTGTACGCGCTCTGGCCGCTGCACCTGAACCGCTTCGTCACGGCCGCGCTCGCGCTCGCGATCACGCTCGCCTACGCGACCCTGAGCTGGTACGGCTTCGAACGGCGCCTGACGCGCGGCCCCGCACGCCGCACGATGCCGGCTGCCGCAAGCACGACCGCCTGATTTTCCCTTTCGCTTCTACCAGGACAACGCCATGAGCCAAACTCGTAAAAAGGCCATCATTACCGGGATCTCGGGGCAAGACGGCGCCTACCTGACCAAACTGCTGCTCGACAAGGGCTACGAGGTCACGGGCACCTATCGCCGCACCAGTTCGGTGAATTTCTGGCGCATCGCCGAGCTCGGCGTCGACACGCACCCGAACCTCACGCTCGTCGAACACGACCTGACCGATGCCGGCTCGAGCCTGCGCCTGCTCGAACGCACGCAACCCGACGAGCTGTACAACCTGGCCGCGCAGAGCTTCGTCGGCGTATCGTTCGACCAGCCGGCGACGACCGCGGAGGTGACGGGCCTCGGCCCGTTGAACCTGCTCGAGGCGATCCGCGTCGTGAGCCCGAAGACGCGCTTCTACCAGGCGTCGACGTCCGAGATGTTCGGCAAGGTGCAGGCGATTCCGCAGACCGAAACGACCGCGTTCTATCCGCGCAGCCCGTATGGCGTCGCGAAGCTGTACGCGCACTGGATGACCGTGAACTACCGCGAGTCGTACGGCCTGTTCGGCAGCAGCGGCATCCTGTTCAACCACGAATCACCGCTGCGCGGCCGCGAGTTCGTCACGCGCAAGATCACCGACACCGTCGCGAAGATCAAGCTCGGCAAGGCGACCCGCCTCGAGCTCGGCAACCTCGACGCGAAGCGCGACTGGGGCTTCGCGCTCGAATACGTCGAAGGGATGTGGCGCATGCTGCAGGCCGACGAGCCCGACACCTACGTGCTCGCGACCAATCGCACCGAGACCGTGCGCGACTTCGTGCAGATGGCATTCGCGGCTGCCGGCTACCAGCTCGAATGGACCGGCAAGGGCGAGCAGGAACGCGGCCTCGACGCGTCGAACGGCAACGTGCTCGTCGAAGTGAACCCGAAGTTCTACCGCCCCGCCGAGGTCGACCTGCTGATCGGCTGCGCGGACAAGGCCAAAGCCAAGCTCGGCTGGGTACCGAAGACGACGCTCGAACAACTTTGCCAGATGATGGTCGAAGCTGATTTGACGCGGAACCAGCACCATGACACGTTCTGAAGCCGGACGCCCGTCGCGCCGCGCGTTCGTCACTGGCCTGACGGGCTTCACGGGCCGCTACATGGCCGAACGCCTGCAGGCGGCCGGCTATGACGTCTGGGGCACGATCGCGCCCGGCGCGCCGCGGCCCGACGATCCGGCCTTCGCGCACTGCACGCTGCTGCCCGTCGACCTGCTCGACGCGGACGCGATGCGTGCGGCGGCCGCCGATGCACGGCCCGATGCGGTCGTGCATCTCGCCGCGCGCGCGCATGTCGCGCAGGACGAACCGTCGCAGACCTACGCGGTCAACATCGTCGGCACACGCAACCTGCTGGCCGCGCTCGCGGGTCTCGACCAGCGTCCGTCGGCCGTGCTGCTCGCGAGCAGCGCGAACATCTACGGCAATTCGACGGCCGGCGTGCTCGACGAGACCGTCGCGCCCGCCCCCGCGAACGACTATGCGGTCAGCAAGCTCGCAATGGAATACGCGGCGAAGCTGTGGGCCGACCGGCTACCGATCGTGATCGCGCGGCCGTTCAACTACACGGGCGTCGGCCAGGGCGAAGCGTATCTGCTGCCGAAGCTCGCCGCGCACTACGCGCGCAACGAACCGCGCATCTCGCTCGGCAATCTCGACGTGAGCCGCGATTTCTCCGACGTGCGCGACGTGACGGCCGCCTATCTGAAGCTGCTAGAAGCGGCGCCGGCCGGCGAGACGTTCAACGTCTGCTCGGAGCGCGCGTATTCGCTGAAGGAAGTGCTGGCGATGCTGGCGCGCATCGCCGGTTACGTGATCGACGTGACGGTCGATCCGCGTTTCGTGCGGCACAACGAGGTGAAAAGCCTGAGCGGGTCGCGCGACAAGCTGCGGCGCGCGGTGGGCGAGCTGCCCGTCACGCCGCTCGACGAAACGCTGCGGTGGATGGTGGATGCGATGCGTGCCGCGCCGCACGGGCACGCCGGCTGAATCACGCGGCGCATGCGCGAGCGCGGTGCGCCGGACGCAATGCCTTCATGCGGGAAAAACAACGGGCCGCCTGTTTTGCAGGCGGCCCGTCGTCGTTGATGCGTCGATGCGGCGAAAGCACCGCGTCGCTCAGCCCTCCAGGCCGCGCGCGAGATCGTTACGCAGGTCGCCCGCGTTCTCGAGGCCGACCGACAAGCGGATCAAACCTTCGGTGATCCCCGCCGCCGCGCGCGCTTCCGGCGTGATGCGGCCGTGCGTCGTGGTCGCCGGATGCGTGATCGTCGTGCGCGTATCGCCGAGGTTGCCGGTGATCGAGATCAGCTTCGTGTTGTCGATCACGCGCCATGCGTTCGCGCGCTGCTGCTCGGGCGTGTCGCCCTTCAGCTCGAACGACAGGATCGCGCCGCCCGCCTTCTGCTGGCGCTTCGCGAGTTCGTACTGCGGGTGCGACTCGAGGCCCGGATGAAACACGCGTGCCACCGCCGGATGCGAATCGAGCCAGCGCGCGATTTCCAGCGCGTTCGCCGATTGCTTCTCGACACGCAGCGACAGCGTCTCCATCCCCTTCAGCAGCACCCACGCGTTGAAGGCCGACAGCGTCGGGCCCGCGCTGCGCACGAACGGGAACACCTTGCCCATGATGAATTCCTTCGAGCCGACCAGCGCGCCGCCGAGCACGCGGCCCTGCCCGTCGAGGAATTTCGTCGCCGAGTGCATCACGACGTCCGCGCCAAGCTTCAGCGGCTGCTGCAGCACCGGGCTGCAGAAACAGTTGTCGACGACGAACAGCGCGTTGGCCTGCTTCGCGATCTTGCCGATCGCCTCGATGTCGGCGAGTTCGGTCAGCGGGTTCGACGGCGTCTCGAGGAAGAACATCTTCGTTTCGGGCCGCACGGCTTCCCGCCATGCGTTCAGGTCGGTCGGATCGACGAAGGTCGTCGTGATCCCGAACTTGCTGAAGATCTGCGAGAACATCCCGAGCGTCGAGCCGAACAGGCTGCGCGAGCTGACGAGGTGATCGCCCGCCTGCAGCGCGGACATCACGACCGACATGATCGCGGCCATCCCCGACGCGGTGGCGATGCACGCCTCGCCGCCCTCGAGCGCCGCGAGACGCTCCTGGAACATGGTGACGGTCGGGTTCGTGAAGCGCGAATAGGTGAAGTAGTCTTCCGAATTCGCGAAGCGCTCGGCCGCGTCGGCCGCGCTCTGGAAGCAGAAGCTCGACGTGAGGAACAGCGCTTCCGAGTGCTCGTTGAAGTCGCTGCGCAGCGTGCCCGCGCGCACGGCAAGCGTGTCGAAGTTGAGGGAGTCGTCCATGTTCCGTTTTCCGTATTCGATGGCCGCGCGTGTCGCGCCGGCCAAGTCAAAACCAGGCCAAAACAAAAAGCCCGCTATGCATCGGCATCAGCGGGCTTCGGGCGGTACGACAGCGATCGACTCGGGCCGACGACTGCCGCCGGCCTTCGCTTTAGCTGTTTTGGGAAGTCGCCCCGCGTCCGCAAGCTGATATCAAATCGACGCAAGGCCACATCCTATCACGCTTCGGCAAAAGCGTACGCCGGTGTCACTCGACCGACAGCTGCAGGTTCATCTGCGAGCGCCCGGTGTCGCCGGCCGTGTCGCGATCGGCCTGCGACGCCGGCGTGAGGCGCGCGCGCTCGATCGCGTCGAGATACTCGGGCGTCACGTCACCGGTGATGTAGTTGCCGTCGAAGCACGACGCCTCGAAGCCCTCGAGCTTCGGATTGATGTCGCGCACCGCGCGGCGCAGGTCGTCGACGTCCTGGTAGATCAGGTGATCCGCGCCGATGATCTTCGCGACTTCGTCGTCGGTACGGCCGTGCGCGACGAGCTCGCCGCGCGTCGGCATGTCGATGCCGTACACGTTCGGGAACTTCACGGGCGGCGCCGCCGACGCGAAGATCACCGACTTCGCGCCCGCATCGCGCGCCATCTGCACGATCTCATGCGAGGTCGTGCCGCGCACGATCGAATCGTCGACGATCAGCACGTGCTTGTCCTTGAACTCGATGCTCATCGCGTTGAGCTTCTGGCGCACCGACTTCTTGCGCACGGCCTGCCCCGGCATGATGAACGTACGGCCGACGTAGCGGTTCTTGAAGAAGCCTTCGCGATACTCGACGCCGAGCTTCGCTGCGACCTGCATCGCGGCCGGGCGCGACGAATCGGGAATCGGCATCACGACGTCGATCGGCACGTTCGGCAGCTCGCGCTTGATCTTCTCCGCGAGATAGTCGCCCATGCGCAGGCGCACGTTGTAGACGGGCACACCGTCGAGGCACGAATCCGGACGCGCGAGGTACACGTATTCGAACATGCACGGATTCAGCGTCGGCTGCTCCGCGCATTGCTGGCTGTGGAAGTTGCCGGCCGGGTCGATGAAGATCGCCTCGCCCGGCTGCACGTCGCGCACGAATTCGAAACCGATGCCTTCGACCGCGACCGACTCCGACGCGACCATCCACTCGGTGCCGTGCTCGGTTTCGAGCTTGCCGATGCAGAGCGGGCGGATGCCGAACGGATCGCGGAACGCGAGCAGGCCGTAGCCGGCGATCAGCGACACGATCGCATACGAGCCCTGCAGGCGGCGATGGACGCCCGAGACCGCCTTGAACACCGAGGCCGGATCGAGCTCGAGGCCCGTGGTCGACAGTTGCAGCTCGTGCGCGAACACGTTGAGCAGCACTTCGCTGTCGGAATTGGTGTTGATGTGCCGGCGGTCGATCCGGAACATCTCGTCCTTCAGTTGCTGCCAGTTCGTCAGGTTGCCGTTGTGCGCGAGGATGATCCCGAACGGCGCGTTCACGTAGAACGGCTGCGCCTCGGCCTCGCTCGACGCCGAACCGGCCGTCGGGTAGCGCACCTGGCCGATGCCGTAGGTGCCGGGCAGGCTGCGCATGTTGCGCGTGCGAAACACGTCGCGCACCATGCCGTTCGCCTTGTACATGTGGAAATTGCTGCCGTCCGCCGTCGCGATGCCCGCTGCGTCCTGACCGCGATGCTGCAGCAGCAGCAAGCTGTCATAGATCAGCTGGTTGACCGGAGATTGGGAGATAACGCCTACGATGCCGCACATGGCATGTCCTTCAGAATGACAAAATCGGTTACGTCCTGCCCGGCCGCGTCGTCACACGCGTACGTACTGGGCCATGCCGTCGGGCAGGAGCTGCTTCAGCTCGTGCACGCCCTGTTCGGCGAAAGGACGCAATAGCGCATTGCGCCAGAAATCCTGTTTGGGCAGTTCGGTCAGCCCGGCCGCCGCGACCAGCAGCACCACCAGCACACAGCCGCGGACGAGCCCGAACATCATGCCCAGCGAGCGGTCGACGCCGCCCAGGCCGCTCGCCTGCGCGATCCGCGACAGCAGCGCGTTCGCGACGCCGGCGACCAGTACCACACCGATCACGACCAACGCGAAGGCGATCACCCACTGCGTCAGCGCGCCGCCCGGCCAGTTCGCCGGAATGTACGGCACGACCAGCCCGACGTAGCGACCGGCGATCACGATCGCCGCGATCCAGCCGATCAGCCCGAAAATCTCCGACACGAAGCCGCGCCACGCACCGCGCAGCGCCGACAACACGATCACCGCCAATACAGCGTAGTCGAAAGCGGTCAGCATCGTGCGTTACTGCGTCAGGCCGGCTTCGCGCACCTTCGCGATCGCGGCGGACGCCGCCGCTCGATCCGCGAACGGGCCGGCACGCAACAGTGTAGCCGTGCCACCGTCTGCCTGCTTGCGATGCTCGACATATGCGGGCACACCCGCCGATTTCAACTTGGTCGCCCACGAACGGGCCGTCGCGTCATCCTTGAACGAACCGAGCTGCACCGCGAAGCGCGCACCGGCCGGCGACGACGGCGACGATGCATCGCCGCTGTCCGGGCTCGCGGCGTCGGCATTCGCGACGGTCGCGGGCGCCGGCTTCGGCGCGGCCGGTTTCGCCGCGGGAGCAGCCGGCTTCGGCGCGGGCTTCGGCGGCGTCACGCTCGCCGTGGTCGTCGTATCGGGTTTCGCGGCCGGCTTGGCGGCATCCTTCGGCGCAGGCGCCGGGACCGCCGCGACGGCGGTGTCGGATGCCGGCGGCTCGTCGTGCGCGACGCCTGCCTGCACGTCGGACGCGTCGTCGTCACGCGGCGCGACTGCCTGGTGCGCGGGCCGGTTCGGGATGTCGATCGCGATGTCGTCCGTCACCGGCTTCGGGTGCGAATCGAGCACCATCGGCAGCACGATCACGGCGGCCACGACGAGCGCGATCGCGCCGACGAGGCGACGGCGCGCGCGTTGCTTTTCTGGAAGGGTCGGATCGAGGAGCAGCGCGTCCGACTCCGGACGCTCGGTGCGGCGCGGGCGCCGCTCGACGCGTTCAGTGCGCTCCGTGCGCACGTTCCGGGAGGTCCCGGTGCGACCGCCGCGCCGCGTGGGCGCGTCGTCGTCTTTTTTGCCGAACGAGAAAATTCCCATGAATGGCTGAGTCCGAAACTGCCCGTCAGTCAGTGTTGCTGCGATTTACGGTAGGCCAGCACGCCGGCAACCGTATGGAAACTGCCGAAAATCACGATTCTATCATTCTCGGATGCTCTTTTTAGCGCATCGCGAAACGCTTCGGCGGGCGACGCGTAACGCGTCACGCTCGAATCGGGCCCCTCCTCCACGCCGGCCTTGCGCAGCGCGGCTTCGAGCTGCTCCGAGGAGGCCGCGCGCGGCAGCGGCAGGTCGGTCACGCACCAGTGGTCGATCTCGCCCTTCAGGTGCCGCAACACGCCGTCGATGTCCTTGTCGTGCATCGCGCCGAACACCGCGTACGTGTACGGGAAAAAGCCCATGTTGCCGAGATTCTGCTCGAGCACGGCCGCCGCGTGCGGGTTGTGCGCGACGTCGAGCACGATCGCCGGCTTGCCGGGCAGCACCTGGAAGCGCCCCGGCAGCTCGACGTTCGCGAGCCCGAGCCGGATGTCCTGCGCGGATACCGGCAGCACCGGGCGCAGCGCTTCGAGCGCGGCGAGCGCGGCCGATGCATTGATCAGTTGATTCGCGCCGCGCAGCGCCGGATACGCGAGCGCCGGATAGCGCTTCTCGCGGCCGAGGTAGCTCCACTGCTGGCGCTCCGCGCCCGCCTGCGCCTCGTAGCGGAAATCGCGGCCGACGAGCCACAGGTCGGCGCCGATCGCTTCGGCGTGGTCGACAAGCGTCTGCGGCGCGGCCGGATCGCCGCAGATCGCCGGCTTGCCCGCGCGGAAGATCCCGGCCTTCTCGAACGCGATCTTCTCGCGCGTGTCGCCGAGGTATTCGGTGTGGTCGATGTCGATGCTCGTGACGATCGCGCAATCGGCATCGATGATGTTGACCGCATCGAGCCGGCCGCCGAGGCCGACTTCGAGGATTACCGCGTCGAGCCCACGCGATGCGAACAGATGCAGGATCGCGAGCGTCGTGAATTCGAAGTACGTGAGCGACACCGGTTCCGGCAGCGACGTGCGTGCGGCTTCGACGGCCTCGAAGTGCGGCAGTAGTTCGTCGTCGGTGACGTTCTGCCCGTTCACGCGCGCGCGCTCGTTGAATTCGAGCAGGTGCGGCGACGTGTGGCAGCCGATCTTGTAGCCCGCGCGCAGCAGTATCGTCTCGAGGAACGCGCAGGTCGAGCCCTTGCCGTTCGTGCCGCCGACGGTGATGACGGGGCACGCGAATTCGAGCTGCAGCGCCGCCTTGACCTGCCCGATGCGGGTCAGGCCCATGTCGATGCCGACCGGGTGCGCGCGTTCGAGGTGCGAAAGCCACGCGTCGAGAGTGGGAAAAGTGCTCATCGGATCAAATCTGGATCGGTATCGCCACTACGCAAAAAAACGAAGCGCGCCGCCTGACGCTGAAGCCAGGCGACGCGCAGAGTTCACCACCTCGCGCCGGTCAGGCCAGCGCGTCGGCCGGCTGTCGCTGCAGCAGCGCGAGCAGCTGCGCGATCTCGTCGCGCATCTTGCGGCGGTCGACGATCATGTCGATCGCGCCCGTCTTCAGCAGGAATTCGGCGCGCTGGAAGCCTTCCGGCAGCTTCTCGCGGACCGTCTGCTCGATCACGCGCGGGCCGGCGAAGCCGATCAGCGCCTTCGGTTCGGCGATCACGACGTCGCCGAGGAACGCGAAGCTCGCCGACACGCCGCCCATCGTCGGATCGGTCAGCACCGAGATGAACGGCAGCTTCGCTTCGGCCAGCTTGGTCAGCATCGCAGTGGTTTTCGCCATCTGCATCAGCGACAGCAGGCTTTCCTGCATCCGTGCGCCACCCGACGCCGTGAAGCAGATGAACGGCACGTGCTGTTCCAGCGCGTTCTGCGCGCCGCGCGCGAAGCGCTCGCCGACGACCGAGCCCATCGAGCCGCCCATGAACGAGAACTCGAAGCAGGCCGCGACGACGGGCAGCGTGTGGATCGCACCGCCCATCACGACCATCGCGTCGGTCTCGCCCGTCTCGTCCATCGCTTCCTTCAGACGATCGGGGTACTTGCGGCTGTCCTTGAACTTCAGCGAGTCGACCGGCACGATTTCCTGGCCGATTTCGTAGCGGCCTTCCGGATCGAGCAGCCCGTCGAGGCGCTCACGCGCACCGATGCGCATGTGGTGATCGCACTTCGGGCACACGTGCAGGTTCGCGTCCACGTCGTTGCGGTACAGCACGGCCTCGCAGGACGGGCACTTGACCCACAGGCCTTCCGGAATGCCCTTGCGGCTTTTCGGGTCGGTCTGCTTGATCTTCGGCGGCAACAGTTTGTCGAGCCAGCTCATCGTATGGTTTCCTGTTCCGTGGCGGGCCGGGCCGCATGGCCCGCCCGCTCCCTGTGTTGTGTTTATCGCGCCGCCTTGCCCGCGCCGTCCAGCGCGGCACGCAGGTCGGCGATGAACGCCTTCAGCGCGGCGGCGGCGCCTTCCGGCGCAGCGCTTTCGAGCAGTTGCACGAGGCGGCTGCCGATCACGACGGCGTCCGACACCTCGGCCACCGCGCGCGCCGTTTCGGCGTCGCGGATGCCGAAGCCGACGCCCACCGGAACCGGCACGCGCGACTTGATGGCCGGGATTTTACCCGCAATGCTCGAAACATCCAGATTTCCCGCGCCGGTCACACCCTTGAGCGACACGTAATACACGTAGCCGCTCGCGATCTTGCCGACGTCGGCGATGCGTTCGTCGGTCGACGTAGGCGCGAGCAGGAAGATCGGATCGATCTGCGCGGCGCGCATTTTTTCGGCGAATACGCCCGCCTCTTCCGGCGGATAGTCGACGACGAGCACGCCGTCGACGCCGGCCGCCTGCGCTTCGGCCGCGAACGCGTCGACGCCCATCCGCTCGATCGGGTTCGCATAGCCCATCAGCACGACCGGGGTTTTCGCATCGGTTTCGCGGAAGCGCTTCACGTCGGCGAGCACGCTCTTCAGCGTGACGCCGCGCGCGAGCGCGCGTTCCGACGAGCGCTGGATCACGGGGCCGTCGGCCATCGGGTCCGAGAACGGCACGCCGAGTTCGATCACGTCCGCGCCGCCTTCGGCGAGCGCGTGCATGAATTCGACGGTCTTCGCGGGATCGGGGTCGCCGGCCGTGATGAACGGGATCAGGCCCTTTCGGCCTTGTTCGGCGAGCGCGGCAAAGGTCTGCTGAATACGGGACATGGCAATTTTCCTAGGATTCGTTCGGCGATGCGGCGGCGCGATTCACGCGCATGCCGGTGCGGCGAGCGCGCTCACGCGCTCGTGCGCGATCGCACAATAACTTTCGTTGATCTCGTAGCCGACGAAGTCGCGCCCCTGCCGTGCGCAGGCCACCGCGGTCGTGCCGCTGCCCATGAACGGATCGAGCACGCGGCCGCCCGGCGGGCAGCTCGCGAGCACCATCCGCTCGACGATTTCCAGCGGCTTCTGGGTCGGATGATCGACGCGCTCCGCGTGCTGCCGGTGCAGGCGCGAAACCGACCAGACGTCCTTCGGGTTGTAGCCCATCTCCAGCCACTTGCTGCCTTCGAACAGCTTGCGCGAGCGGGCCTTCTTCGTGTCGGCGTCGTACGGGATGCGGACCGGATCGAGATCGAAGTAATACGCCTTGGAAACCGCGAAAAAACCGATGTTGTCATGCACCGACGTGAAACGGCGCGTCGTGCCGCCCATGCTCGGCACGCGCCGGTCCCAGATGATCTCGTTGACCATCGTGAGCTTCGTCTTCAGGAAACTGAAGATTTCCGGCGCGTACTGCCATGTGCAGAAGATGTACATCGACCCGCTCGGCTTGAGCTTCGGAATCGCGAGCTCGAGCCACTCGCGCGTCCACGCGAGAAACACGTCGCCCGAACGCTTGTCCGAGTCGTTGCCGTAGTCCTTGCCGAGCCCGTACGGCGGATCGGCGACGATCAGGTCGATCGACGCATCCGGCAGGTTCGCGGCATCGGTCAGGAAATCGCGGTTATGCAGTTCGATACCGGACGGCAGCGCGCGCGGCACGACGACGGCCGGCTGAACCGCCTCCGCCTCGCTCGCGGCACCGCCGCCCGGCTCTTCGATCAGGTCGCGCATCGGTCGGGGTCAGAGCTCGATGCCCGATCGCTCGGCGACCGTGTGCATGTCCTTGTCGCCGCGGCCCGACAGGTTGACGAGCAGAATCTTGTCCTTTGGTAACGTCGGCGCGAGCTTCACGCCATACGCGATCGCGTGGCTCGACTCGAGCGCGGGAATGATCCCCTCGATCCGGCAGCAGTCGTGGAACGCCTTCAGCGCTTCCTCGTCGGTGATCCCGACGTACTGCGCGCGGCCGCTGTCCTTCAACCATGCGTGCTCGGGGCCGACACCCGGATAATCGAGGCCCGCCGACACCGAGTGCGTCTCGATGATCTGGCCGTTGTCGTCCTGCAGCAGGTACGTGCGGTTGCCGTGCAGCACGCCCGGGCTGCCGGCGATCAGCGATGCCGCGTGATGGCCGGTGTCGAGCCCGTCACCGGCCGCTTCGACGCCGATCAGCTGCACCGACGCATCGTCGATATACGGATAGAAGATGCCCATCGCGTTCGAGCCGCCGCCGACGCAGGCGATCACCGCGTCCGGCTGCCGGCCCGCGAGCTCGGGCATTTGCACCTTGCACTCGTCGCCGATCACGCGCTGGAAGTCGCGCACCATCATCGGATACGGGTGCGGGCCCGCAACCGTGCCGATGATGTAGAACGTGCTCTCGATGTTCGTGACCCAGTCGCGCATCGCTTCGTTCAGCGCGTCCTTCAGCGTGCGCGAACCCGACTCGACCGGCACGACCGTCGCACCGAGCAGCTTCATCCGATAGACGTTCGCGGCCTGCCGGCGCACATCCTCGGAACCCATGTAGACGACGCACTCCATCCCGAAGCGCGCGCAGATCGTCGCGGTCGCGACGCCGTGCTGGCCGGCGCCCGTCTCGGCGATCACGCGCTTCTTGCCCATGCGCTTCGCGAGCAGCGCCTGGCCGATCACGTTGTTGATCTTGTGCGCGCCCGTGTGGTTCAGGTCCTCGCGCTTCAGGTAGATCTGCGCGCCGCCGAGCGTCTCGCTCCAGCGCTGCGCGTGGTAGATCGGCGACGGACGGCCGACGAAATGCTTCAGCTCGCGCTCGAATTCGGCGACGAAGTCGGGATCGTGCTGGAATTTTTCATACGCCGCGCGCAGTTCGTCCAGTGCGTGAATCAGCGTCTCGGCGACGAACGTGCCGCCATACGGGCCGAAGTGGCCGCGAGCATCAGGAAGGTTGTACATGGTGTCTCTCTCGATCGGTCGATGCGCCCGCTTTCGGGGCCGCACCGGCTTGCATCACCCGGCGTCCGCTGCGCGCACCGCGCGTACGAACGCCGCCATCCGGGCGTGATCCTTCACGCCCTTCGCGCCCTCCACTTCGATGCCACTCGAGACATCGACAGCAAACGGGCGCAACTGGCGGATCGCATCACCGACGTTTTGCGCGCTCAAGCCACCACTCAAAACGGCCCGATGCGCGAGCTCTGCGGGAATAAGAGACCAATCGAAGACCTTGCCGCTACCGCCGTAGTCCGGCACCAGGGTGTCGAACAGGAGGCCGCGCGCTTTCGAATAATGAAGAGCCGATTCTACCAAATCGGACGGCTGCGTCGAGGGGCCGACGCGCACTGCGCGCAACCACGGCAGGTGTGCCACGCGGCCGAGCGCGTCGCATTGCTCCGGCGTCTCGTCGCCATGGAACTGCAGCAGCGTGAGCGGCACGTCGCGCACGACGGCTTCGATCTCGGCTGGGGTCGCATTCACGAACAGCCCGACCACCGACACGAACGGCGGCGCGAGGCGCGCGAGCTCGGCCGCCTGCGCGATCGTCACCGCGCGCGGGCTCTTCGGGTAGAACACGAGGCCGATCGCATCGGCGCCGAGCGCCGCCGCGTGCAGCACGTCCTCGGGACGCGACAGCCCGCACAGCTTGATGCGCGTGCGCGGCGGCAGGCCGGCCGCGGAGGAAGTCGAGGGAGACACGGCGTGATCCGTCATGATTGCGGGTCCAGATCGGCCCAGACGCTGCTCCACGGCACGCTGCCGAGCTGCGCGGGCGGGACGGCGAATTCCGCCGGGTAGCCGACGTGGGCGAGATACAGCCCGTCGGCCATGAACGTGGGCGCCGCGAGGTTGCGGTCGCACCCTGCCAGCACGTCGGCGACCCAGTCGGCCGGATAGCGGCCGCGGCCGACCGCGACGAGGCAGCCCATCAGGTTGCGCACCATGTGGTGCAGGAACGCGTTGGCGCGGAAGCGGAAATGGATGAAATGGCCCGCGCGCCGCACGTCGATCCGGTACAGGTGTTTGACCGGCGTCTTCGACTGGCATTCCGACGACCGGAATGACGAGAAATCGTGCTCGCCGATCAGGTGCGCAGCGGCGGCGCGCATCGCGTCGTCGTCGAGCGGCGTATGGATCCAGCCCGCGCGCCCGGCCAGCATCGGCGAGCGCACGGGGTGCACGTACAGCACGTAGTAATAGGTGCGCTCGAACGCCGAGAAACGCGCGTGGAACGTCTCCGGCATCGGCTTCGCCCATTGCACCGATACGGTCGACGGCAGGAACGCGTTGGTACCGCGCACCCACGAGAATGCCTCGCGGTCGAGATCCGTATCGAAGTGCACGACCTGCCCGAGCCCGTGCACGCCGGTGTCGGTCCGCCCGGCCACCGTCGTATGCAGCGGCACCCGCGCGAACTCGGCCAGCGCATGCTCGAGTGCGTTTTGCACGGTCTTGCCGTGCGGCTGCGCCTGCCAGCCGCAGAATGCCGCGCCGTCGTACTGAATGCCCAGCGCGATCCGCATCACGCCTCGTCCGCGAGTTTCGCGAGCAGCGCGCGTGCATCGTCGCGCGTCGCGGCGTCGTTCGCGTCGACCACTTCCTGCAGCAGCGTCCGCGCGCCGGACAGGTCGCCCAGTTCGACGTACTCGGCCGCGAGGTCGAGCTTGTTGCGCGCGATACGCGCGAGTTCGTCCGGCGTGAGCGCGGGCAGCGCGGCGCCCGGCGCGGACGGCAAGTCGAGGTCGAAATCGAGCTTCAGCGCGCCGAACTGCGCGCCGCCGAGCGGTGGCAGCAACAACGTCGAGGACGGGCTGCCCACGTGGGCAGCCGGTGTCGTCGCGTCCGGATCCCATTCGAACTCGTCGTCCTGGTCGGCCGGATGCTCCGGGGCCGGATCGTTTGAGCCATTTGGCGGGCGCAACGCGGATTGACCGTTAGTTGCGATTTTGTCGGCGTCGGACTGCCCTGCTCGTGCAACCGGCTCGTCCGCGGCCAGCGACGGATCGTCCTGCATGCGCGGCGGCAGCGGCATGTCGAGGCTGCCGAGCGCGCTGATCGCGTTCTGCATCAGCGCCGCGTGCTGCGTTTCGGTCGCCGAAGGCTCGGCGGGGGTCTCGGCGGGCTTGTCGGCGGCCGCCTGTTCTACCGGTTCTGCATCGTGCGGGGCCGTGGCCGGAGCCGAAGCCACGTCGTTCTCCGGCGGTACTGCGGCGTGGGCAGGCGCAGGCGGCAATTCAGGCTGGTCGTCATGCGGCTTCGTTACTTCGAGCGTCGGCGATGCATCCGCCTCAGGCGGCTCGACCGTCTCCGCCGCTGCGGCAGTCGCCGCGGCGAGGTTCATGTCGGCGGCCGCGTCGCGGGCGACCGGCATCTCTGGCCGGATCGGCAGTTCGCGTTCGATGGACGGCGCTGCTTCTGCTTCGGCAGCGGCTGCAGCCGTCGTGCCCGCATCGTCCGTGTGCCGGCCCTTCCGGCGCTTGCGCCACGCGAACCCGGCCGCGAGGACGATCACGGCCGCGCCGGCCGCTGCGACCGGACGCCAGTCCATCTGCTCCGCAGCGCGCGCAGGCGCCGTCACGGGTGCGACCGGCTGCGCGGGCGCCGATGCCGGCTGCGCAGCGCTGCCGGCCACGCCGGACGCCGCTTCGGCTGCCGGCGATGCGGCAGACGACGCGCCCGCATCGTTCGCGGTCGGACGCGGCGCGGCAGGCGCCGGTGCCGGCGCGACGTTGTTCGTCGCGGCCGGCTTGCCGATGCCGTGCTTCTGCAACTCCATCAGCACGCGATTCTTCAATGCCAGCAGTTGCTGCAGGCTCGACGGCCGCGGCTGCGATGCACCCGTGGCGGGTGCCGCACGGGCCGGTTCGTTCGCGCCCGAAACCTGGCTGCCCGGCGCAGGCTGGGCAGCGGCCTCGCTCGCGGACGACGGCGCCGACTGGATCGCGCCGCTCCACACATGCGGGCCGCTGGCGCCGGCAGCAGGCGCCGCCGGCTGCGTGTTTTCGACAGCCGACGCGCCGTGTGCAGCCGAAGCGCCTGCCGAAGCAGACGCCCCCGCTGCCGTCGCGACGCTCGCACCGCTCACCGGTGCCGCATGCACGGCCGGCGCCACCGGCGCGGATTGCACGGCCGACCCCGAATGCGGCGCGGACGCACCGGGCTGCGCGAGCGCCGCACCGCCCGACGCGGCAGCGGGCGCGGAGGCAGCCGCCGCACCGGATGCGCCAAGCGCACTGGCCGGCGCAAGCGCCGCGCCCGTTGCGTCGAGCGCGGGCACGGTCAGCGTCGCGCCGACTTTCAGGCGGCTCGCGTCGCGCCTCATGAACGCCTGCGGATTGGCGTCGAACAGCGCGCGGCCGGCGCGCGCGAGCACGCCCGGATCATGCGATTGCGTCGCCGCTTTCGCGATGTCGTTCAACGACTGGCCCGGCTGGACCGTCACGGTAAGCGGCGCGGCGGCGCCGGCAGCAGACGCCGGCAGTTCGCCTGTGCTGGTCGCCCAGGCCGACGCGGCTGCGCCGAGCGCCAGAATCGCCAGCGCGCCACGCACGGCGCGCGACAGACGGGACTGACGCGGAAACAAGGAAATTCGGGACATCGTAGGCTCTATCTCCGCGCGCGGGCGCGGCTCGGATTCGCGGTTGGAAGCGTCAATAAAGTTGCCGCAGAAATGCAAAAGCGTCGCGCGGAACGCGACGCTTTCGGCTGGTCTGTGCGTCGTAACCGCGTAGTTTACTTCACGTGCTCGCGTTCGGGCCGAATTCATCGGCTGCGGGTGCAACCGGCCGCGCTCGCACGTCGCGGCGCACGCAGCGATCGCGTCGGGCTGCCGCACGGGTCGCGCACTGCAGCCGGCGCGCCGGATCGACCGAAAGGACAGGTATCAACGAATGAAATCCTTTCGACAACATCTCATCCGGAACGAATGGCAAGGCTTTACGCCGCGCCGCCGCCCTTCCTCGCGCCAAACGATGCGATGCAGGAACGGCCGCGCAAGCGGTTCGGCGCTTCCACGTTTCCGCCGGCCGGTTCCGGCGCCGAACCACGGCCGGGGTAATCGAGCGCATTCGCTCAACAATTCGCGTCACCTGCCGTTAATTGATTAACAGCCGCCATTTTCAAATACCCCCGCCGCCCCGCCGATCTCATTCAAATCAATTTCAATTGAACGATAAGAAGTCAATTCTCACCTCTTATCGTCCAATTGAAAATTCATCCCGCCAAATCCCCGCCCCGCAAGGCTTTCAGACCTGACAGCACGGCCAATTACCCATACAAAAGCGATCATTTCGACAGTAATTCAATCACATTACACAAAATTACACAGATCAAATAATTGCTGTCGCTACGATCGACTTCAAACAGGAATCGGCGCAATCCGGCCATTGCGCTCGCACATGCCGGAAAGGCGGGACCGCGATCGGCCGGGTTGACGCCGTGAGACGCCAGAGGGTCATCGCGCAGTTGCAAGACTGCATTCACTCACCAGCTCGTTACGGGGATCGAACATGGGCTATCAGCAGGGTTTGAGCGGGTTGGCCGGCGCGTCGAGCAATCTCGACGTGATCGGCAACAATATCGCGAACGCAAACACGACCGGCTTCAAGCAGGGCCGCGCGAACTTCTCCGACATGTATGCAAATTCGGTCGCGACGTCGGTCAATACGCAGATCGGCATCGGCACGAGGCTCGCGTCGGTGCAGCAGCAATTCGGCCAGGGCACGATCAATTCGACCCACTCGTCGCTGGACATCGCGATCAACGGCAACGGCTTCTTCCAGATGTCGAGCAACGGCGCGACGACGTACTCGCGCGACGGCACGTTCCACCGCGACAAGACCGGCGCCATCGTCGACTCGCAAGGCCGCAACCTGATGGGCTATGCGGCAGGCGCGGGCGGCGTGATCAACACCGCGCAGACCGTGCCACTGCAGGCGCCGACCAACAACATCGCGCCGCAGGCGACGAGCAAGATCGCCGGCCAGTTCAACCTGAACTCGCAGGACAAGGTGCCGGCCAAGACGCCGTTCAACGCGAGCGACAACACGACGTACAACTACAATTCGTCGATCCAGGTCTACGACACGCTCGGCGGCTCGCAGCAGGTCACGATGTATTTCGCGAAAAGCGCGGCCGGCACCTGGCAGGCCTATGCGGGCGTACAGGGCCAGACGCCGACGAATCTCGGCACCGTCACGTTCGATGCATCGGGCCGGATCAGCTCGACGACATCGGCCGCCACCGGCCAGCCGACGCCGAGCCTCGGTCAGTTCGCGTTCTCGATCCCCAACACGACGGGCGGCGCCAACCCGCAGAACCTGACGCTCGACCTGAGCGGCACGACGCAGTACGGCGGGAAGAACGGCGTAAACAACCTCGCGCAGGACGGCTTCGCGAGCGGCACGCTGACGACGTTCTCGATCGGCACCGACGGCAAGCTGACCGGCAACTACTCGAACGGCCAGAGCGCGGTGCTCGGCCTGATCGCGCTCGCGAACTTCAACAACCCGAACGGGCTCGTGAACATCGGCGGCAACCAGTATGCGGAGACCGCCGCGTCGGGCGTGCCGCAGATCTCCGCGCCGGGCAGCACGAACCACGGCACGCTGCAGGGCAGCGCGCTGGAAAACTCGAACGTCAACCTGACGACCGAGCTCGTGAACCTGATCACCGCGCAGCGCAATTACCAGGCCAACGCGCAGACGATCAAGACCCAGCAGACGGTCGACCAGACGCTGCTGAACCTGCGCTGATCCACGCATGAAAAACGCGCCGCGCCAGCCTTGACATCATCAAGGCCGACGCGGCGCATCATCTTGTGCAGCCCGGCCCGCAGGCCGGACCGGCAAGCAGGCTTACTTGTCGAGCAGGATGCGCAGCATGCGGCGCAGCGGCTCGGCCGCGCC
This sequence comes from Burkholderia sp. NFPP32, assembly GCF_900119325.1. Taxonomy (NCBI): domain Bacteria; kingdom Pseudomonadati; phylum Pseudomonadota; class Betaproteobacteria; order Burkholderiales; family Burkholderiaceae; genus Burkholderia; species Burkholderia sp. NFPP32. The sequence continues at coordinate 41,299 of NZ_FPJP01000028.1, read as the reverse complement.
CCACAGCAGCTGATCGCCGACCGTGAATGCCGACAGGTATTCGCCGCCCATCGCGAGCTTGCGCAGGCGGCCGACCGGCACCGTCAGCGTGCCGGTGATCTTCGCCGGCGACAGGTCGCGCATCGACGCTTCACGCTCGTTCGGCACGACCTTCACCCAGTCGTTCGCCGAGGCGAGGATGCCGTTGATCTCGTCGAGCGGCACATCCTTGTTCAGCTTGATCGTCAGCGCCTGCGAGTGGCAGCGCATTGCGCCGATCCGCACGCACAGGCCGTCGACCGGGATCGAACCCGGCTCGCCCATCGCCGGCTTGCCGAGAATCTTGTTGGTTTCCGCGCCGCCCTTCCACTCTTCCTTCGACATCCCGTTGCCGAGATCCTTGTCGATCCACGGGATCAGCGAGCCGGCGAGCGGCACGCCGAAGTTGCTGGTCGGCATCGCGTCGCTGTTCATCGCGGCCAGCACGCGGCGGTCGATGTCGAGAATCGCGGAAGCCGGATCGGCGAGCTGTTCCTGCACCGCGCCGTTCAGCGTGCCCATCTGCGACAGCAACTCGCGCATGTTCTGCGCGCCCGCGCCCGATGCGGCCTGGTAGGTCATCGCCGTCATCCAGTCGACGAGGTTCTCGCGGAACAGGCCGCCGAGCGCCATCAGCATCAGGCTGACCGTACAGTTGCCGCCGACGAAGTTCTTCGTGCCCTTGACGAGCGCGTCCTTGATCACGTCGAGGTTGACCGGATCGAGGATGATGACGGCGTCGTCGTTCATCCGCAGCGACGATGCCGCATCGATCCAGTAGCCGTTCCAGCCGGCCGCGCGCAGCTTCGGGAACACGTCGTTCGTGTAGTCGCCGCCCTGGCACGTGATGATCACGTCGCACTTCTTCAGCTCGTCGACGTTGGTCGCGTCCTTGAGCGTAGTCTCGTTTTTCGCGAACGACGGCGCCTTGCCACCCGTGTTGCTGGTGCTGAAAAACACCGGTTCGATCAGGTCGAAATCGCCCTCTTCCTGCATGCGCTGCATCAGGACGCTGCCGACCATGCCGCGCCAACCTACGAGACCTACGTTCATGACTAACCCTTTGAATGGAGCTTCCCCGCCATTTCCGTCCCCAGCGTGACCGCGCGGGGAAACAGGCGGGCACGACGGACGATCAGCGTTTAATGATCGTTTTCGTGGTAATGGTTTTCGTGATGACGATGGCGCGCGCACCCGCACGGGCAGTGTTGCCGTGGAGTTTCAGGACCGGGGAGATCAGGGAAATCAGCGCCATCGTTCGAGTCTACACAAACCTATTCGGCCGCACAACGGCCAACCCGGTGCGAACGCGCCGTTTTTACCGGCCGCGTTCGCACCCTTTACTGCCTGCTTACAGCGCCGCGACCACCGCGTCGCCCATTGCCGCCGTACCGACCTGCTGGCAGCCCGGCGTCGCAATGTCGCCCGTGCGGTAGCCCTGTTCGAGCACCGTTTTCACCGCGCGCTCGATGCGATCGGCCTGCTCCGCGCGATTCAGCGAGTAGCGCAGCAGCATCGCGGCCGACAGGATCGTCGCGAGCGGGTTCGCGATGCCCTTGCCCGCGATGTCCGGTGCCGAACCGTGCGACGGTTCGTACAGGCCCTTGTTGTTCTTGTCGAGCGACGCCGACGGCAGCATGCCGATCGAGCCCGTCAGCATCGACGCTTCATCCGACAGGATGTCGCCGAACATGTTGCCCGTGACGATCACGTCGAACTGCTTCGGCGCCTTCGCGAGCTGCATCGCCGCGTTGTCGACGTACATGTGCGACAGCTCGACGTCCGCGTACTCCTTCGACACGTCGATCATGATGTCGCGCCAGAACTGCGACGTTTCGAGCACGTTCGACTTGTCGACCGACAGCAGCTTCTTCGCGCGCTTGCGTGCCGCCTGGAACGCGACGTGCGCGATGCGGCGCACTTCCGGTTCCGAGTAACGCATCGTGTCGAAGCCTTCGCGCTCGCCGGCAAACGGGCCGTCCGGTGCGGCGCGCACGCCGCGCGGCTGGCCGAAGTAGATGTCGCCGTTCAGTTCGCGCACGATCAGGATGTCGAGGCCCGCGACGAGTTCGGCCTTAAGCGGCGACGCATCGACGAGCTGCGGATAGCAGATCGCCGGGCGGAAGTTCGCGAACAGCTCCAGATGCTTGCGCAGGCCGAGGATCGCCTGCTCGGGGCGCAGCGCGCGCTCGAGCGAGTCGTACTTCCAGTCGCCGACCGCGCCGAACAGGATCGCGTCGGCTTCCTTCGCGAGCTTCAGCGTCGCGTCGGGCAACGGATGGCCGCTCGCCTCGTAGCCCGCGCCGCCGACCGGCGCCTGTTCGAGTTCGAACTTCTCGTCGAGTGCGTTCAGCACCTTCACCGCTTCGCTGACGATTTCCGGACCGATGCCGTCGCCGGGCAGCACTGCAATCTTCATGCGTTATTCCTGACTGGGTAGGTTATGGAGCAGGCCGGCGAACGCGCGGATAGCGCGCCCGCCTCGAAGGCGATATATCAGCCGACCAGCTTGGTGTTGAGCCACGGCTGCTTCACGAGCCGCTCGGCTTCGAACTGGCGAATCTTGTCCGCATGGCGCAGCGTGAGGCCGATGTCGTCGAAGCCGTTCAGCAGGCAGTACTTGCGGAACGCGGCGATCTCGAACGGATACTCGCGGCCGTCGCCCGTGCGCACGACCTGCGCGTCGAGGTCGATCGTCAGCTGGTAGCCGTTGAACGCGTACGTGTCGTTGAACACGTGATCGACCTGCTGCTCGGTCAGCACGATCGGCAGCAGACCGTTCTTGTAGCAGTTGTTGAAGAAGATGTCCGCGAAGCTCGGCGCGATGATCGCGCGGAAGCCGTACTGCTGCAGCGCCCACGGCGCGTGCTCGCGCGAGCTGCCGCAGCCGAAGTTCTTGCGCGCGACCAGCACCGATGCGCCCTGGTAGCGCGGCTGGTTCAGCACGAAGTCGGGATTCAGCGGACGCTTCGAGTTGTCCTGGCCCGGCTCGCCGTGATCGAGGTAGCGCCATTCGTCGAACGCGTTCGGACCGAAGCCCGTGCGCTTGATCGACTTCAGGAACTGCTTCGGGATGATCGCGTCGGTGTCGACGTTCTCGCGATCGAGCGGCGCCACGACGCCGGTATGTACTGTGAATTTTTCCATGATCCGTCTATCCGGTTGGAGGGCCGGCCTTCAGCCGGCGCACATCGACAAATTCTCGGCGGGAGTCGTCACTCCGCGGCGCGCTTCAGCGCGTTGCCGGCGGCGTTGACGTCCTGCCCGAAGCCCTGGACGGTATTGCAGCCCGCGAGGCCGAAGCCCAACCCCGCCAGCGCCAGCGCGGCAACCAGCCGCGCAATGATCTTCGATGCCGTCACGCGTCACCCCAGCTTGCGAATGTCGACGAAGTGGCCTTCGATCGCCGCGGCCGCGGCCATCGCGGGGCTCACGAGGTGCGTGCGACCGCCCGCGCCCTGCCGGCCTTCGAAGTTGCGGTTCGACGTCGACGCGCAGCGCTCGCCCGGATCGAGCCGGTCGGCGTTCATCGCGAGGCACATCGAGCAGCCCGGCTCGCGCCATTCGAAACCGGCGTCGGTGAACACCTTGTCGAGCCCTTCGCGTTCGGCCTGCGCCTTCACGAGGCCCGAGCCCGGCACGACCATCGCGAGCCGCACGTTCGACGCGATGCGACGGTTCAGCTTCTTCACGACATACGCGGCCGCACGGATGTCCTCGATCCGCGCGTTCGTGCACGAGCCGATGAAGATCTTGTCGACCTTGATCGATTCGATCGGCGTGTTCGGCTCGAGCGCCATGTAGGCCAGCGCGCGCTCCATCGCGTCGCGCTTGACCGGATCCTTCTCGCGCTCGGGATCGGGCACGCGACCGTCGATCGACGTGACCATTTCCGGCGACGTGCCCCACGTGACCTGGGGGACGATCTCGGCCGCGTTCAACTCGACGACGCGGTCGAACTGCGCGCCTTCGTCCGACTTGAACTGGCGCCAGTATTCGACGGCCTGATCCCATTCCGCGCCGGTCGGCACGAACGGACGGCCCTTCAGGTAATCGATCGTCGTATCGTCGACGGCGACCATGCCCGCGCGCGCGCCGGCCTCGATCGCCATGTTGCAGACCGTCATGCGGCCTTCCATCGTCAGCGCGCGAATGGTCGAGCCGCCGAATTCGATCGCGTAGCCCGTGCCGCCGGCCGTGCCGATCTTGCCGATGATCGCGAGCACGATGTCCTTCGCGGTACAGCCGCGCGGCAGTGCGCCCTCGACCTTCACGAGCATGTTCTTGCTCTTCTTCTGCAGCAGCGTTTGCGTCGCGAGCACGTGCTCGACTTCCGACGTGCCGATGCCGTGCGCGAGCGCGCCGAACGCGCCGTGCGTCGACGTATGCGAATCGCCGCACACGATCGTCATGCCCGGCAGCGTCGCGCCCTGCTCCGGCCCGATGATGTGGACGATGCCCTGGCGCATGTCGTTCATCTTGAACTGCGTGATGCCGAACGCATCGCAGTTCGCGTCGAGCGTGTCGACCTGCAGCTTCGAGACGGGATCGGCGATGCCGTGGCTGCGGTCCGTCGTCGGCACGTTGTGATCCGACACGGCCAGGTTCGCGCTGATGCGCCACACCGGACGCTGCGCGATCTTCAGCCCTTCGAACGCCTGCGGGCTCGTGACTTCATGCAGCAGCTGACGGTCGATGTACAGCAATGCCGTGCCGTCATCCTCGGTGTGGACGACGTGGGTATTCCACAGTTTGTCGTAGAGAGTCTGTGCCATGGGTATGCGGGGTCGTTGTGACTACAAGCCTTGCGGATGCGGTCGATTATGCCACGCAGAACGCGTCGCGGCGCAGGCCGGGCGCGAAAAAACCCATTAAAAACAGTGGTTTGGCTGGTAGTGCCAATACCTGTATCGGCATTACCCGGCAAATGGGGCACGCCGGGTCCGGATGACCTCGATCGCGGATCGCGTCGCCCGGACCCGGCGCGACGGGCCGGAACCGGCGGCCTCAGCCGTTCGGATATTCGCGCTTGATCAGGTCGAGCCGCAGCATCGCCAGCTGCATGCCGGCGTTGCTCATCAGGTAGAGATCGCGGCGGCGCATCGCCGGCTGCTGCGCGGACGTGTCGTAGGCGACCGGCAGCACCAGCCCGGCCGGCACCGCCGCCTGCATCCCCGCCGCATTCGACACGCGCACGGCGATCGACGCCTGATCCGCGTGCGTGACGATCGCGACCTTGCCGAGCGCCGCGGCCGAGCCGGCCTGTTTGACGATCGCGGCGGCGACGCCGTCGGGCGTCGGTATCGGGCTGCCGGCGCTCAGGGCCGGCGTCGCGATCGTCGTCACGCCCGCTGTCAGCCCGTATTTCGACGCGAGCACGCTCGCGACTTCCTGCTGCGCGCAGACCGGCACGGCGACCTTCTGCCGGAGCGCGAACACGGCGTCGGCAATCGCCTCGTTCACCGGGCCCGGCACCGGCACGGCACCGGATGCCGCGGCGCGACTGCCGAAGCTGAACGCGACGATCGTATTGATGCCGGCCGCCGCGACGGTGGGTGGCGCCCACGAGAAAAACGTGTCGAACAGGTAACCCGTCTCGTCGGCGGCGGTCGCGCGATCGTTCAGTTCGTTCGTCAGCTTGCCGAGCATCTGGCGCTGCAGTTCGGCATCGGACGCCGGTGCGTCGCTTGCGAACACGGGCGCGGAGGCCGCGCACGATGCGGCGAGTGCGGAAGTGGAAGCCAGGAAATGGCGGCGGGTCTTCATGGTCATCGGGATCGTGTGGAAAGCGGGAATCGTCAGCCTTTCGGGAAGGCCTGCGTCGTGGCGGCCATCGCGCGGCCGAGCATTTGCGCATACATGTCGTGCACGAGATACAGGCTGCGGTTGCGCGTCCACGGCTGGCCCGATTGCGGGTCGTAGAGCGTCGGGAGCGGCACCTCGGCAACGGCAGCCGCCTTCATGCCCGCCTGCTGCGAGGTCTGGATGCAGCGCTTCGCGTGATCGCGATGGCCGACCACCGCGACGGTGCCCATCGCGGCCGCGCCGCCCGCGCGCGACACGGCCACGGCGGCGACGCCTGCCGTGCTCAGGTACACGATCGAGCCGTCGCTCGCGATCACCGGTTCGATCGACGACAGCACGTCGGCGCCCATTCCGTATTTCGACACGAGAAAGCGCGCGATTTCCCACTGCGCGTAGACCTTGACGGGCTTCAACTGGCGGATGCGGTACACGGCGTCCGCGAGCGCTTCGTTGACCGGCCCCGGATCGGGCAGCGCGGACTGGTTGCCGCCCGTGCTCGACGTGTTGCCGCTCGCCGCGTTCGGACGGTTGCCGAAGCTGTATGCGACGATCGCGCCGACCTGCGCGGCCGGCACCGTCGGCAGGCCCCAGGTGAAGCCGACATCGGTCAGCGCCGGCACGATCGCATTGACCGTCGCCGCATCGCCGAGCTGCGCGTTCAGCTTCGCGGACATCTGCGCGGCAAGTGCGCTGTCGGTGACGGGCGCCGATGTGACGTCGTCGCCGCCGCATGCGCTCAGCAGCGGTGCTGCCGCAACGGCGGGGGCGGCAGCAAGAAATTTTCTGCGTGAAGAAGCCGACGGATTCAGATTCATGAGAGATACGAAGCGATGCAAACAACGCCGGCAGCAGGTCGCGGCGTTGCAATAGCGGGTTCAGGGAAAGTGACAACCGGGCATGTCACGCGGTTGGGAGACGGGCGACAGGATCGACGCGCGGATCGGATCGCTGCACCCAGTCGATCGACGATGCAGGATCGTAGCGGGCGTTTATTAAATTGCGGTGAACCTGTCGATCGAATGCAGGCGATCGTCATGCCGTTTCATCGATGGACGAATGCGTTTCATCCGTGGCGAGCGACCACGGCCACCGTTTCACCGGTGGCGAGGATGCGATTCGCGTGCATCGTCGCGTACTGCACGGCCATCTCCGGATTTCGCGTTACGATGGCACAACGCACGTTCCCACGATCGGATCCGGAGCCCACCACGATGAAGCTCGGCCTGAACGAATCGCTAGCTCGCCTCGACGAAGAAGGCACGCTGTTCACGACGCTGTTTCGGCACGGCACGCTCGACGTCGAGCTGTACCGGCCGCACATCGAGGACAAGCAGAAGCCGCATGCGCGCGACGAGGTTTACGTGATCGCCACCGGCACGTCGCGCTTCATCGTCGACGGGCGCGAATCCGACGTCTCGGCCGGCGACGTGCTGTTCGTCCCCGCTCACGCGGAGCATCGCTTCGTCGGTTTCTCCGGCGACTTCTCGACCTGGGTGTTCTTCTACGGCCCCGAAGGCGGCGAACGCGGCGCATGACGCGATGCGCGCAGCACTTTTCTTGCGATTGCCTAGACTGTCTATTCGCGGCGGACCGCGCACGGCCGCCCGGTCATCACGATAGCTCAAGCATCCGGTTCAACTGGACAGGAGAACAGCATGCGATACGAACTCTATTACTGGCCCGAGATCCAGGGCCGCGGCGAATACGTGCGGCTCGCGCTCGAGGCGGCCGAAGCCGACTATGTCGACGTCGCGCGCGAATCGGGCCGCGGCATGGGCGTGCCGGCGATGATGCGCATGATGGACAGCACGAAGGCGGAATGCGTGCCGTTCGCGCCGCCGTTCCTGAAAGCCGGCGATGTGGTCGTCGGGCAGACCGCGAACATCCTGCTGTTCCTCGGCGCGCGGCTCGGACTCGCGCCCGACGACGAAGCCGGCCGGCTGTGGGTGCACCAGATCCAGCTGACCGTCGCCGATTTCGTCACCGAGATTCACGACACGCATCATCCGATTGCAAGTTGCCTGTACTACGAGGACCAGAAGGCGGAAGCGGCCGAGCGCGCGGCCGATTTCCTCGAGAATCGGCTGCCTAAATTCCTCGGCTATTTCGATCGCGTGCTCGAACAGAATCCGCACAAGAGCGGCCATATCGCGGGCAGCGCGCTCAGTTATGCGGACCTTTCGATGTTCCAGCTCATCGAGGGCTTGCGCTATGCGTTTCCGAAGGCGATGAAGCGCGCGGAGCGGAAAGTCGCGGGGCTCGTCGGCTTGCACGACCGCGTCGCGCAACATCGTCCCGTCGCGCGTTATCTCGACTCGGAGCGCCGCATCCCGTTCAACGACATGGGGATCTTCCGGCACTATCCGGAGCTGGACAAATAGCGGCGTGCCGCATCAGTCACCGTACCGATAGCGGCTGCGCATCGCATCGAGCGGATTGCCGTCGGCGAGCGTGCCGCCGAGGCTGCGGATCACCGCGCTCGCCGCGTTGATCGCGGTCTGCACCGCGCCCTCGATCCAGCCGCCCGTGAACGAACAGCAGCAGCCGGCCAGGTAGATCCCGCGGTCGGTCGACGGCTCGGCCGCCGTCTGGAACTGGTAGAACAGCGCCTGCGAATGGATGTCCTCGCCCGGATAGTTCAGCTTGAACGCGCCCAGCGCGTAGCGGTCCGACAGCCAGTCGTGGCTCGTGACGTTGCGCGCGTAGTCGTCGTCGAGCGGGCGCAGGTGCGCGGCGAACGCCGGCGACACGACGCCGATCTCGGCAACGAGCCGCTTGAACCGCTCGATCTTGTCGGTGAGCGACAGAATCTTGTGCGAATCGTCCTCCCACGTGTAGCTGATCAGCACGACGCCATGTGCGTCGGGATCGTCGGGTGCGTAGTCGAGGCAGTAGATGCCGCGTGCGAGCGTATCGGTCTGGATGTTGTGCGGCAGCCCGTGCTTGAGCCAGAACTTGTCTCGGGTCAGCACGAAGAGCTTAGACGAACTGACCATGTGCGTCTCGTTGATCGCACGGACGACGTCCGGCGCGAACAGGTTCGCGATGCCCGTCATGCCCATGCCGACCTGCATCGCGCGCGTCGTGGTCGCGACGATCACGCGGTCGAACACGCACGTCGATCCGTCGTCGAGCGCGAGCACAAACGTGCCGTCGGGCTGCGTCGTCACGCCGCGCACGGCCGCGTAAACGATGCAGTCGCGCACGTGCGCGCCGTCGACGCCGTCATCCATCAGCCCCTGCGCGAGCGCGAAGATGCCGGCCGGGATCAGCCGCTGGTCGACCTCGAGCTCGTTGACGACGATCCGCAGGATTTCGAGGAACGACGCGCGATAGACCGGCTGGAAGCCGCCCGATCCGATGCCGAGCGTGCCGAACAGGCGCAGGTCCTCGCCCTTGCGCCAGCGCACGCCGCCGGGCGGCGTTGCGCCCGTGAAGATCTTCACGATCGCCGAATAGAACGACTCGTCGCCGAACCGGTCGATGTACTGCTGCCAGCCGCGCCGCGCGTCGTCGTAGCGATGCGCGCGCAGGAGTGCCGTCAGTTCGGCCGGCGCGGGCAGCAGCGTGCCGTCGTCGAGCCGCACGCCGTCGCGGATGAACGCGCGCCAGCCGCGGTCGACGCGCTCGAATAGTGCGGGCGGCGCATCGCCGGCCGGCCAGCGGTACGCGTGGCCCTGGTAGTGGATCTCGGTATCGACGATGCCCGGGTCGGGAAACGCCGATGCGCTGTCGACACCGAACCGGTCGAGGTAGTGATAGAGCGCGGCCTGCGACGGCGGAAAGCGCATCGCACCCATTTCGGCAAGCAGATGCGGATGATCGGGATTGATCGACTGGGTCAGCAGGCGGCCGCCGACGCGCGCCCGGTTCGCCTCGAACACGACGACCTGCCGGGCACCCGCGCGCAGCAGTTCGCACGCCGCGACGAGGCCGCCGACGCCCGCGCCGACGATCGCGATCCGCGCATCGTGCGCGCCTTCGGCCGGCAGCGTGCCGAGACGGCCGCCGGTACGGGACAGGAAAGCGCCATAGTCGTACAGCGTGTCGATGTACGGTAGCGTGTGCGGCAGGCGTTCAGGGGCGTTCATGGAGTCGGGATCAAAGGTGGAAGCCGGATGCGCGAGCCCGCGTTCATACGGGCAGGTGAATGCTGCCGAGCGGTGCGTCGGCGTTGACGAGGTCGACGCGCTTCACGCGGATGCGCAACGCGTCGTCGCGCACCGCGAGTTCATGCGTGTACCAGCCGGCGAACAGGGTCTGCTCGTCGCGCCGCGCTTCGACGTAATGGAACGGCGTGCGCAGTACGTACACGCCGCGCGTGCGGTCGGCACGCTCGACATGCGGCTGCTGGAGCAGATGGTGGCCGCGGCTCGCCGGCTGTTGCGAAAACGTGCGGCGGCCGGCCAGGCGTTCGATGCGGATGCGCAGCAGCAGCCGGTCCTCGTCCATCAGCGCGCCGTGCAGCCCCGTGTCGGGCTGGTCCGGCGACAGCGGCATCCAGTAGCGCGCGTCGTCCGCGTAGAGCGCGAGCCAGTCGTCGTAGCACCGCTCGTCGAGCAGGCGCGCCTCGTGGTACACGAACGCGGCGAGTTCATCGTGTGCAAAGGTGCGCATAGGCCGCCTCCTTCGTCGATGCGGGCGCGATATAGCGCAGCCACGCGCGGAACTGGTTGCGGATCTGCTGCTCGCTGGTGCCGTTCGTTTCCGACGTCGGCTGCGCGAACTCCCGCGGATCGAACAACCGCCCCACGTGCACCCAGTCGCGCGACTGCGTCGCGAGGCCGCGTTGCGCGCGTTCGTACATTTCGAGATCGTCGTGCGCGACGATCGACGTCGGCGCGTTGATCAGCCGGTTGTACGCAAGTGTGCGCTCGAACAGCGAATCGGGCGCGCCGACAAGACGGAACGACCACGACTCCACCAGCGTGCGGTCGGCCGCAAGCGGCTTGAACACGCGCAGGATCTGGATCGGCCCCTTCACCATCGCGTTCGGAAACAGCACCGTGTTGTGACGGACCTCGCCGAGAATACGCGCCGCACGCGCTTCGCCGTAGGCCGCCACCATCTTCTCGTGATACCCGGGGATCGGCGTATAGCGCGCATGGATCGAATCGGCCGTGCCGGTGTGGCCGTGCCCGTTGGGCCACACGCGCAGCCCCATCTGCTCGAAGAACGCATGCGGCTGGATGAACGGCTCCAGCAGTTCGACCGCCATCGGCTTCGCACCTTCCGCGCCGTCGCGCTCCCACACGCGCACGGCCGTGCCGGCCGACGACTCGTGCGCGACCATCGGATGGCAGGTATCGGTCTGGTTCTCGACCAGCATCTTCCAGTTGCACGCGTGCACGTACCGAAACACGCCGCCCGCGACCTCGACACGCCCTTCCGGCGAGCGGTCGACCAGGTTGTCGAGCGACGACAGCGCATCGCCGAAATAGTCGTGGAAATCGACACCCGACGGATTCAGGCGGCAGAACACGAAGCCGCGATGGTCATGGGTCGCGCCGACCGCCTGCATGCCCTTGCTCGCCTCGCACGATTCGAAGCCGGTGTTCTCGTAGCCGCGCCGCAGCGGAATCGCATAGAGGCTGCCGTCGGTCCGGTACGACCATGCGTGGTACGGACAACGGAAGAACCTGCCCGTGTTGCCGCATGCATCGGTCACGAGCTGCGTGCCCTTGTGCGAACAGCGGTTGTGCAGCACGCGCACCGATCCGTCGACGTGGCGCACCATCACGACCGGCTCGGCGCCGATCGTCGTCGTCACGTAGTCGCCGGTATCCGGAATCTGGCTGACGTGGCCGACATAGACCCACGTGTTCGCGAACAGGTGACGTATCTCCAGCTCGAAGATCCGCGGCGACAGGTAGAGATCCTTGTGCACCTCGGTCTCGCGCACTAGCGCCGCCACCGCATCGGTGAACGGTTGCGCCGTCATGCACACCTCCGGCCGCGGACGCGCTGCCGCCGCGCGCCCTCGCGGCGCGCGGATTCGATTGCTTTTATGGTCATCTCTCAGGTTTCCAGTCTTGGGGGCCGCTCGGGCAGCGTGCTGCCTGCCGCCGGGCACCCGGCGGCAGGCGTGGCGGGTGACGGTCAGCCCGTCACGGGTGTCTCGTGCAGGCGCAGCCAGCCGATGCGCCCGCTCGCGTCACGCTCGAACACGACGGTCGAACGGCGGACGCTGCGCCGCCCCTCTCCGTCGACTTGCGTCTCGCGATAGGCGATCACCGCGCCGCCCTGCCAGGCGCTCACGTCGTGCAGTTCGTCGATCGCGATCCGCAGGCCGGGACGCGCGCCGAAGCCGCGCGAGAACAGGACGTCGATATCCGCGAAGTCCAGCGCATGCCCCTGCAGCGAAATCATCGAGAAACGCCGCGAAAAACGCGCGAGCAGCGGCGCGAGGCCCTCGCGGGCGGCGCGGCCGGACAGCCATTGCTCGATGTCGACATGCGCGTCGACGACTTCCTGGAAAAACGGGTTTGACGAATTCATCTCGACACTCACGAACGTTGGGAAACCGGCTGCCCGGCAGGCGCGCGGCGCCCCGCGAGGCGCGCGACGAACGGCAGCGGCAGCAGCGTCAGCAACGCGGCCAGGCCGAAGCACTGCTGGTACGGCAGCCGCGCGTCGTCGCCGTGCACCGACAGCAGGAAATTCAGCGCGCTGCCCAGCACCGCGACGCCGAGGCAGAAGCTCAACTGCCGGTTGATGTTCCAGAGCGCGCTCGCGTCGCCCATCCGCGCGGCAGGCACGTCGAGGAACGCCGCGCTTTGAGACGTGCTCGTGCACATGCTGGCGCCGAGCCCCATCGCGACGAAAGCCAGCACGCGCCCGGCCTCGAAACCGGCGAGCGGGGTCGCGAGCAGCGCGATGCCGATCCCGTCGATCACGATCCCGCACATGAACAGCGGCCTCGCGCCCCACTTCGGGAAACAGCGGCGCGTCGTCGCGATCGCGACGAACGACGCGATCGCCCACGGCACCATCAGCGCGCCCGTATGCGTCGCGCTGAGCCCCAGCGTGTTCTGCAGATACAGCGCCGCGACCAGGTTCACACCGGTGAACACGCCCGGCACGCACAGATAAACGATCAGGCCGATCCGCAGCTGCGGCTGCGCGACCAGGCGCAGGTCGAGCAGCGGCGCGGCCGCGCGTCGCGCATGCGCGACGTATGCGCCGCCGGCGACGAGCGCGATCGCAAGCGGCGCGATCGCTTGGCGTGCCGCCCCCGGTTGCCCCGCGAACGTCAGGCCGAGCAGCAGCGCGACGAGCGCCACGGCGCTCAACGCGAGGCCGCGCACATCGAGCGCCGCCGGGCGTTCGCTCGCGTCGTCGGGCGGCAGCCACGCGAACGCGAGCACGCTGGTGGCCGCGGCCAGCGGCAGCATGCCGAAGAAGATCGCGCGCCACGACGCGCGATCGACGATCACGCCGCCGAGCGCCGGCGACAGCGCCGGCACGAGCAGCGCAACCATCATCACGATCGACGTCAGGTGCGCGCGCGCATCGGGCGGATACGCACGATAAGCCATCGTCTGCCCGACCGGAATCAGCAGCCCGCCGCCGAGCCCCTGGATCAGCCGCCACGCCAGCAGCGCGCCGATCGACGCCGACAGCCCGACCCCGAGGCTGCCGAGCGCGAACAGCAGCAGCGACGCGATCAGCAGCCGGCGCTCGCCGAAACGCCGCGCGAGCCACGTGCCGAGCGGGATCACGACGGTCAGCCCGAGCACGTACATGTTGCCGATCCACGCCAGTTGGGCGACCGATGCGTGCAGCTCGCGCTGGATCGTCGGATACGCGGCGTTGATGACGAACATGTTGGCGAGATCGATCGCGAACCCGAGCAGGTAGACAGCGGCAATTTTCGAGCGATCGGTCATGACGGCGGGAGACGAACGAAACGCCGCAGTGTAAGGTTCGCGGCACGCGTCGATAAGACCGCCCGGCCGGCAAGACTGGTCGAAAAATTTTGACAATCAGGGCAACATGTCGGTTTTCTGCAGAGTAGCCGACATGCCATGGTGAGTCTCGATCGTTTCGCCGTCTTCCGCGCCGTCGTGGAATCGGGGTCGTTTACGGCCGCCGCCGCCCAGTTGAATCAGGCCCGGGCCGCGGTCAGCTTCAACATCAAGCAGCTGGAAACCGAGCTCGGCGTCACGCTGCTCACGCGCACGACGCGGCGCGTCGAGCTGACCGACGCGGGCGAGCGCTTTTATGCGCGCTGCCTGCGCGTGCTTGAGGAGGCCGAGAGCGCGATCGACGATGCCCGCAGCGAGCATGGCGGGATGCACGGCGTGCTGCGCGTGACGTCGACCGTCGAGTACGGGACGATGGTCGTCGCGCCGGCGCTGCACGAATTCATGCAGCGCCATCCCGCGCTGCGCGTGCGGCTCGAGACGCATGCGTCGCAGGTCGATCTGGTGCGCGAGCGCGTCGACGTCGCGATCCGGCTCGGGCGCCTCGAACAGTTCCAGGACCTGCCGTACCGTGGCGCGTGCCTTGCGACCTATGAAGTGCGGCCCGTGATCGCCCCGTCGCTGCTCGCCGCTGCCGGCCTGTCGCGCATCGATTCGCCCGACGTGCTGGCGAACCTGCCGCAGCTCGGCCATACGCGGCTCGAGCGGATCGCCACCTGGACGCTCGCGGATCGCGACGGCAACCCGCACGCCTTTCAACCGGGCGCCAAGCCGCGCGTGGTCGTCGACAACGCGTCGGTGCTGCGCGTGCTCGCGCGACAAGGCAGCGGCGTCGCGCTGCTGCCCGAATGGCTCGTGCGCGACGACCTCGCGAGCGGTGCACTGGTCGACGCGCTCCCCGACTACCGGTTTCCGCCGCAGGCCGTCTACGCGCTGTACCCGTCGACCCCGCACGTGCCGCAGAAGGTGCGCGCGTGGGTCGACTTCATGAAGGCCTACCTGGCCTGAACGCGGCGGCTCAGGCGGCCGTCGCGTCCTCCCGCAGCCGCTCGTCGATCCGGCGCGCGATCGCCAGCAGGCGGCGATCGCCGCCCCACGGCCCTTCGAGCATCAGTCCGACCGGCAGGCCCGTTTGCGCGGAACGCCCGGCCGGGATCGACACGGACGGCACGCCAGCGAGCGTCGCCGGCGACGTCTGGCGCACGACGCGCGCGAACAGCGCCGCGCCCTGCCCGGCCGTCATCGCGGCCACGTCGTCGAGCGACGGCGGCTCGCCCGGCACCGTCGGCATCGCGATGCAGTCGACCGGCGTGCCGAATGCGTCGTCGTACCAGTGCACGAGATGCCGACGGCACGCGATCGCTTCCGCATAGGCGACGGCATCGATCGGCGCGGACACGAACGACCGGAAGATGTCGCGCACGTCGTCGCTCGCGATCCGTTCGACGAACATCTCGAACGGGATGCCGAGCCGTTCCGCCGCGAAACGGCGCCAGTACCGGTTCGCCTCGAACGCCGCGATCGGAAAGCCGCATGCGTCGCTCACCTCGTGCAGCGGCATCGCCGGCAGCGGCACGAGCGTCGCACCGGCCGCCGCGAACGACGCGAGCGCATGCTCGATGCAGGCCGCGACGCCCGGGTCGAGCGCGTCGAAGTAAGGCGCACCGGGCACGCCGATGCGCAGGCGGCGCCATTCCGGCGCGACGGCCGTGCTGTCGTCGCGCGTCAGCACGGCGTCGAGCAGCAGCAGGTCGTCGATGCCCTGGCCGATCGGTCCGACCGTATCGCGCGTGGGCGACAGCGACAGCACGCCGTGCGGCGAATAGCGCTGCGCGGACGGCCGCAGCCCGTACACGCCGCAGAATGCCGCCGGAATCCGCACCGAGCCGCCTGTGTCGGTGCCGAGACCGAACGGAATGCCGGCCGCGACGGCCGCCGCCGTGCCGCCGCTCGACCCGCCGGCGATGCGCCGCGAATCATGCGGATTGCCGACCGCGCCGAAATGCCGGTTGCCGCTCGTGATGCCGAATGCGAGTTCGTGCATGTTCGCCTTGCCCAGCGGCACCGCGCCGGCGTCGAGCAGGCGCCGCACCGTGAGCGCGTCTTCCGCCGCACGATAGCCGCTCACCGCCGGGCTCGCGCCGAGCGTCGGCATCGCGACGGTATCGAGGTTGTCCTTGATCACGAACGGCACACCGGCAAGCGGCAGCGCGTCGCCTTGCGCAACGCGCGCATCGACACGCTCGGCCGTGCGGCGCGCGAGATCGGCATCGACGTGCACCATCGCATTGAGCGGCGCGATCGCCGCGAGACGCGCGAGCGCGTCGCCGGCGACATCGGCGGCACGCCGTCCGGCCGTGCGCACCGCATCGGCTATCTCGCGCACGCTGGCGCCGGAAGCAAGTGACTGGGAAGAAACGCGGTTCGGCTGTGTTGTCATGTTGTGTGCTGGACGCGAAATCGATCGGGAAATGCGCGGCGTGCCGCAGGCCCTGAGCGACACGCCGCGCGAACCGCGATGGTATCCCGGCGTACGGCCGGCCGCGTGACGGCCGGCCGCACGCAGCGCACTACGCGCCGCGCGCTCGCTCGCGCGGGTCCGCCGCCGCGTCGACGGCCTCGACCGAGCGCGTCAGCCACGGCCCGATGTCCATCTCCTCGTAGCGCACGAGCCGGCTCTTGCGTGCACGGCGATACGCGAACCAGATCGCGACGAACAGCGGAATCCACACATAGATCGACAGCACTTCCATCCAGTCGATGCGGGCCGCGAAGAACGCCTGGTAATCCTGCCCGAGCGAGATCACGATGCAGATCGCGATCGCGAACAGCGGCCCGAACGGAAACCATTTCGCGCGATACGGCAACTGATCGAGCCGGTAGCCCTGCTTCAGGAAGCCCTTGCGGAACCGGTAATGGCAGACCGCGATACCGAGCCACGCGATGAAACCCGTGATGCCCACCGTATTCAGCAGCCACAGATAGATGCGCTGGTTGTTGGTCAGCGACGTGAGGAAACACAGCCCGCCGACGGCCATCGTCGCGTACAGCGCGTTGCGCGGCACGCCGCCCGGCGACAGCGTCGCGAACATCGCCGGCGCCCGCCCTTCCGATGCGAGGTTGTACAGCATCCGCGTCGCCGCGTAGGTGCCGGAATTGCCGGCCGACAGCACGGCCGTCAGGATCACGAGATTCATCGCGCCGGCAGCGAGCGGGAAGCCCGCATGGCTGAACACCAGCGTGAACGGGCTCACGCCGATGTCGGTCACGTCGCTCTTCAGCAGGTTCGGATCCGTGTACGGCACGAGCAGGCCGATCACGAAGATCGCGAGCACGTAGAACAGCATGATCCGCCAGAAGATCTGCTTCACCGCGCGCGGGATCGTCTTGCGCGGGTTTTCCGATTCGCCGGCCGTGATCCCGACCAGTTCGGTGCCGAGAAACGAGAAGCCCGCGATCAGCGCGACGCTCATCATCGCGTGCACGCCGCCGACGAACGGCGCGTCGCCCGTCGTGAAGTTGCGCCAGCCGACCGGATACCCGGTGCCGGTATGCCCGCTGCCGGTATGCCCGCTGCCGAGCACGCCGGCCGCAATCAGCAGCCCCGACACGATGAACGCGATCACGGTGACGACCTTGATCAGCGAGAACCAGTATTCCGATTCGCCGAAGCCGCGCACCGACAGCGTATTCAGCAGGAAGATCAGCACGAGGAAGGCCGCGCCCCACCACACGCCCGGTACGGCCGGAAACCAGTAGCGCATCACGATCTGCGCGGCGACCAGCTCGATCGCGATCGTCACGGCCCAGCTATACCAGTAGGTCCAGCCGAGCGCGACGCCGAAGCCTTCGTCGACGTACTTCTCGCCGTAGATCGCGAACGAGCCCGACACGGGCATCAGCGCCGCCATCTCGCCGAGCCCCGTGACGACGAAGTAGACCATGATCCCGATCGCGAGATACGCGGCGATCGCACCGCCCGGCCCCGCCTGCGCGACCGACGCGCCCGACGTGACGAACAGCCCCGTGCCGATCGAGCCGCCGATCGCGATCATCGCGATGTGGCGGCCCTGCAGACGGCGCTTCAGCGTCGTCCCCGACGGCGCGGCCGTCTGCGCTGCCGCTTGCAAAGCATCCATAGTGTTCACCCTGATTGGATTCGGGTCGACCAATTTGATTCGGAATACAAATCGATTGGCCTGGTCTTTCGCATCGAAACCGGACCTTCCCGGCGCGTCACACGACGCTGCGCTTGATCGCCTGCAGTTCGGCCGTCGTCACGATCTTCTCGATCCGGTACCGCGGGCTTTCCAGCCACGCGTTCGCGATCCGCCGGTACTCGTCGAGATCCTCGCATGCGAGCCGCACGAGAAAATCGAATGTGCCGCTGACGAGCCAGCAATCGAGCACGGCCGGATTGGCCCGCATTTCATCCTCGAACGGCGCCTGCGAACGCCCGTGATCGGCCAGCACGATCTGCGCGATCACGACGATCGGCTTGGTCGCGCGCGGCGCGTTGATCACCGCGCGGTAGCCTTCGATCACGCCGAGCGCCTCGAGCCGCTCCACGCGCGCCTGGCAGGGCCGCGGCGTGAGGTTCACGAGCTCCGACAGCTTCCGGTAGGAAATCCGCCCGTCGGTGCGCAGGATGTCGAGGATCCGGAGATCGATCTTGTCGAGCTGCATCTTCTTGTCGGTCATCCGCGTTCGCTCCGGTCGGGTCGTGGCTGGTGCGCGATACATCTCCTTGTCCGCGCGGGGGCCACATTATCCGGCCGAAGCGGCCGCGCGCCAATCGGCTAGAACCGCAGCGACAGGCAGGTCAGGCCGCCGTCCATCTTGCGGAACTCGCTCGTGTCGATCACGTGCAGCGGCAGCCCGAGCGACGCGATCGCGTCGTGCACGCGCGGATAGCCGGCCGGCGTGATCAGCGTGCCGTTCACGCGCAGCGTGTTGCCCGCGTATTCGTCCGCGGCCGAGATCGCGATCCGGAGGTAGTCGGCGAACGCCGGGTGCGCGGCCAGCGCTTCGGTCACGAGCAGCGTGTCGTCGCCGAGCGCGTTGACGACCGACTTCAGGTGCAGGCCGGCGCCGACCGGCACCGCGACGACCGAATAACCGTAGCGCGACACGAGCGATTCGAACGCGGCAATGCCTTCGGCGTCGGTGCGGCCCGTCAGGCCGATATAGAAGCGCTTGCCGACCAGCATCACGTCGCCGCCGTCGAGACGGCCGTCCTGCATCGGCAGCAGGTCGCGATGCGCGGCGAGCGCCGCTTCGATATGCGCCGTCTCGCCGCGCCGCGCGGGCGCGCCGGGACGCGTGATCACCGCGAACTCCGGCGTCACGACGGCGACGTCTTCGACGAAATGCGAATCGGGGAATGCGTCCAGCGGCGGCAGCTCGATCAGCTCGACGCCAAGCGTGCGCAGCGCGTCGCAATACGCGTGGAACTGCGTGAGCGTCTTGTCGTAGTCGGGCGCGCCGAGTTCGGCGGTGGTCAGGCCCGCGCCACAGGACGGTGCGGGACGGCGAACGATCGCTTGCGTGAATTGCATCGACTCCTCCTTGGTCATCGCCACACCCGTGCGGCGCACGGGGTAGCGGCGTTGTGTCCGGACCATTATCGGAAGCCAAATTGCGCAATTCGCGTCGATTTCGGCTGCATCGACAGCCGATTACGTCGAATTGCGCGCGGCACGCAGCGGATTCGGCAGACGGCCGTTCGCCGTGTCGCGAACGGCCGCTTTCGCATACGGCGGGCGCGCCCGTTACACGCCGGGCCCGAACCCCATCTGCGAGCGACCGAGCGTCGTGAGATCACCCTCCCCGCCGCGCCCGTCGAATTCGACCTCGAAATGATCGGCCGGGAAATCGGGCGGGCTCTCGCCGCGCACGAACGCGGGCAACTGGCGCCGCAGGTACGCGTCGTTCTTCGCGCAGCCGGGCGCGGCCGCGATGTACATCACGTTGCTGTCGCCGCTGCCGCGGTGCGCATCCTCGACCGCATGCACGACGTCGCCGTGCCAGAACACCGCGTCGCCCGGCTCCATGTGCGGGATCGGCACCAGCCCGTCGAGCAGCAGCGCGTGCCATTCGGGCCGGATCGACAGCGCGCGGCCGGGACGCGCGCCGCACAGGTCGTCGTCGGCGACATCGTCCTGCAGCGCGCGCAGCACGACATAGGCCATCGCATTCGCGACCGGGATCAGTTGCAGCGTGCCGTCGCCGGGCCCCTGCGGCGTCAGCGCGGTCCAGCCCTGGAACGTGCGGAACATCGAACACACGGCCGGCGACGGAATCTCCTCGACATCGGGACGGAATGCGGCGTCGAACGGGTCGTAATCGCGCCAGCGGCCGGCCAGCACGTGGCGATAGACCTGGCGGAAGTTCGCGCCGAGCCAGCGTTCGACGGAACCGCCGTCGACATGCGGCGACAGCCCGAGCGACGTCGAACCCGGCGGCCGGCGGCGAATCCGGTCCGCATAGGCGGGCACCTGATCGGGATCGAAATGCGTGCGCGCGCCGTCCGCATGCCGCCACAAACGGTTCAGGAACACGCGCGCCTGCGTGAGCGCCGGCGACTGGCGCGCGGCCACCTGCGGCTTCGACCAGTAGACGCCGTAGATCTGCGGCTTGCCCGACGCGAGATTGCCGAAATAGCGGTCCTCCGCACGCGCATTCAGCCGGTCGGCGAAGCGGTTCGCATCCAGATACGCGCCGATCTCGTCGTTCCAGTCGCGCGCCTGCCGTGCGTCGAACACGCCGCGAATCACGACCGCGCCATGCGTGCGGATCGCGGCAATCGCGTGCGGATCGACGGTACCGCCCGCGATATCCGCGAACGGCACCACCGGAATCACGTCGCGGCCATGCGCATGCGCGCGGCGGATCGCGTCGACCTGCCGCGCGATGTCGCCTTCCAGCTCGCGGAACGTGGCCGCGTAACCGGGCAGGTCGGCGCGCAGCGCCTGTTTCGCCGCGCGGATCGCGGCGGGCAGATCGTCAATCGTCAGTTGCATCGTGTCTCCTCGCTGAAGCGTGTCGTGATGTCCTGCCAGCGTACGGCCGGCGTACGACCGCCATCACCGCTATCCGGTCAACTATCGATACAATCCTGACAACCGTGCATTACTCGGGACGATGGCAGACCACGCAGAGCTTGTTGCCGTCCGGGTCGCGGAAATATGCGCCGTAGTAGTCGCGGTGGTAATGCGGCCGCAGGCCCGGCGGCCCTTCGCAGGTGCCGCCGCGCCGCAGCGCGAGCGCGTGGCAGCGATCGACATGCGCGCGCGTCGGCGCGTCGAACGCGATCGTGTGGCCATTGCCCGGCTCGGGTGCGCGGCCGTCGAGCGGATGGCCGAAGAAAAACAGCGGCCGGTCGGCGTCGGCCGGCATCCAGCCCGACCAGCCGTCCGGCTCGCGGAACTTCAGGCGCAACCCGAGTTCCGCGAACAGCGGCGCATAGAAATCGTAGGCGCGCGTCGTATCGCCGACGCCCACGCAAACATGTGAAAACATGGCATCGCTCCGTGGTGACGATCGCTCACGATCATGCCACGGCGCGCAGCCCGCGCCACCCGGAGGCCGCGATGAAACCGCAGTACGAGCACGTGACGTTCGCTCCCGGCTGTTCGATCCGCGTATACCACCGCCAGCTCGCGCGCATTCCGTTCGAATGGCACCGCCATCCCGAATACGAGCTGACGCTGACGCTCAACAGCCGCGGCCAGCGCTTCATCGGCGATAACGTCGCGCGCTACACGGACGACGATCTGGTGCTCGTGCCGCCCAACCTGCCGCACACCTGGTCGTCGAACGCGCGCATCGATCGCGATGCGCCCGAAGTCGCGCTCGTCGTCTGGTTCGACGGCGACTGGGTGCGGCGGCTTGCCGACTGCTGCCCCGAATACGCACCACTGCGCTCGCTGTTGCGGCGCGCGGCGCCGGGCCTGCGCTTCGACACCGACACGGCCCGCGCGATGCGCGCCCGGCTGCCGCAGCTGCTCGATCCTGCTCCGCGCGTAAGACTCGCGGCCGCGCTCGACACGCTCGCCGATCTCGCGGAAGCCGGCGGCGAGCCGCTCGCCACCGCGCATGCGTACGGCGGGCCCGACGGCACGACACCGCGCGCCGATGCGGCCGCGCCCGAAGCCGAGCGCCTCGATCGCGTGCTCGACGCGATCGACCGGCACTTCCACGAACCGCTGCGTATCGACGCACTCGCGGCTGCCGCGCACATGTCCGAGCGCACGCTGCAGCGCCTGTTTGTCCGGCATCTCGGCGAAAGCGTCGGTCGCTACGTGCAGCGGCTGCGGCTCGCGCACGCATGCCGCCATCTCGTCGGCACCGACTGGCCGATCGCGACGGTCGCCGCGCGCTGCGGCATTCCGAATGCCGCGAACTTCAACCGCCAGTTCCTCGCCGCGCGCGGGATGACGCCTGGAGCGTACCGGCAGTTCTTCCTGCAGCACGGCCACGCGCCCGACGAAGACGCGCCGGCGCTCGATACGCGGCCGCCGTCGCTGGAGCGCCGCGCCGATCCGGCGCGCAAATGAAAACACCCCGACGGGCTGACCCGTCGGGGTGTCGTGGCGTTGCGATTGCCCGACGCGAGCGGCCTGCCGGCCGTCGCGCCGCACACGACTTAACGTGCGTTGATCGGCTTCGCTTCGCGCGGCGTATCGCCGATGAACAGCTGGCGCGGACGGCCGATCTTCTGCTCCGGATCCGCAATCATTTCGTTCCACTGCGCGATCCAGCCAACCGTACGTGCCATCGCGAAGATACACGTGAACATCGACGTCGGGATGCCCAGCGCGCGCTGGACGATGCCCGAGTAGAAGTCGACGTTCGGGTACAGCTTGCGCGACACGAAGTATTCGTCTTCCAGCGCGATCTTCTCGAGCTGCATCGCGAGCTTGAACAGCGGGTCGTCGTGCAGGCCCAGTTCGTTCAGCACTTCGTAGCACGTCTCGCGCATCAGCTTCGCGCGCGGGTCGTAGTTCTTGTACACGCGGTGGCCGAAGCCCATCAGCTTCACGCCCGAATTCTTGTCCTTCACCTGCTTGATGAATTCGGGGATGTTGTCCGGCGAACCGATCTGCTCGAGCATGTTCAGCGCGGCTTCGTTCGCGCCGCCGTGCGCCGGGCCCCACAGACAGGCGATACCGGCCGCGATACACGCGAACGGGTTCGCGCCCGACGAACCGGCCAGGCGGACCGTCGACGTCGATGCGTTCTGCTCGTGGTCGGCGTGCAGGATCAGGATGCGGTCGAGTGCGCGGACGAGCACGTCGTTGACCTTGTACTCTTCGCACGGGTTCGAGAACATCATGTGCATGAAGTTCGCGCTGTACGACAGCGAGTTCTTCGGATACACGAACGGCTGGCCGATGCTGTACTTGTACGCCATCGCGACGAGCGTCGGCAGCTTCGCGATCATGCGGATCGCCGATACTTCACGATGACGCGGGTCGTTGATGTCGAGCGAGTCGTGGTAGAACGCGGACAGCGCGCCGACCGCGGCGACCAGGATCGCCATCGGGTGCGCGTCGCGGCGGAAGCCACGGAAGAAGAAGTGCATCTGCTCGTGCACCATCGTGTGCTTCGTGACGGTGTCGACGAATTCCTTCTTCTGCGCTGCGTTCGGCAGTTCGCCCTTCAGCAGCAGGTAGCAGCTTTCGAGGAAGTCCGCGTTTTGCGCGAGGTTGTCGATCGGGTAGCCGCGGTACAGCAGTTCGCCCTTGTCGCCGTCGATGTACGTGATCGCCGAATTACAAGCTGCCGTCGACATGAAGCCCGGGTCGTACGTGAACTTGCCGGTCTGGCCGTACAGCTTGCGGATGTCGATTACGTCCGGGCCCATCGTGCCCTTGTAGATCGGCAGTTCGACGCTCGGCGAGTTGTCGCTGAACGATAGCGTGGCTTTAACATCAGACGGAGTCATGGCACATCCTCAATCGAAATAAAGAAACGGGATTCGATAACGGGCGTAACGCGTTACACGTTGCGCAGCATCTCCAACAGCCGGTGAATATCCGGGCTGTCTAGGTCGCCCTCTGGTTCCTTGCGCGCGAGGAGCAAGTCCATCAGGTCGTTGTCGCTCAGATCGAGCAGGCGCGACAACGCGCCTACGTCTGCATCGGTGAGGTCATGCTCGTATCTGCCGAAGAAACGCTCGAAGATGATGTCGTTTTCCAGCAGACCCCGCCGCGCGCGCCAGCGAAGGCGCGCGCGGCGGTGCGGGTCGGATTGATGCGAATCGTCGCTCATTGCTCCGGCCTTAAACCGCGCGGCGAACCATCAGTTCCTTGATCTTGCCGATCGCCTTCGTCGGGTTCAGGCCCTTCGGGCAAACGTCGACGCAGTTCATGATCGTGTGGCAACGGAACAGACGGTACGGGTCTTCCAGGTTGTCGAGACGCTCGCCGGTGGCCGTGTCGCGGCTGTCCGCGATGAAGCGGTAAGCCTGCAGCAGGCCGGCCGGGCCGACGAACTTGTCCGGGTTCCACCAGAAGCTCGGGCACGACGTCGAGCAGCTCGCGCACAGAATGCACTCGTACACGCCGTCGAGCTCGTCGCGCTCTTCCGGCGACTGGAGGCGTTCCTTCTCCGGCGGCGGCGCGTCGTTGATCAGGTACGGCTTGATCGAGTGATACTGGTTGAAGAAGTGCGTCATGTCGACGATCAGGTCGCGCACGACGGGCAGGCCCGGCAGCGGACGCAGCACGATCTTCTGCGGCAGGTCGTTCAGGTTCGTCAGGCACGCGAGACCGTTCTTGCCGTTGATGTTCATCGCGTCCGAACCGCACACGCCTTCACGGCACGAACGGCGGAACGACAGCGTCTCGTCCACTGCCTTCAGCTTGACCAGTGCGTCGAGCAGCATGCGCTCGTGCTGGATCTCGAGCTCGTACGTCTGCATGCGCGGCGCTGCGTCCTTGTCCGGATCGTAGCGGTAGACTTCAAAAATGCGTTTTGCCATTTCGGATTCCTTTGACTCGGCTTAGAACGTGCGCGGCTTCGGCGGCACGGATTCGACCGTCAGCGGCTTCATTTGAACCGGCTTGTAGTCGAGGCGATCGCCTTCGCTGTACCACAGCGTGTGGCGCAGCCAGTTCTCGTCGTCGCGGTGTTCGTAGTCGCTGTGGGCGTGCGCGCCACGGCTTTCCTTGCGCGCTTCCGCCGACACCATCGTCGCGCGGGCGACTTCGATCAGGTTCTCCAGCTCGAGCGCTTCGACGCGCGCGGTGTTGAATACCTTCGACTTGTCCTTCAGGTGGATGCTTTCCACGCGCGCCGCCAGGCCGGCCATCTGGTCGACGCCTTCCTTCAGCAGCGCCGACGTGCGGAACACGCCTGCATGCTTCTGCATCGTCGCGCGGATGTCGTTCGCGACGTCCTGCGTGTATTCGCCCGACGTCGACTTGTCGAGCTTGTTCAGGCGCGCCAGCGAGAATTCGCCTGCATCGGCCGGCAGCGGCTTGTGTTCCTTCTGGTTCTTCACGTGCTCGACGATGTGGTTGCCGGCCGCACGGCCGAACACCACGAGGTCCAGCAGCGAGTTCGTGCCGAGGCGGTTCGCGCCGTGCACGGACACGCACGAGCACTCGCCCACTGCGTAGAAGCCATTGACCGGTTCCTTGTGATCGCGCGACGTGCCGACGACCTGACCGTGGATGTTGGTCGGGATGCCGCCCATCTGGTAGTGGATCGTCGGGACGACCGGGATCGGTTCCTTGATCGCATCGACGTTCGCGAACTTCAGCGCGATTTCGCGGATCGACGGCAGACGCTTCATGATCGTCTCGGCGCCGATGTGCGACAGGTCGAGCAGCACGTGATCCTTGTTCGGACCCACGCCGCGGCCTTCCTTGATTTCCTGGTCCATCGAGCGCGACACGAAGTCACGCGGCGCCAGATCCTTCAGCGTCGGCGCATAGCGCTCCATGAAGCGCTCGCCGTTCGCGTTGCGCAGGATGCCGCCTTCGCCGCGCACGCCTTCGGTGATCAGCACGCCCGCGCCGGCCACGCCGGTCGGGTGGAACTGCCAGAACTCCATGTCCTGCAGCGCGATGCCCGAACGCGCGGCCATGCCGAGGCCGTCGCCGGTGTTGATGAACGCGTTGGTCGATGCCGCGAAGATCCGGCCTGCGCCGCCCGTCGCGAACAGCGTCGTCTTGCCTTCCATGATGTAGACGTCGCCAGTCTCCATCTCGAGGGCCGTCACGCCGAGCACGTCGCCGTCCGCGTCGCGGATCAGGTCGAGCGCCATCCATTCGACGAAGAACTGCGTCTTCGCCTCGACGTTCTGCTGGTACAGCGTGTGCAGCAGCGCGTGACCGGTACGGTCGGCGGCCGCGCATGCGCGCTGGACCGGCTTCTCGCCGTAGTTCGCGGTGTGGCCGCCGAACGGGCGCTGATAGATCGTGCCGTCCGCGTTGCGGTCGAACGGCATGCCGAAGTGCTCGAGTTCGTACACGACGTTCGGCGCTTCACGGCACATGAATTCGATCGCGTCCTGGTCGCCGAGCCAGTCGGAGCCCTTGATCGTGTCGTAGAAGTGGAAGTGCCAGTTGTCTTCGCTCATGTTGCCGAGCGATGCGCCGATGCCGCCCTGCGCGGCCACCGTGTGCGAACGCGTCGGGAACACCTTCGACAGCACGCCGACCGACAGGCCCGCGCGCGACAGTTGCAGCGCCGCGCGCAAGCCGGAGCCGCCCGCGCCGACGATCACTACGTCGAACTTGCGACGCGGGAGGGAAGTTTTGATTGCAGCCATTCTTTACACTCTCCAGAGAATCTGCGCGGCGTAGCCCGCACATGCGAGCAGCCAGACGATGGTCAGCGATTGCAGCAGCAGGCGCACACCGACGGGCTTCACGTAATCCATCCAGATGTCGCGCACGCCGACCCATGCGTGGTAGAAGAGGGAAAGCAGCATCACGAAGGTCGCGAGCTTCATCCATTGCGCGGAGAAGATCGACGCCCAGCCTTCGTACGAGAAATCGTGCGCGCCGAAGAACAGGACGAGCAGGATGACCGTGTAGACCGCCATGATCGTGGCGGTGATACGCTGCGCGAGCCAGTCGCGCAGGCCGTAGTGCGCGCCGACGACGAGGCGCTTCGAGCCGATTCGGTTATTGGCTGCCATTTTCTTAGAATGCTCCGAACAGTTTGAGTGCCATGGCGATCGTCAGCGCGATCGAGACGACAAAGACGACGACTGCCGTCCGCTTGCCGCTTTCCTTCGTGACGGCGTCGTGGTTGACGTCCATCAGCAGGTGGCGAATGCCGGCGCAGAAATGGTGGAAGAAGGCCCAGGACAACGCGAGGACGATCAGCTTGACGACGATGTTGGAGAGGAAGGCCTTGAAGACTTCGAAGCTGAGCTCGGACGTCAGGCTCTGGTCGAAGAGGAACAGCAGGAACGGCAGGAACAAGAACAGCAGCGCACCGCTGATTCGATGGAGGATCGACAAAGTCGCTGCCAGCGGCATGCGATATTTCATCGTGATATCGCCGAATCCGATGTTCCGGTATTCCGGCCTCGGTTTTCTTACTGCGTCAGTCATGCTAGACCCCTACTATGTTGTCACACTAATCCGCGATTTTAGCGCCTTTTTATATCGCGCTGCAGCGAAAGTCTGCTCTGGATAGTTGCGCGAACGAGAACAAAGGCGGCCCGAAACGTGCTTCGCGAGCGTGGGAATCGCGAATGCACTCGGCTTGAGCCGAACCGTCGTCAGCTCAAGTCATTCTGATAGTAGTACCCGGTTGTGACATACCAGCCGCGCCGCACTTCCACCGGCCGATCCCCGTACGTATAGGACACGCGCTCGACCGACAGCAACGGAAAACCCGCGGGCACATGCAGCAGGTCGGCCACCGCCGGATCCGCCGCGACCGCGCGGATCTTCTCCGTCGCGCGGATCATCCGCGTGCCGAACTCCGTCTCGAACATCGCGTAGAGCGGCCCCTTGTACTCGCTCAGCCGCTCGAACGTGAGCCCGCGAAACATCGCGCCCGGCAGCCAGATCTCGTCGAGCACCGTCACCTCGCTGTCGAACTCCAGCAGGCGGCGCACCTGCACGACGGGATCGGCCGGCTTCAGGTCGAGCTGCCGCGCGATCTCGGCCGGCGCACGCAGGCGCCGGCATTCGAGCAGGCGGCTCACGTGCGGGTGCTCGGCACCGTCGTCGGCAAGCAGACGCAGGAAGCGGAATTGCGCGCGATCCTCGTTGTGCGTTGCAACAAAAGTACCCTTGCCCTGCCGCCGGACCACGAGGTTTTCGGCGGCCAGTTCGTCGATCGCCTTGCGAACGGTGCCCTGGCTGACCTTGTAACGGGCCGCGAGCTCCACTTCGCTCGGAATGATCTCGCCCGGCTTCCATTCGCCGGTTTCGAGACTTTGCGTGATCAATGACTTGATCTGCTGGTATAAAGGGCTGAACGTCGGTGACGCGGATACCGCGGGCGAAGGCGCGGAATCGCCCGCGCCCGGCTGCCCTGGGCCGCCTGCGCCGGTCTGATTCGCGGTATTCGCCTGGTTCGATGTCATGGCGCGCATTTCATCACAAACCGCACTTTTTCGTCCACTCAATTTCGGCAAAACATCTGTCTTATATAAGACATATGATACCGTTTGACTTTGCGCGTGACGGCTCCTACACTCCCGGTCGAGCAAGGGTTCGCGGGTGCAAAAGCGCGTCCCAGGCTACGTGCCACGGCCGTCTCCAGGTTCACCGCGTCTGCCATCGCGAGTCCTCCGCCCTGCTTCAATGCAACGTTACGCACAACGCGCATAGAATGGCGTTTTCGCTAGCGTCCAACGCTTCACCCGTCCTGGAGATTTTCAATGGCTAAGCCCGCAAAGCGCGTTGCCGTCACCGGCGCCGCAGGTCAAATCGCTTACTCCCTGCTGTTCCGCATCGCGAACGGCGACCTGCTCGGCAAGGACCAGCCGGTCATCCTGCAACTGCTCGACCTCCCGCAAGCCCAAGCCGCCGTCAAAGGCGTCGTGATGGAACTCGACGATTGCGCGTTCCCGCTGCTCGCGGGCGTCGTGATCACCGACGATCCGAAGGTTGCATTCAAGGACGCCGACGTCGCGCTGCTGGTCGGTGCGCGTCCGCGCTCGAAGGGCATGGAGCGCAAGGACCTGCTGTCGGCGAACGCCGAGATCTTCACGGTTCAGGGCGCCGCGCTGAACGAAGTCGCGAGCCGCGACGTGAAGGTGCTGGTCGTCGGCAACCCGGCGAACACGAACGCGTACATCGCGATGAAGTCGGCACCGGACCTGCCGAAGAAGAACTTCACGGCCATGCTGCGCCTCGACCACAACCGCGCGCTGTCGCAGCTCGCCGCCAAGTCGGGCAAGCCGGTCGCATCGATCGAGAAGCTCGCCGTGTGGGGCAACCACTCGCCGACGATGTACCCGGACTTCCGCTTCGCGACCGCCGAAGGCGAATCGATGCTGAAGCTGATCAACGACGACGTGTGGAACCGCGACACGTTCATCCCGACCGTCGGCAAGCGCGGCGCGGCGATCATCGAAGCGCGCGGCCTGTCGTCGGCCGCATCGGCAGCCAACGCGGCGATCGACCACGTCCGTGACTGGGTGCTCGGCACGAACGGCAAGTGGGTCACGATGGGCATCCCGTCGGACGGCTCGTACGGCATCCCCGAAGACATCATCTACGGCGTGCCGGTCGTTTGCGAAAACGGCGAGTACAAGCGCGTCGAAGGCCTGGAAATCGACGCGTTCTCGCGCGAGAAGATGGACGGCACGCTGGCCGAGCTGCTCGAAGAGCGCGATGGCGTCGCCCACCTGCTGAAGAACTAATTTCAGTACCGTGACGGGCAGCCTCCGGGCAGCCCGTCATCGCAGGGCCGGCAAGCCGCCGGCCCTGCCGCCCGATCCGATCCGGGCACGTTTTGCCGCCTCGTGCGCCCCGCGCATCGGCCCAGAACGCGCCCGAATCCGATTTTCTCCACGTTGACCCGCTTCCCTGACGTAGAAGAGATGGCCGCGCTCACTCCTGCACAAGTGCTGTACGACGGGGCGTCCCCGCCCGCGATCCTGCCATGCTGCGATCACTACGCGGGCAGCGAGAAGCTGATGCGCAAGTCGCTCGCGCTGCAGGCCGAAACGGGCCCCGTATTCGACATCACGCTCGACTGCGAGGACGGCGCGGCCGTCGGCCAGGAAGCCGCACACGCGGAACTCGTCGCCGAGCTGCTCGGCAGCGCCGAGAACCGCTTCGGGCGCGTCGGCGTACGGATCCACGACTTTTCCCACCCGCACTGGCGCGACGATGTCCGCATCGTGCTGCGCGCCGCCCGTGCGCCCGCCTACATCACGCTGCCGAAGATCGCGAACGCCGCCGACGCGGCCGAAATGGCCGCGTTCATCGAAGGCGCGTGCCGCGAGCTCGGCATCGCGCAGCCGATCCCGGTCGACGTGCTGGTCGAGACGCACGGCGCGCTCGCACAGGCGGCCGCCCTCGCCGCGCTGCCGATGGTCGGCACGCTGAGCTTCGGGCTGATGGATTTCGTCTCCGCGCACCACGGCGCGATTCCCGATGCCGCGATGCGCTCGCCCGGCCAGTTCGAACACCCGCTCGTGCGCCGCGCGAAGCTGGAAATCGCCGCGGCCTGCCACGCGCACGGCAAGACGCCGTCGCACAACGTGACGACCGAGGTGCGCGACATGGGCGTCGTCGCCGCCGATGCGCGCCGCGCGCGCGACGAATTCGCGTTCACGCGGATGTGGAGCATCCACCCCGCGCAGATCCGCCCGATCGTCGACGCATTCGCGCCGCGCACCGACGAGGTCGTGCTGGCCGCCGAGATCCTGCTCGCCGCGCAGGCCGCCGACTGGGGCCCGACGCGCCACGGTGATACGCTGCACGATCGCGCGAGCTATCGCTATTACTGGTCGGTGCTGCGCCGCGCGCGGGCCACCGGCCAGCCCGTACCGGCCGAGGCCGCGCCGCTGTTCGGCCCGGCCGCCGCGGGCGACGCGCAGTGAGCGCGCGCCGCCGCGCCGATACACGAATTTCATGCATTCGCCGAGGAGCGAACCGGACAGAGGTTTGCGAAACGACAAAAAACGTAACGGAGCCCGAAAACCTGAAATATGCGCGGCCAAATAGGTGAAAATAGCGGCCGCTGCGCGCTTTCGGGGCGCGTGCAGTTTCAAACCGGCCGGCAGCTTCGATTGCCGGCCCTTGTCAACTGATTATCGAAAGGTTCTGACTCCATGAAGAAACTCCTGATCGCTACCGCCATCGGCGCCTTGTCCGCCACGATGCTGGTCTCGGCTCCGAGCGCGTTTGCCCAGGGTACGGCCACCACGACCGCGAAGAAGGCCGCGGCCAAGCGCCCGGCGCCGGCCAAGCGCATCATCCCGCGCAGCAAGAAGGCGCAGGCGCGCGCCGCTGCCAAGGTCGATCCGGTACCGGACGGCGCGGTCAAGTGGGCCTGTAAGGATGGCCTGTCGTTCGACCTCGCCGGCGACATGAAGCGCGACCAGGTCGTCACGGTTCACTGGGCGAAGAAGAACTACAAGCTGCCGCGTCAAGCCACGACGACGGGCGCCGACACGTTCTACGATCCGGCAGCAGGCTTCAAGCTGGTCGTGATCCCGTCCAAGGCGATGCTGTTCTCCGACGCGAACGGCGGCGAGCGCCTCGCGGACGAGTGCGTGACGCCGGAAATGGCGCAAGGCACGCCGGCACCGACGCAGTCGAACGAGCTGAAGCCGGCAACGAACTAAGCGCGTTCCTCCCCGGCCCCTCGATGTCCGCCCCGGTCTCCAACGTCCGCCCTGCTCCGGATACGGTACTCGTCGATATCGTCGACTACGTGCTGGACACCGGCATCGACAGCGCGCTCGCGCTGGAGACGGCGTGTCATTGCCTGATCGACACGCTCGGATGCGGACTCGAGGCGCTGTCCTACCCTGCCTGCACCAAGCTGCTCGGCCCCGTCGTGCCCGGCACGATCGTGCCGAACGGCGCGAAGGTGCCCGGCACGTCCTTCCAGCTCGATCCCGTCCAGGCCGCGTTCGACATCGGCGCGATGATCCGCTGGCTGGACTTCAACGACACCTGGCTCGCCGCCGAATGGGGCCATCCGTCCGACAATCTCGGTGGAATCCTGGCGACGGCCGACTGGCTCTCCCGCACGGCCGTCGCGGCCGGCCGGAAGCCTCTGCTCATGCGCGACGTGCTGGTCGCGATGATCCAGGCCCACGAGATCCAGGGCTGCCTCGCACTCGAGAATTCATTCAATGCGGTCGGGCTCGACCACGTGCTGCTCGTGAAGGTCGCGTCGACGGCCGTCGTCGGCCGGCTGCTCGGGCTCACACGCGACGAGCTGATCAACGCGGTATCCAACGCGTTCGTCGACGGCCACGCGCTGCGCACCTACCGCCACGCACCGAACACGGGCTCGCGCAAGTCGTGGGCGGCCGGCGATGCCACGTCCCGCGCGGTGCGCCTCGCGCTGATCGCGAAAACCGGCGAAATGGGCTACCCGTCGGTGCTCACCGCAAAAACCTGGGGCTTCTACGACGTGCTGTTCGACGGGCAGCCGTTCCGCTTCCAGCGCCCGTACGGCACGTACGTGATGGAGAACGTGCTGTTCAAGATCGCGTTCCCCGCCGAATTCCATGCGCAGACGGCCGCCGAGGCCGCACTGCAGCTGCACGCGCAGCTCGCCGCGGCGGGCCGTACGATCGACGACATCGGCCGGATCACGATCCGCACGCATGCGGCCGCGATCCGCATCATCGACAAGCAGGGCCCGCTCGCCAATCCGGCCGACCGCGACCACTGCATCCAGTACATGGTCGCCGTGCCGTTGCTGTTCGGCCGGCTGACCGCGGCCGACTACGAGGATGCGGCCGCGGCGGACCCGCGCATCGACGCGCTGCGCGCGAAAACCGTGTGCGTCGAGGATCCGCAGTTCACGAAGGATTACCACGATCCGGACAAGCGATCGATCGCGAATGCGCTGACGATCGAATTCAAGGACGGATCGAAGCTTGCCGAGGTGGCGGTCGAATACCCGCTCGGCCACAAGCGACGCCGCGCGGACGGCATCCCGCTGCTGGTCGAGAAGTTCAGGACCAACCTCGCCCGCCGCTTCCCGGCAAAGCAGCAACAAGCGATTCTCGACGTGTCGCTGGACCAGGCAAAGCTCGAAGCGATGCCGGTCGATGAGTACGTCGACTTGTATGTGATATAGCCGTCATCTACAGGACACGTTGTTTCCTAGCCTTAAACCCAGGAAAATCACCATGGCCCACAATCTCCACAAGACCCTCAAGGAATTCGACAGCGGTTCCGGCAAAGGCAAGTTCTACTCGCTGCCGCAACTCGGCAAGGAGCTGAAGACGAAGATCGAGCGCCTGCCGGTGTCGATCCGTATCGTGCTCGAGTCCGTGCTGCGCAACTACGACGGCAAGAAAATCACCGAAGAGCACATCGAGCAGCTCGCGAACTGGAAGCCGACCGCGAAGCGCGTCGACGAGATTCCGTTCGTGGTGTCGCGCGTCGTGCTGCAGGACTTCACGGGCGTGCCGCTGCTCGCCGACATCGCGGCCATGCGCGGCGTCGCCGAGCGCACCGGCAAGAACCCGAAGAAGATCGAGCCGCTGGTCCCGGTCGATCTCGTCGTCGACCACTCGGTCCAGATCGACTACTTCCGCCAGAAGGACGCGCTCGACCTGAACATGAAACTGGAATTCCAGCGCAACAACGAGCGCTACCAGTTCATGAAGTGGGGCATGCAGGCCTTCGACACGTTCAAGGTCGTGCCGCCGGGCGTCGGCATCGTCCACCAGGTGAACCTCGAATACCTCGCGCGCGGCGTCCACAAGAAGGCGGACGGCGGCGACACCGTGTACTACCCGGATACCCTCGTCGGCACGGACAGCCACACGACGATGATCAACGGCATCGGCGTGGTCGGCTGGGGCGTGGGCGGCATCGAAGCCGAAGCCGGCATGCTCGGCCAGCCGGTGTACTTCCTGACGCCGGACGTCGTCGGCGTCGAGCTGAAGGGCAAGCTGCGCGAAGGCGTGACGGCCACCGACCTCGTGCTGACGATCACCGAAATGCTGCGCAAGGAGAAGGTCGTCGGCAAGTTCGTCGAATTCTTCGGCGAAGGCACGAAGTCGCTGTCGCTGCCGGACCGCGCAACGATCGGCAACATGGCGCCGGAATACGGTGCGACGATGGGCTTCTTCCCGGTCGACGAAAAGACGATCGACTACTTCGAAGGCACGGGCCGCACGAAGGCGGAAATCGCCGCGTTCGAAAACTACTTCAAGGCGCAGAAGCTGTTCGGCATCCCGAAGGCCGGCGACATCGACTACACGAAGACGGTCACGCTCGACCTCGCGACGGTCGCACCGTCGCTGGCCGGCCCGAAGCGCCCGCAGGACCGCATCGAGATCGGCAACGTCAAGTCGACGTTCACCGACCTGTTCTCGAAGCCGGTCGCGGAGAACGGCTTCGCGAAGAAGGCGGATGACCTGAACACGCAGTACACGACGAGCAACGGCGTCGACGTGAAGAACGGCGACGTGCTGATCGCCGCGATCACGTCGTGCACGAACACGTCGAACCCGAGCGTGCTGCTGGCCGCCGGCCTGCTCGCGAAGAAGGCCGTCGAAGCCGGCCTGACCGTCGCGCCGCACATCAAGACGTCGCTCGCGCCGGGATCGCGCATCGTCACCGAGTACCTGACGAAGACGGGCCTGCTGCCCTACCTGTCGAAGCTCGGCTTCGAAGTCGCCGCCTACGGCTGCACGACCTGTATCGGCAACGCGGGCGACCTGACGCCGGAACTGAACGAAGCGATCACGAAGAACGACATCGTCGCGGCAGCCGTGCTGTCGGGCAACCGTAACTTCGAAGCGCGTATCCACCCGAACATCCGCGCGAACTTCCTCGCGTCGCCGCCGCTCGTCGTCGCGTACGCGATCGCCGGCAACATCACGCGCGACCTGATGACCGAGCCGGTCGGCAAGGGCAAGGGCGGCCGCGACATCTACCTCGGCGACATCTGGCCGACGAGCGACGAAATCAACGCGCTGCTCAAGTTCGCGCTGGATCCGAAGAAGTTCGAGGACAACTACTCGAAGCTGACCAAGAAGGGCGACCTCTGGAGCAAGATCGAGGGCGAATCGGGCCAGGTCTACGACTGGCCGAAGTCGACGTACATCGCGGAGCCGCCGTTCTTCGGCAACGACTTCTCGATGGAACCGGCCGCTTCGATCCCGTCGGTCAAGGGCGCGCGCGCACTGGGCATCTTCGGCGACTCGGTCACGACCGACCACATCAGCCCGGCAGGCTCGATCAAGGAAGATTCCCCGGCCGGCAAGTGGCTGAAGGAAAACGGCGTGCAGAAGGCCGACTTCAACAGCTATGGCTCGCGCCGCGGCAACCACGACGTGATGATGCGCGGCACGTTCGCGAACGTCCGGATCAAGAACCTGATGATCCCGGTGAAGGCAGACGGCACGCGCGTCGAAGGCGGCCTGACGATCCACCAGCCGAGCGGCGAACAGCAGTCGATCTATGATGCAGCGATGCAGTACATCGCCGCCGATACGCCGACCGTCGTGTTCGCGGGCGAAGAGTACGGCACGGGCTCGTCGCGCGACTGGGCCGCGAAGGGCACGCAACTGCTCGGCGTGAAGGCCGTGATCGCACGCAGCTTCGAGCGGATCCACCGCTCGAACCTGGTCGGCATGGGCGTGCTGCCGCTGCAATTCAAGGGCTCGGACAGCGTCCAATCGCTCGGCATCACCGGCGACGAGACGTACGACATCGAAGGCCTCGGCGACGACTTCAAGCCGCAGCAGGACGTTACGCTCGTGATCAACCGCAAGAACGGCGAAACGCAGCGCGTGCAGGTGCTGCTGCGCATCGATACGCCGATCGAAGTCGACTACTACAAGCACGGCGGTATCCTGCCGTTCGTGCTGCGCTCACTGCTCGCAGCGTAAGCGCCCTGCTTTTGCAGGTGCCGCAGCCGCTCGCGGCGGTTGCGGCCGATTTGGATGCCCGACCTCGTGTCGGGCTTTTTTTGGTTCATCGCGCGTTACGCGATGTTGCCGGTCGTCCGGCGCGTCACGCCGCCTTGTCGCCGCGCGCCTTCGCGCCCGCTCCTCGCGCGTTCTTCTTCAGATGCGTGCGGTTGTATTCGATCGCCGCGCGCACGAGGGTCTTCAGCGCCCGCTTGTCGATCCGGTCGCCTTCGAAGAAATCGATCGCGCGCCGCGCATTGCCTTCGAGGCCATCATTGAACAGCCCGCCAGGATCGGGCAGATGCGCGCCGTGCATGAACGTCAGCTTCACCTTGCCCTTGTGCGCATTCGCGACCGCGATCATCCCGTCGCACGACCACACGGGGCTGCCCATCCATTTCCATTCCTCAACGATGCCGTCGTCGGCCGCGAGAATCGTCTGGCGGAGGTCGGCGAAGAGCGGGCCGCGCCAGTCGGCGATGCCGGCGATCAGCGCGTCGATGCGCTCCGACGGTTGAAGGTTCGTTGTACTCATGCGCGGGCCTCCGTGCCTTCGTCGGGGCGCGCCAGCACCTGTTCCAGCGACTCGAAGAACCGCACCCAGCCGTGCTGCGCCCCGCGGTACGCCTGCTCCTGATCCGCGCGGAAGCCGACCTGTTCCATGCGCAGGTGCGTGCCGGCCGGCGTCGGCGTGAGCGTCCACGTGACGACGCTTTCGAGGCCGTAAGCGGCCCACGTGTAGGACAGCGCGCGCTGCGGCTCGATCGTCAGGACCGTGCAGGCGACCGAGCCCCAGTCCGCGCGAAAGCTGAAGGCGCGGCCCGCGACGGGCTCGAAGTCGCTCTTCATCAGCCACGCCTCGATCAGGTGCGGTTGCGTGAGCGCGCGCCAGATCTTCTCCGGCGGATGAGGCAGCTCCCGTTCGACGACGACGGAGCGCGTTTCGGTGGTGGCTTGGTTCATTACTGATCCATCCTTTTGAGCAGATCTTCGAGGGCGTCGAACCGGTTCTGCCAGAAGCCTGCCATCTGGCTCGTCCAGTCGATCAGCGGGGCCAGCGCTTGCGGCTGTGCGCTGTAGTGCGTCTGCCGGCCTTCGTGACGGTCATTCACGAGCCCGGCCTGCTTCAGTACGCCGAGATGCTTCGACACGGCCGGCTGCGAGACGCCCGCATGGGCCGTCAGCGCGGCAACCGTCAGCTCGCCCTCCTCGCACAGCCGCTCGAACAGCGCGCGGCGCGTCGGATCGGCAAGCGTACGGAAAAGCATGTCGTGAGCGTTCTGCATGTCCTGATTCATAACCCGTTGGTTATGGGTTGAAGGATATCTGCTGAACGGCGAGAGTCAAGGAGGAATTTCGTGGATGTCGAGGCGCGCAGCTGACGCATGCGACGCGCTTCGCGTCGGGCGCAATCGGCTGACAGCGGGCTTGCCGAAGGTCTCGGATGTCGCCGGATCGCGCCTGCTTCGCGCGTCCGGATTCGAGCGTTTGCTCTAATTTTTATTCGATCGTCGCGCGCTTGGTGCCGTGCCACACATCACGCGGCCTCATATCCAAGCACCCATGCGCCGCAGTTGCCGGTAAAAATCGTCTTCCAGCAGGCGACGCCTCAGGAACGAACCGCCAAGCTGGATGAGGAACAGCAATACGAATCCGGCCAGGCAGGCCCGGAACCATCCTGTGGATGCATTGAGAGCATTAAGCGCGACCATGATCAGGATCAGGCAACAACTCCCGCCCACGCTTACCGACAAGCTAAGCCGACGCATATAGCCCGCCTCGACGCGAGGCACCGGTGCGCTCTGCGCTCCGACCAAATTCAGCCGCATCTGTTGAGCGTTCGGCGAAGCAACCAGTTGTGCGCCCTGGCCATGTGCCACCATCTGCGCCGCGAGCACTTGAAGCAATAGCTCATTCACCGGCCCCGGCTTGCCGATCGCGCGGTCGACATCGTGCACCGGCAGTTCCAGTCCTGCATCCTTGATGGCGCCGAGCGTCGCATGCCGACCCGGGGGCGGCAGATCACTCAGCCACGCGTGCCTGATGCGCACGCGCGGCGTCTGCTCCGATGCCAACAGCGTTTCCAGCGCGTCCACCACGGAATCGAATGGCATCGCAATCGGGCGGAATAAACGCGCCTGAGGCCGGAGTTTTCCGTTGAAGTCCTCGATCACGCGCGGCGAGGTGAGCAACATCGCCACGGCGGCCTCCGACCATGCCGGCTCCGCGCCCTCCGCATGCATTTGACAGGCCAGCAACAGCCGGAAATCGGATTTGCGGCCTTCGTCGAACCACGTCTGGATGCTCGTCTGCTTCGCACCGAACGGCACCCATCCGAACTGCACGAGGTCGGGCAGGTTCAGCCTCTTCCAGACGGCCCGGAGTTCGGTCAGATCCTCCTTGCCGGCCGATTGCAGGATCACATCGACGACACGGCTCCGCGCATGACGCGCAAGGCTGGCCGCGAACGGCGTCAGCAGTTGCTCCAGCACCCGTTCGAGCCGCGATACGCCTGCCGAACCGTTCGATGCCGGCAACGCCAGGATCTTGCCGGGATTCATCGGCGCACTGCCCTCCAGGCCCAGCAGACGTTCAGCCAACTCGGGCTCCGGCGTCAACGCAACGCTATCGACGATCACCACGTGAGCTTGCGCCCATCGCCGCCACGTCGCCCGCTCGCTGCGGCACAGGAAATTCCACCAGTCGACCCGCTCGATCCACTCCTCGTAGCTGCAATAGATCACGCCGCACACGGCACCCGACACCAGCAACGGCAACAGCAACGCGCGCACGAAGAAGAGTTCGGATATCACCGGCTTGCCCTGCTCCCACGTGAGTACCGCAATGAGCATGCCCGCGATCTGGATGACGACGATCGCAAGTACGCACCACCAGATCGACGGTGGCTTGCCGTACTGATATTCCCCGACGTTCGGGACCGTCCACGTGCGCTTCATGCGATTTTCATCCCTGTGCTGCTGGCGATCACCTGGCTGCCGCACCGCGTTCGGCACATATGCACCGCCCATTTGCGGCCGCCTTCGCTGTAACCCTCGGCGCACTCGACGATCGGGTTGTCGCCGTGCTCCGGGCACGAGACGACGTCATGAAGCAGCGCTACCTTGCGGCCGTCGAGGTCGAATGTCGATGATGCGGTCTTGACGGCACCGCCATGTGTCGTCGCATCGCCCAGGCATACGGGTGTTTTCATGGGGAAGGTCCTCGTAATAGTGAGTGCTGCGCGCCACGTCGGAGCTGGGTCATGGCTGGCCCTCGCCTGAAACTGCTGAACTAGACTGAAGGTTATCCATGTTCCGACAAAGCCACGCTCTCGCCCGCACAGACGGCGTATCCGGCTCGATCAAATCAATAGAGAGCGGCTTCATGTCTTTGCGTTGGCCTGAGTCACTCACCATATTCCCTTTCCCGTCGTATTCATCAAACCGGAGAGTAAAAAACGTAGCAACCTCGTTCTTTTTATAACCATCTCCACACCAGTAGCTCTTGCCTTCAATGGTGGACGCATAGCCGAACGATTGCATACATCGGCCCCTTGCCTCCTCGCGAGTCTGTGCCGCGTCATGATCAGAGCAATTCATTCTATTTACCAGAACCGCGGCCAAAACGACATTCGAATTATGCGCCCCGCGTCTGGCTCGCTTTGCATCAACGTAGACATCGTCACCGCCGAAACTTCGGCCCGCATATTTCCAAACTTTCTGGTCTAGCGTCGTTTCAAATAATTTATTATCGAATTGAGCAAATGCGTTTCCTGACAACAGCAAGGCTACAGGTAGCAAAATGCTATATAACTTATTCAGGCAACCGAGGGATTTCATCATGGGTCTTTGTTGTAAGTTTCGCGCGCCTCATGGCACCAGTGGCGCGTCCGGGTTCGTTGGCTTGATCGATGCGTCGCAGGTAATGCGGTCCTGACCGGAGGGCGTGCGAAGCTTTGAAAAAACACTTGGTCGCTTTGATGCTGCAAAGCTCCCGCCCTTGACGCCAGGCGGATAGGGGCCGCTTAAGTCAATGCCTGGAATCATCGGATATTCGACAACGTACGCGTCACCGTCCGCAGACCTATTTGCGACATAGAGTCGATCTTTTGTTACAAAAACCGAATAGTCCTTCGAATCCTCAAACGCATTGAAACTGTGATCCATGTAGACCTTCGCGGCAAAGATTATTCCACCATCTGTCGAATACCAAAATGGCACCACACAACCTTTTTCACCGTTGCCGCAAATCAATCCATCCGGATAGGCCAGCGGCAAAACAATATTCTTTCCAGTCGGGTCGGCGTTAATGATGCGCCCCTGGAAATTTTCAAACAGGCCCCGCCCTAAGAACTTTCGAATCCCGGCACGGGTGTCGTTGTAATACGATTCCCCGTGATAACAGTCCCGGTAACGTTCCAGCGTTACAAAGCGGCGGTCGTCAATTCGATAGATGACTTGGGGTGGCGAGTCATACGGCAACTCCTTGAGCGCCGAACTCCTAAAGTTGCTAAGACTGAAAACCGAATGCTTCGGCTCTGGCGCCGCACACCCTTGCATCAGGGTGACCAGTGCGATTATGGAAGTGGCATTTTTCATCAGAGCCTGCGCTTCACTGAGGCACCAATGGTGCATCCGGGTTAGTCGGCTTGATCGACGTATCGCAAGTGACGCGATCCTGGCCTGAGGGCGTGCGCAGCCCGTCCGGCATCAGCTTTTTTTGGGATGCCCAACCACTGTCTGATTCAAAGATTGGTGGGTGAGGCTTGCTAGGATCAACAGCACGGACAAGAGGATATTGCCGCACGCTTAAATCGTATTCCGGGCGATCCAATCTGTATTGATATTTCTTTGCCACAAACAGCTTGTCGCTTGTGACTGCCACCACATAGCCCCTCGAATCCTCGAAGGCATCAAAACTGCGCTCCATGTAAACCTTAGTATCAAAGGTTTTTCCGCCGTCCGTCGAGTACCAAAATGGCACTACGCAACCTTTTTCACCGTTACCGCAAAATGCTCTCGGTGGATAAGCCAGGGGCAAAACGATATTCATTCCAGTCGGATCGGCGTTAATGATACGGCCCTGGAAATTTTCAAAATGCCCACGTCCTAAATACTTTCTGATACCGGAACGGGTATCGTTGTAGTACGATTCCCCGTGGTAACAGTCTCGATAACGTTCCAACGTCACAAAGCGGTGGTCATCAATCTGGTAGATGACTTGGGCTAGGGAGTCATACGGCAATTCCTTGAGCGCTGAGCTCATGAAATCTCCAAGCCCAAAGGTCGACCGACGCGAAGTCTGTGCTGTGCATCCTTGCAGCAGGGCGACCAGACTGATTACAGCGATCATGTATCTCATTACGCCCCTCCTTTCCATTGCTGTGGCCGCAGTTGTTCTGCTTCGGCCTTAGAGACGGTTTCATAAAGGCTGTTCGGCGCGCCGGAGGGTATTCCAGCAAATCAGGCAGCAACCGAGTTTGAGGAACGCCCCGTGAATGTCG